>CAJOIC010000118.1 GCA_905234625.1 uncultured Oscillospiraceae bacterium | reverse complement strand
CTGGCCGGTCTTCTCCATGGTGAAGGTCATATCGTCCGCGATCACGAGAGTCAGCGTACCGTCGGTGTAGGAGCCGGGAACGACCCCGCCGCCGACCTTACCGCCGGCAAAAGCGGCCTCAACCGTGGCAAGATCCGCCGCGAGCTGCTCTTCGCTGGCCACCTCGACGAGGTTGATCTCGCCGTCATACAGGCCGGTGATGGTGAATACGCCGTCCTCGGTAACGGTGCCGGTCACCAGCATGACGAAGTCCTCGCCCTCGAGATTCTGGCCGGTCTTCTCCAGCGTGAAGGTGAGATCGTCGGCGATCACCAGGGTATGTTCACCGTCGGAATAGGTCCCGGCGATGCCGGAGGCGGGCTCCGGGGAACCGGAGGGCTCACCAGAGGCGAAAGCGCCCACGGACAGGACCATGCACAGGGCAACGATCAGGGCAAGAAGAGTAGAAATGCGCTTCATTTGATTATCCTCCAATCAAATAGTTTTTCAGATTATCGGATGCTGTTACGCCGCCAGGAAATCCTCGTAGGACACCGCGATGTGCATGCCGACGAGCATCTCATAGGGGAATACGGTCACGTCGTAATCCGCCTCGGTCGCGGCGGCGATCTGATCCTTCACCTGCTGACGCATCTCGTCGTCAGGGAAAGCGGTCTCAGCATTGCAGGCTTCCGTGAGATAGGCCTGATAGCCAGACCAGTCACGGGAATAGTCGCCGGCGGGATCCAGCGGTACGAATTCCGCGGGAGGCTCGGCGGAGCCGGGTTCGCCGCTGGGCTCACCGGGAGGGGTCCCCGTCCGCAGAAGGAGCGGCAGGGGCTTCGGGAGCCGCGGGAGCGGCCGCCTGTGTCTCGGGTGCTGCGGCTTCCTCTGTCTTGCCGCCGCAGCCAGCCAGCACTGCCATGCTCATGAGAACGACAAGCGCCAGCGCAAGGATACGGATACTTGTTTTCATGTTGTTACCTCCAACACTTTTTATTGTCTGTACCTATTGTATCAACGGCAAAATCACGGCGCAAATTTATTTCTTTTGATATTCTCTCGTTTCTTTTGGTATCCTCTCGCTTGTGAATCAAGAAGTCCGCACCAGTTACCGTTTTTTCTCCTTTCAAAAATAGAATTCACTTTTATAAATGGCGCATATCCGCGAAAGGAGGGAACAAGAATGAAGGAAATGAAGAATCGAATGCGGATATGCGCCTGTGAGGGTATTCAGTTTATTACATTATTGCGGAATGACGGGATCGCCAGTTATGCCGCGTGGAATGACTCGCCGGGATAATTCGCCGCCATCCAATCGGGATAGTCCAGCGCGCCGATGACGGGGTTGATGTCGATGAATGGGGTACCGTAGGGAGTTTCCGCCGTGTAGGTGTCGTCGTAGGCAGCGGTGGAGGACATGAAATCGTCCGCCAGCACTAGCGCAGCCACATAGTCCCGGTACTCGTCGAAATGGGGATAGCCGGAGGCATCGGAACCGGCTTCGCCCGAAGCCTCGCCGGACGCCGCATTCCCGGGATACGCCTCGCCGCCGACCAGCAGGGTCACGCCCTCCGCCACGATGACGGAGCTGCCGGGCTCGACTGTCAGGCTGTCGATGTCCGTATCCCCGGTGACAGTCCAGGAGGAGCCGCCGGACAGGGTCACGTCGATGACGCCCCCGTTCATGGCTCCGGCATAGTCCGTTCCGTTCGTGACGGTCACCGCCAGGGTCTGCTCCTCGACGCCTGCCGCCACCGGCTCCAGCACGATGTCGGAGGCGCCCAAGATGGTGCAGGTGTCCAGCTTCAGTGTGGAGTGGTTCGTGGGGATGGGATACGCCTGATCCAGCGTCAGGCCGCCCATGTAAGCGTTCCCGCCGTCCATCTGCACCGAACGGACAAGAGCGCCCTCCACGCCGGTGCAGTCGATGACGCCGGAGAGGGTGATATCGGTGCTGCGTCCGTCAAAGAAGAACGCCGGACCGGTGGCGGTCAGGATGCAGTCCGTCAGCCGGATGTCCTGGGCGCGGTCGGTGTTGTTGCCCATGGGGTGGGTCTTGATGCAGGGCATGTTCTCATAGCTGGTGCCGCCCTCAAAGGTGGTGTTGTATGCCAGCAGCGTTCCTCCGCCGGCAGAAGTGACCGCGTTATCGCCCACGGAGCCCACGACGGAATCCTTCACCACAAAGTAGGAATAACCGTCCAAATACAGGCCCGCGGAGCCGGAGCCCTCCCGGCTGGCTTCGTTCGACTTCGGCAGACAGGCGTAGGCGTACACATTCTCGGCATAGACATAGCCGCCGCC
>CAJOIC010000117.1 GCA_905234625.1 uncultured Oscillospiraceae bacterium | reverse complement strand
GGAGCATCCGCCGGATCTTCTGCTCTTCACAAGGCTTCGGATCGCCAGGCCGACCGCTGCCAAGACGAGAACGAGAAGCAGGATGTCAACGATGCTTATGCTAGATCCCTCCCCCCATCATGCCGATGAGATGAACGATGCACGCCGCGACCCACGCGACGACGCACTGCCAGACAACCACGCCGACCGCCCACTTCGCGCCGAGCTCCCGCTTCACAGAGGCGACCGCCGCCACGCAGGGGGTGTACAGAAGCGAAAACACCAGCATTGCCGCCGCCGTCAACGGAGACAAAGCCGCGGCCGCGCCGCCCGGGAACAGGATCTCCATGGTGGAGACGACGCTCTCCTTGGCCATGAACCCGGTGATGAGCGAGACGCAGATGCGCCAATCGCCCAGGCCAACCGGGCGCATGACCGGCTCCAGAATGCCGGCGATCCCGGCCAGGATGCTGTCCCCGGAGTCAGAAACCAGGTCGAAATGCAGGTCGAAGCTCTGCAAAAACCACACGACAACGGTAGCGATCAGGATCACGGAGAAGGCGCGCTGCAGGAAGTCCTTGGCCTTTTCCCATAGGAGCTGGCCCACGTTCCGCGCGCTCGGCAGCCGGTAGTTCGGAAGCTCCATCACAAACGGCGCGGCCTCGCCCCGGAACAACGTCTCCTTGTACAGCAGCGCGATGAGGATCGCCAGCAGGATACCGAGCAGGTACAGGCCCACCATGATGAGTCCGCCGCGTCCCGGGAAAAAGGCGCTGACAAAAAACGCGTAGATCGGGAGCTTCGCCGTGCAGCTCATGAACGGCGTCAGAAGAATGGTCATTTTCCGGTCTCGCTCGCTGGGGAGCGTCCGGGTCGCCATGACGGCGGGCACAGAGCAGCCGAAGCCGATGAGCAGGGACAGACCGATGCGGCGCAGGAGCTTGTCCATGAAAAAGGCCACGCGGGCGATATACCCGCTGTCCTCCAGGATGGACAGGAAGAAAAACAGCGTCACGATGATGGGGATAAAGCTCAGAACACTGCCCACGCCGGCAAAAATGCCGTCCACGATCAGACTGTGGATGGCCGAATTCACCCCCGCCGCCGTGAGGCCCTTGTCCACCAGGACGGTCAGAGCGTCGATCCCCGTCTCGAGAAGCCCCTGCAGCCACGCGCCGATCACATTGAAGGTCAGCCAGAACACCAGCGCCATGATGCCGATGAAGACCGGCAGCGCGGTATACTTTCCCGTGAGGACCCGGTCGAGCTTCTCGCTGCGGACCCGCTCCTTGCTCTCCCGCGGCTTTTTGACCGTCGCCCGGCAGACGCGCTGGATGAAGGAAAACCGCATATCCGCGATGGCGGCGCTGCGGTCCAGCCCGCGCTCCGCCTCCATCTGCGAGACGATATGCTCCAGCATCTCCTCCTCGTTTTGGTCGAGGTCCAGCTGCTTCAGGACCAGTTCATCGCCCTCAATCACCTTGTTCGCGGCAAAGCGCACAGGCAGCCCCGCCCGGCGGGCATGATCGTCGATGAGGTGGATGATGGCGTGGATGCAGCGATGCACCGCGCCGTTGTGGTCGTTTTCGTCGCAGAAGTCCTGGCGAAGCGGGCGCTCCTGGTATTTCGCGATGTGCAGGGCGTGGTCGATCAGCTCGTGGACGCCCTGGTTCTTGGCCGCGGAGATCGGCAGGACCGGCACCCCCAGCATGGCCTCCATGGCATTCACGTCGATGGCGCCGCCGTTTCCGGCCACCTCGTCCATCATATTCAGCGCCACCACCATGGGCACGTTCATCTCCATGAGCTGCATGGTGAGATACAGGCTCCGTTCGATGTTGGTCGCGTCCACGATGTTGATGATGGCCCGGGGCTTTTCGTCCAGCACGAAGCTGCGGGAGACGATCTCCTCGCTGGTATACGGGGACATGGAATAGATACCCGGCAGGTCGGTCACCAGCGTATCGGGATGATCCCGGATGGGTCCGTCCTTCCGGTCCACCGTCACGCCCGGGAAGTTCCCGACGTGCTGGTTCGAGCCCGTCAGCTGGTTGAACAGAGTCGTCTTGCCGCTGTTCTGGTTCCCGACCAGGGCAAAGGTAAGCGTCGTCCCGTCCGGCAGCGGGTCGCCGGTGCCCTTGGGATGGAAGCGCCCGCCCTCGCCGAGTCCGGGATGCTCCGCGGAGAAGCGCCGCGGTTTT
>CAJOIC010000116.1:1283-3128 GCA_905234625.1 uncultured Oscillospiraceae bacterium | reverse complement strand
CTACTTCACCCAGACGGACAGCCTCGATCTCTCGGAGATCCACTCGAATGCCCTGCAGGGCCTGTTCTCCCGGTTCTACGGCGAGATCTATGACCGCGGAGCGGACGCCGCCGAGTTTGCGCTGCTGGCCGATCTTCTCGAAAACGTCATCGACGGCTGCTTCTACGACGAGTTCCAGCGCCGGGTCTTCGCCGAACCGGACGATCTGACGCCCGAGCGGCTGAACGCCATATTTCTCGAGCTCTGCGAGGAATACGGCCAATACGAGGACGGGTATCTCGAATGGGACAGCGGCTGGGCCTATGTCGCCCACAACTTCTCCCAGCCCATGTATTACATCAGCTACGCCGCCTCCGGCATGGCGGCCCTGCAGGTCTGGGACCTGGCCCAGACCGACTGGGACGGCGCTGTGGATACTTATTTAAATATACTCAGCCGCGGCTCCTGGGCGGAGGATTACGGCGATGTCCTCTCCGACGCGGGCCTGCGCCTGAGGGTGTCGTGGAGGATGTCTGCCTCCCGACGCTGGACCGCATGGAGGCCCTGGATCGGGCGTCCTGACCGGTTCGCCTGCGCCCCCTCGAGCGGGGGCTCTTTTTGCGCTTTTTCCGGCGCTTAACAATTTCTTCATTTTTTTGTGAATTATTAATGAACGTTAATTGTAAAATGTTTGTCTATGTGGTAAAGTGTTTCTGTCAAAAAGTCCCCTCTGCGGGGGATGAAATATGGAGAAAGGAAACAAAGAGAATGAAAAAGCTGATCAGTATCCTGCTCGTTCTCACGCTGGCTCTGTCTCTTGTCGGCGGCGCCGGTCTGACAGCCTTCGCGTCCGAGGAGATCGTCGAGCCCGTCGAAGAGATCCTTCCCGCGGAAGAGATCATCACCGAAGAGCCCGCGCTCTCCGAGGAGCCCGCGCCGGAAGAAATCCCGGCAGAGGCGCCCGCGGAAGCCCCGGCGGATCCCGTTGAGGTGATCGTTGAGGTCGAGGTCGAAGAGGCCTCTCTGGCCGCTGGTGATCCGATCGCCGTCACCTGGACCATCGGCGGCTCGGACGACCTGACGGTGAAGGGCAGCGGCAGCAAGGGCACCGTCACTGCGGTCTCGATCAACGGCTCGGCGATCGACGCGGCCAACTACACCGTGGACGGTGTGAAGGCCATCATCAAGGCGGAGTATCTGAACACTCTGTCTGCGGCCGAGTATACCATCGAGCTCACGCAGGAGTCCGGCTCCAAGAGCGGCACCCTGACCGTCTCGGAGGCTACGGAGTCCGAGACCGAGCCGATGACCAACCCCACTGAAGTGGTCGATCCGGCTCCCGCGGCCGGTGCGAACCCGGCGGAAGGGTATTATATCCTGGACTTCGGCGGTCAGTGCATCGGCCTTGATTTTGGCTCTGTCCAGGTCGGGACGGTTCCCGCGGACGGTAAGGCGTCTAACGGCGGTTACGTCCAGGTCATCGCCGCGGAGGGCGGTTTCCAGCTCGCTGCGGAGGATCCTCCCGGGGAGAACAAGTATTTTGTTCTCAGCGCTTCCGCGACCAAGGAGCCTGCGACGGCCAGCGCCGGCGTCTGGAATGTTGACGCGGACGGCGCTCTCGGCTACACCGAGGGCGGCGTGACCTACTATATCGCCGCGATCGCTTCCGGCTCCATCACCTCCACCACGGACAAGGCTTCTGCGTTGAAGCCGACGTTTATTCCCACCACCAAGCCCTCCGGCAGCAGCAGCAGCAGCAGCAGCAGAAGCAAGTCCGGCGTCTACGAGAAGGCGGCCAGCAGCGGCCTGCCCAACCTCGTTTACGTCGACGCCCCCCACTGGGTCGATGTGTCCAATGACGGTCAC
>CAJOIC010000116.1:0-1244 GCA_905234625.1 uncultured Oscillospiraceae bacterium | reverse complement strand
GTGGCCGGCGTCAGCATGACCTTTGCCTGGAGCTTCGGCGAAGAGACCTTCACGGAGACGTTCCTCGCCTCCGAGGCGGTGGACGGCGTGTTCACCAGCTCCTTCACCGTGAGCATCGACGGCCTTGACGTGGGCGTGTATCCCGTGTCCTGCGCCATCTCCTACAAGCTCTCCGAGGACGACGAGATTATCGTGAACGAGCCCGAAGAGGAAACGCCTGCCGCGGAGGGTGAGGAGTGGACCTACACTCTCGGCTCCGAGACGAACCTGAAGGTCGTCACTTCTCTGGACGGCAAGCCGGAGGTCACGGTCGACGGCACGTCTGTCACGGTCACGGATGATATGTCCACCTCTCCCCCCACCAGCTACATCGCTTATGCCGATCTGGAAACCCTGACTGCGGGCGTCCACGATGCTGTCGTGAAAACGGAAAGCGGCACCGAGGAGCATAAGCTGACGATCATCGATCCGAACGCCAGCAGCGGCGGCGACGCTCCGGCCCTGGCCGACGGCCTGTACCTGATCGGCATCGAGTCCGACGGCGCGTTCTATGCCATGTCCATCGACGGCACCTCTGTCAAGGCCGTGGCGATCGACAAAGCCGATCCCACCCCGGAGTCGGTATGGACAGCCGCTACCGACGGCGGCCTTGCCTTCACCAACGGCGTCAACTATCTGTATTACTCCTCCTCTGCCGTTTCTACCCGCACCAAGTCGGCGACGGCGTGGTCCTATGCCGACGGACATCTGTACTATACGCCGAGCGGCGGCACCGACAAGGGCTCGGTCTTCTATGTGTCCGGCATCGCTGACGGCGCCTTCGGCATCGCGAAGGACGCTCCCGAGAGCGCTGCGAGCATCTCCATTCTCCCGACGGCCGGTCCGTCCAACACCACCGCGGGCGAGGGCTACACCTATACCCTCGGCATCAACAAGGATCTCGTGATCCCCACCGATGAGAAGGGCCCGCACACCGTCACCCTGAAGAGCGAAGAGGTCGCCTACAAGGAAGACACCGAGGCCAAGAACATCACCATTGCCGCGGACGTCATCGAGGCCCTGAGCGCCGGCAGCTACACGATCGCCGTCACCGACACGGAGGGGATGATCGTTACCCACAAGCTCACCGTTCAGGATCCTCCCAAGATCGACGTGAATGTGAACGTCATCCTGGCGAAGGGTGTGCAGAAGAACTCCCTCATCACCTTCTCCGACGTCCATGAGTCCTGGGACGATGTGGGCAC
>CAJOIC010000115.1:780-2246 GCA_905234625.1 uncultured Oscillospiraceae bacterium | reverse complement strand
GCGGTAGATGATGTGGTCGGTGCGGGAGGTGTCCCAGAGGATGCCGTTCACGAGCACGTCGTATTTGCCGAGGTCCTTCTGGAACTGCTTTTCCGTGCGCCGGTCATACACCATGACGTTCGCGCCCATCTTGTCGAGGATCTTCAGCGCGCCGCGGGCGACGTTGCCGCGGCCGATGAGGGCCACGTCGCAGTGATAGGCCATCTTGCCCCAGCACTGGAAGGCGTGAACGACGGCGGCCTCGCCGGCGATCTCGTTGTTGCGCCAGAAGCTGTGGCGTCCGTCCTCGAACATGTCCTCCCAGCAGTAGGCCGTGCCGCCCTTGAGGGCGATGGCGTCGGTGATGTCCCGATGCTGGACGGCGTGGACCCAGCCGAACACGGTCTGGCCTGGCCGGAGGTCCGCGAGGAAGGGCTCGTCGCCGATCTTCGCGTCGCAGATCACGTCGCAGGCCATGATGCCGTCGAAGTCGGTGATATGGCAGCCCATGGCGGCGTAATCCTCGTCCGTGAAGCCCAGGACCTCGCCGTAACCGGACTCGATATAGAGCTGACCGGGGCTTTTGACCTTTTTGACGTCCGCCGGGATCAGGGCGCGCCGGCGCTCGTTCTCCTTGCGGCTGATGGGAAAACCAACGGTTCTCATTGTATATGCTCCTCCTTAATGGTTCACTTATGTATCATGGGGTATCTTTTGATCCGTCCGCAGGTGTGGGGGACGCCAGGCATACAGCGTTCGGGTTTCCCGGACGCTATTTCCTCCCGTATACCTCGGTGAGCACGGCGTCCGTCAGATCGCCGAAGGTGGGACCGCCGGTGCGCTGGTTCTGGCCGGGGATGACGTTGTATTCCACCAGAACGGGCTCGCCGCCGGGATCCACGGCGATGTCCCAGCCGAGGATCGGGAAGTGGGCCATTCGGGCCGCTTCACGTAAAACGAGCTCCCGCACCCGGTCGTAGGCGGGCACGCGCAGATCCCCGAAGCGCAGGCCGCCGGTCGTCTCCGTGACCGTCGTCCAGGCGCCGCCGCGCTTCGTGATGGCCTCGGGCTCCAGCGTTCCGTCCGGGCGGAGGGTGCACTGATAGCCGCCCTGGGATACGTTGTCGATCTCGCTGTCCGCGCCGCCGACCCGCAGGATGGACGAGAGGATGTGCACCTCGCCGCCGTGCAGGAAGGTGAGGATGCGGACGGTGTTGACGGAGCCGGGGTTCAGCGCCGCGAGATCCGGGTGCTGGGCGAGCTTCTTCTGGACGAGGAAGTTCTTCCCGTACCGGGCGAAGACCGACTCGATCTCCTCCGGGCCCATGGCGCCGCTGTCGAAAAAGCGGATGCCGTGTCCCTGTCCGGTGGCTACGGAGGGCTTCACGATGACCCGGCCCTGCCCCCGGAAGCGGCGGACGGCCTCCGCCGGGGAGAGGAGGTTCAGGGCGTCGTCATAAAAGACGCCGGCGACGCATTTTACCACG
>CAJOIC010000115.1:0-758 GCA_905234625.1 uncultured Oscillospiraceae bacterium | reverse complement strand
GCATTTGTCCTGGAAGCCCTTGGCGAAGATGAGGTTGTTGTAGTGGGGCACCACGTCCCGGAACCAGAGGTCGTCCGGGATGCAGCGGGGATCGGGCCCGAACAGCCGGAACCAGAACTTTTTCGGCGTGCGGACGCGGAACTGCCGCCAGTACGGGCGGATGGTCCGGGCGTAGGTCTCGTCGAGCTTCGGATCGGGGACGGCGTGCGGGAGGCCTTTCTTGGCGCTGTGCCGCCAGGCGACGGCGTTGTAGACCGCCTCACCCCGGATGTAGAGCCGGTCATACAGGGGCCGGAGCTTACTCGCCATGGGCGTCGCCTCCCTTCGGCGGGGCGTTCCGCGTCTCCCGGACGCGGTACTGGGGCAGCCCGCTGACGGTCATGTAGATGCGTCCGATGAATTCCCCGATGAGGCCGAGGATCATCATGATGACGCCGCCGATGAAGAGCTGCAGGGCGATGCTGGAGGTATAGCCGGCGGCGATGTCCGGGTTCACGAGCTTGCGGATGACGACGATGGCTCCGGCCAGGAAGCCGACCCCGGCGCACACGCCGCCCACGATCGCCGCGAGCCGCAGCGGGAGCGTGGAGAAGTTCGTAAAGCCCGTGAACCACATGTGGAACATCCGCCCGAGGGTGTAATTCGAGCGCCCGGCCAGCCGGTCCCGGTGCTCCATGTCCACGTTGCAGCAGCGCTGCACGAGATGGAAGAGGTACCCCGTGGGCGCGGGGAAAGGGCTGTCGTAGTGCCGCAGCGCG
>CAJOIC010000114.1 GCA_905234625.1 uncultured Oscillospiraceae bacterium | reverse complement strand
GGCTGCTACAACTGCCAGCTCGCCTGCAAGGACGAGCACGCGGAAAACGACTGGACGCCCTACGCGAAGCCTCAGCCTCTGACCGGGCAGTTCTGGTGCAGGGTGGAGGACCATGTCCAGGGCACCGTCCCCAAGGTCCGCATCCACTACATCCCGCGCCTGTGCAACCACTGCGAGAACGCCCCCTGCATCGATGCGGCGGAAAACGGCGCGGTCTACCGCCGGGAGGACGGCCTCGTGATCATCGACCCGGAGAAGGCCGCGGGACAGAAGCAACTCGCGGACGCCTGTCCCTACGGCGCGATCTACTGGAACGAGGCCCTGGCTCTGCCCCAGAAATGCACCGGCTGCGCCCATTTGCTCGACCACGGCGCGAAGGATCCCCGCTGCGTGGAGGCCTGCCCCACGGATGCGCTGATGTTCGGGGAAGAGGAGGAGCTGGCGGACTACATCGAGGGCGCGTCGGTGCTCCGGCCCGAGACCGGCTGCCGGCCCCGGGTGTACTACCGGAACATCCCCGGCCAGTTCATCGCCGGCACGGTCTACGACCCGGTGGAAAAGGAGGTCGTCATCGGCGCGCGGTGCCTGCTCAATTCCGGCGGCAAGCGCTGGGAGACCCACACGGACGAGTACGGCGACTTCTGGTTCAACGACCTGCCCGTGGGCCTTTTTGACCTCTCCATCCAGTGCCCCGGCTATGAGATCAAGCTCTTTGAGAAGCTCCGCACCCG
Source organism: uncultured Oscillospiraceae bacterium (assembly GCA_905234625.1). Taxonomy (GTDB): domain Bacteria; phylum Bacillota; class Clostridia; order Oscillospirales; family Oscillospiraceae; genus CAJOIG01. The sequence continues at coordinate 1,439 of CAJOIC010000114.1, read as the reverse complement.
GGAATGCGTGAATCTCGGGGACATCCCCCTGGATCGGGCGACACAGTAAGTTGTGGCCCGGTCACAACCGATAAGTTGTGACAAAAGATTAAAAAGCCTTGCGGCGCAAGGCTTCCCGGGATCGGAGACAGGGAGACTTTACCATATCAGAGCGTAAAAACCTGTTGACCTTGGCATTGTTCTATAGTTTAGTATTAAACAATGTAGGAGCATAGGCCCGAAAGGCGGTGGAAAACCCTTGGACGAGGAAAAAAAGCCCAAAAACAGCCGGGAGCGCCGGGAGCGGAACGACCACAAAAACGACGTCCGCCTGCGTCTCATGGAAAAGGACGGGGACAAGCTCATCCGCGCCCTGGGGAACGCCAAGATGGTGGCCGTCCTCAGCGGCATGGAGATCATGTACGTCTTCGTGTTCCGGGACCAGTACCAGTGCTTCATCCACAAGATGGACGCGGAGGAGGGCCGGCGCAAGGCCTTTCCCCTGGACGAGCGCCACACCGCCATGATAAAGAACCTCACCGCGGCGGCGGATCAGCTCTTCGAGATCACGCCGAAGTCCGACATGGACCCCCTCGGCGTCATGGTCGCGGCGGAAAAGGGCATCATCTCCTACCTGGATATGACGGGTCAGCTTCCGGCGGAGGACATGGACTTCATGGACTGGACTTCCCCGGAAAGCGAATCGTGAGCAAACATTCTCTGACAATATAAAGGAGGTAAGAGAGTGAAGGAATACAAATTCGAATGCAGGAGCACCCGCGACGGCTTCACGGAGTGGGCGAGCTGCACGGAGGACGGCGTGGAGGTCAAGCGCGTCGACCGGAACGTGCACCTCGAGACCGTGACGCAGTTCCGCGAGCGCGTCGAGGGCTTCGTTCCCGCGCCGCACCAGTACACGCTCTGAGCGGGAGGAGGAACCGATGAAAACGATCTCTGTACTCATCCAGCATCACGCGGGCCCGACGGGGGACGTGCTGATCTGCCGGAACGCCGGTGGTGCGTGGGAGTTCCCCCACGACCGCGAGCGCACGAACGAGACGGACGCGGCCGCCGCCGCCCGCATCGCCGCCGACCAGCTCGGCATGACGGTGTCGGTCGGCAAGCTCATCACCCGAGGCCGCCACAAGCCCCAGGACGGCAAGGTCGAGCACCTCGCCGAGGGCAACATCACCCACAACACCCACACGAAGGACGACTACCACCTCTACTATGAGGCCGTGAACACCTGGCAGACCGAGCCGAAGGCCGGGACCTACGCGGAGTTTCTGTGGGTCCACCCGTCGGAGCTCGCCGAGTACGGCTTCGAGGGCGACGACGCGAACTTCATGAAGAAGTACGCGCCCTGGGTGGCCGGGCAGTTCATCCCCGACGTCCGCATGTACTGAGGAGGAGCTGACCATGAAGAAATTCTTTTTTGAAGTGGACAAAAAGCAGCTCGA
>CAJOIC010000113.1 GCA_905234625.1 uncultured Oscillospiraceae bacterium | reverse complement strand
TTGTCCTACATACAAAAGGGACGTCAGAGAAGAAAGCCCTGTGTTCATCACCATATTCAGCAGCGTGGAACAGAGCTGATTGACGGAATCCGAGCGGCTTTGCAGTTCTCCGGGACTGTACCGGCGGAAAAAGCTGGCCGGCAGGGAGAGCAGGCGCATCATCATGGAAGCCTCCACGCCCAGGGAGATTTTAGTGTTCAGCCGGCTTTGCAGGAGCGTGCTGATGCTCTCGCACAGCCGGGTGGAAAGCAGCACGCACACCAGGCAGATGACGATGCCGATCAGGGCGTCAGACCGTCCGCTGGAGAGCACGGGTCCGGTGATGGCCTGGGTGATCTTTGGCAGGAGCAGCCCCGTGAGCGTGACGGCCAGCGCCGCGCCCACCGTGATGACCGTATCGCTCAGGGAGAGGCAGCGCTTCATGTACAGCAGCAGATCGGGGATCCCCAGCTTTTTCTGCGGCAGCGGACGATAAAAGCAGATGGCATCCGCGCCGAACAGGGTCGCGGTTTTGGCGTTGAGTTTTTCCCGCCGGCCTGTTCGCGGGTCGGTATAGGTGTAGCCCATGATTGTACCCGGCAGCAGCGCCACAGGCAGACCATCCTCTTTGGTAAAGGCGAGCATAGGCCCATAGGCGTCCCTGTACCAGCTCTCTGTCAGCACCACATTCCGACGCATGAGGCCGTGTGGACGCAAGGCGTGATCCAACTGCTCGTCGGTAGTCCGGATTTTTTCCGGCAATTCCACCGGCTTGCAGTGATAGTATTTCAGGATTTCGTCTATGGCGCCCTTTGTGACGATCCGCTCGTCGCTGATTTTATTGGCCATGCGCTGTCCCAGCACCACGCCGGCGATTTTTACGAAGGACTCCTCTAAAATCTGCTGGTCAGCGGCCCGGCGTTCTTCGATTTGATTTTCAAACCATCCCATCGCAGCGCCCCCTTATTCATTGGCCACCAGGTCGGCATACGCGCCGCCCTTTTTCATCAGTTCCTCATGGGTGCCCCGTTCGACAACCTTCCCGTGGTCCAGGACGATGATCTCATCGCAGTCCCGCACAGTGGAGAGCCGGTGGGCCACCACCACGCAGGTGATGCCCCGGTCCCGGATGGCGTTCACCACATCGTATTCCGTCCGGGCGTCCAGGGCGCTGGTGGCCTCGTCCAAAATGATGATGGTGGGATCCTGGGCCAGCACCCGGGCGATCTCCATCCGCTGCCGCTGGCCGCCGGACAGGTTCTTGCCGCCGCTGGTCAGCTTGTGCTGATACCCGCCGGAAAGCCGGGTGATATCGTCGTGCAGCTGGGCGTCCCGGGCCGCCAGGATCATTTCAAAATCCTGGATGGACTCGTCCCACATTTTGATGTTGTTGGCGACGGTGTCCTCAAACAGGATGATATCCTGGTCCACCACCGCCAGCGAGCCCACCATCACGTCCCGGGGGTAGGCTGCTCTTGGCCTGCCGTCAAACAGGATCTCCCCGCTCCAGGGCTTATAAAGCCCGGAGATCAGCTTGGAGACCGTGGATTTTCCGCTGCCGGAGGAGCCCACCAGGGCCACCCGCTGCCCGGTTTTCAGCGTCAGGGAAAAATCCTCGATCAGCGGCTTTTCCAGCCTGGAATAGCCGAAAGTGACGTTTTTGAGCTCCAGATTACCTTTCAGCTTGCTCAGTTCCGTGACCTCGGCCTCGCGCTCCGTCACCGCCTCGTCCTCCGGATACTCCATCACGTCCTCCACCCGCTCCATCTGGGTGTGCATCTCCTGGATGACCTGCCCGGCGGATACCAGAGTCATGGCGGGAGACATAAAGGCGGTCAAAAAGCCCTGGAACATCATCACCCCGCCCAGGGTATAGCTGCCCTGCATGGTCAGATAGACGCCCAGCGCCAGCACGGCGTAATTGGACAGGGCGGAGAAGAAAGCCGGTATTTTACCGAGCAGGGCCTCCGTCCGGGCGGCTTTGCCGGTCTGCGTGTTGACGGAGGCCTGATACCCGGCCCATTTCTGGAAGAATCCGTTTTCCGCTCCGCTGGATTTGATGGTTTCGATCATGGCGATGCCGCTGGCGGCGGTGGATTGCAGCTTGGCGGCATCCCGCATC
>CAJOIC010000112.1 GCA_905234625.1 uncultured Oscillospiraceae bacterium | reverse complement strand
CATGGCGGAGCGGACGAAGTTCTCCTCCTACTGCATCTATTCCGCCGTGATCTCCCTCGTGGTCTATCCCATCGAGGCACACTGGATCTGGGGCAGCGGCTGGCTCTCCCGGCTCGGCTTTCACGACTATGCCGGCTCCTGCGCCATCCACATGGTGGGCGGAATCGCGGCCCTCATCGGCGCGATCTGGCTGGGGCCGCGCATCGGGAAGTACAAGACCGATGCGGCCGGCAAGGTCATAAAAGTCAACGCCATCCCCGGACACAACCTGCCCCTGGCCGCGCTGGGCGTGTTCATCCTGTGGCTGGGCTGGTACGGCTTCAACGGCGCGGCGGCCACGTCGCCCTCGGAGCTCGCCTCCATCTTCCTGACGACGACCATCGCGCCGTCGCTGGCGACCTGCACGACGATGATCTTCACCTGGGTCAAAAACGGCAAGCCGGACGTCTCCATGTGCCTGAACGCCGCGCTGGCCGGGCTCGTGGGGGTCACGGCCGGCTGCGACGCGGTGGACGCCCTGGGCGCGGGGATCATCGGCGTCGTTTCGGGCCTTCTCGTCGTGATCTTCGTAGAGTGGCTCGACCTGCGCCTGCACATCGATGACCCCCACATGGCAAACGGCGTCTGGGGCACGCTGGCGGTCGGCCTGCTGGCAAACCCGAACGCTCCCGCCGGTTTGAGCGGCCTGTTTTATACCGGCTCCTTCGCGCAGCTGGGTCTGCAGGCGCTGGGCGTCCTGTCCGTCGGTGCCTGGGCGGCGGTGTGCATGGTGATCTTCTACTCCGCCATCAAGAAGTTCCACGGCCTGCGGGCCTCGGCGGAGGATGAGCTGACCGGGCTCGACGTGAGCGAGCACGGCCTGCCCAGCGCCTACGCGGACTTCGCCCCGGCGGTGGAAAAGTACACGGCGTACGCGCCCGCGGACGTTCCCATTGTGGCGGTCACCGGGCAGACGCCCGTGGCGGAGGCGATCCCCGTGAAGAAGGTGCCAGCCTTCGGGACGCCGGACGGACACAAGTACACCAAGGTGGAGATCGTGTTCCGTGAGTCCCGCCTGTACGCCCTCAAGGAGGCCATGGCGCAGCTCGGCGTCACGGGCATGACCGTCTCCCACGTCATGGGCTTCGGGATGCAGAAGGGCAAGCCGGAGTATTACCGCGGCGTCGAGATCGAGACGAACCTCATGCCCAAGGTGCAGGTGGACATCGTCATCAGCAAGGTCCCCGTCCGGGATGTGATCGAGACGGCAAAGAAGGTGCTCTATACCGGGCACATCGGCGACGGCAAGATCTTTGTGTACGACGTGGAGAACGTGGTCCGCATCCGCACCGGCGAGGAGGGCTACGACGCCCTCCAGGACGACGAATGAGGAAAGATCCATGACAGGAAACGTACACATCCGTCCGATGAAGCCGGAGGATTATGACGGGGCGCTGGCGCTGTGGGTCGCCTGCGGCGGCATGGGCCTGCGCTCCGTGGAGGACTCCCGCGGCGGCATTGAGGCATTTCTACGCCGCAATCCGGATACCTGTTTTGTCGCGGAGACGGACGCTTCCGTCGTGGGCACGGTCCTCGCCGGAAACGACGGACGGCGGGGCTATCTCTATCACGTCGCCGTGGGTGCGGACTACCGGTACCGCCGCGTGGGGACCGGGCTTGTCGAGAGAGCGATCCGAGCCCTGCGCCGCTCCGGTATCCGAAAAGCCGCCCTCGTCGTCTATGCCGATAATCTGGACGGCAACGAGTTCTGGGAACACTTCGGCTTCACGGTCCGGGAAGACATCGTCTACCGGAACAGGGAGCTCATTTCGTAGGAGGAAACCAACATGTGCGCCATCATGGGCTTTACCTCGCAGACGATGAGCGAGGAGGAGATACAAGAATACTTTGACCGCACGCAGTCCCGGGGGCCGGACATGTCCCGCATCGAAAAAGCCGGCCCCGGCTTTCTGTGCTTCCACCGGCTCGCCATCATGGGCCTGCACGAGGAGGGCATGCAGCCCTTTCACCTCGACGGGGATATGTGTGTCTGCAACGGCGAGCTGTATCTGTTCCGCCCGCTGAAGGCGGAGCTGGCAAAGGAATACGACTTTGTCAGCGACTCCGACTGCGAGATCATCCTGCCGCTGTACCACAAGTACGGCCTTGATATGTTCGCCATGCTGGACGCGGAATTCGCCATGGTGATCTACGACAGCCGGAAAAACGACTTCATCGCCGCCCGGGATCCCATCGGCATCCGGCCCCTGTTCTACGGCTATCTCGCGGACGGCTCCATCGTCTTTGCCAGCGAGGCGAAAAACCTCGTCGGATTGTGCGAAGAGATCACGCCCTTCCCGCCGGGCCATTATTATGCGGGCGGGAAGTTTACCCGCTATGCCGATCTGACGACGGTGGAGAAGTATATCGACGACGATATCGATACGATCTGCGCGAACATCCGGGAAAAGCTCATCCTCGGCATCGACAAGCGCCTGGACGCGGACGCGCCGCTGGGCTTTCTTCTCTCCGGCGGGCTGGAC
>CAJOIC010000111.1:3203-4189 GCA_905234625.1 uncultured Oscillospiraceae bacterium | reverse complement strand
ACGCCTTCGGCATCGTATTCTTTCTTAACGCGTGCCATGTGTATGCCTCCTGTCAGTTTTGTTGTAGTGGTTTGATTTTTCCTTGTGTCCTCATTGTACGGGATTTCTGTGAGGATTTATTGCGAAATCCCGCCCGAAATTGTAAGATCGCGTCAAATATGCACTTCTATCAAATGGGTTTTCCCGTCCCGGAAATCGGGGAGAAGCGTTCCCTCGATCTGCCTGCCGTCCACGGTGATGCTGCACTCGCCGGTGCGGCGATAGCGGATGACATAGTCCGCGCCGCGAAAGCGTCGTTTCAGTTCCGCGCGCTCCCAATCGCCGGGGAAAGCGGGCTCGATCCGCAGGCCCGCATAGTCCCGCTTCACGCCCAGGATGCCCTCATATAGGCCCATCAGGCTCCAGGCCGAGGTGCCGGTGGTCCAGGACTGATAGGATCGGCCGTAATACTTGGGATGGGTGGAATAGCAGTTGGTGAACACATAGGGCTCCGCGCCGGACTGAGAGGAAGGGTTCTTCTCGCTGTCGGGCATGATCTTTTTGAGGGTGCGCAGGGCATCACTGCCGCGTCCCAGAGCGCAGTCCATCAGGAGCTTGAAGGCGCTGGCGTGGCAGTAGACCCCGCCGTTTTCAAAAAGCCCCGGCAGCATGCCGGACATGCGCCCCGCCATGGGATCGTAGCCCCGGTAGGGCGGATCGTTCAGTGGAAAGCCGAAGTCCCGTTCCAGACCGTCCACGGCGGAGAGCAAAGCGGGAAGCCGGTCTTTGGGCACCACATCCCCCAGCACGGCCCAGGTCTGGGCGTTTAAGTAGATCTTGCTGCCGCTCGAATCCCTGGAGCCGATGTTCTCTGTCTTGGCCAGAGCACGGCAATACCAGCCGCCGTCCCAGGCCGCGCGGTTGATGGCGGCCTTCATTTCGTCATAGGCCTTTTGACAGAAAGCGGCATATTCCGCATCCCCAATCCAAAGCATCAGCGCTTTCAG
>CAJOIC010000111.1:0-3144 GCA_905234625.1 uncultured Oscillospiraceae bacterium | reverse complement strand
CGGGATGTTCAGCGCGTCGTTCCAGTCGGCAAAGTAGATGCGGACGAGGCCGTTTCTGCCCCGGTCGTCCAGCAGCCGCCGCACCGCGGCCTTTACATGCTCGAAAACAGACGCTTCGCCGCCATCCTGCCACTCGATGGGCAGGGCGAGGATGCTTTTGTCGCCGGTCTCTTTGAGAAGCTGGCATACCGCCCAGATGATCCAAAAGGGCTGGTCGGAATAGCGGGTGTCGTCGTACCGTCCCGGAACTGGTGGCGCAGGCATTCGAGGATCTCCGCTTTGGCTTTCTCCGGTCGGTAATTTAAGAGCGCTACGGCGATCTGCAGATTGTCCCGCACGCCCTTCTTGCCCACGATACAGAAGTCCACCTGCTTTTTCAGCCACAGGTTCATGATCCGGTTCAGCTTTTCGTCCGGCGTCTGCACGGAAAGCGCCGCGTACTTCTCCCGGTAGGCCGCCTCGGCCTTTTTGAGTGCGGCGCTCTGCGCGTCCTCTGTCGTGTACATGGCGGCGGCTTCCTGCGCTTCCTCGATGGACTCCGACACACCAAAGACAAGGCGGATCTCCCGCCGCTCGCCGGGCAGCAGGCTCAGCTTGTGCTGCAGCACCGCCCCGGGGATGAAGAGTGCCCCGTCGGAGTTTGAGCAGTTTTCGCCGTTCAGCAGCCGCTTGGGCCGCTGGTACCGGGCGCCGGAAGCTGCGTCCGTCTCAGTCTGGGTACTGAGGCTACCAAAGAAGGAGGTCAGGTCGCCGTCAAAGGCAAAGACCGGCTCAGAACTTGCCAGATAGCCGTTATAGCGCCTGTGGGGCGCGAAGGGGTGGGCGGAGCGGCAGTAAATGCCGTTCAGCTTCTCGTCGAAGCTCGTTTCGATGCTGCGGTACATCTCGTAGTAGCGGGGGTGGGAGAAGCCGTCCAGGGAGAAGCTCACCGTAGGAAAAACACTGAGCATCCGGGGGCTGTCGGAGGTATTCTCCAGCCACAAGGTCCAGCACTCACCTGTGAGATCCGTGGGCACAAAGATGCGCCATTCCGCCGCGATATCGTCCCGCCGCGAGCGGAGAGAGCTGTATCCGATGGCGTGGGTGCAGGCGTAGTCCTCCACGCTCTCACACAGCGGGCCGAAGCCCAGGTTCCAGCTCTCGCCGCTCTGCTCGTCCCGGAGGTACACATACCGCGCCGCGTCCCGGTTGAGCATGAGGTAGTAGCTGCGCCCGTGCCCGATCTGGGAGACCTGGGCGCAGTAGCCCTTTTCGTTCCAAAGGTAGTTGTACCAGTAGCGCGGCGTTTCCGGGTCACGGATGACGCAGGCGCTGTTATGATCGGTGAATTCAAATATGGCCTTGCCGAGAGGCCCGGTTTCGTTCGTCATATCAGTCCTCGATCACAAGGCGGTACTGCACGCCGGGCAGATCGCCCAGCATGTTGAAATACACGCCGCCGTCCCGGCCCTCACCCTTGACCTCGCCCAGTTCGCGTCCCACAGGGTCGAGCACGGTGAGGCTGGCCTTGGCTGCCTTAACGAAAAGGCTGCCCTCCAGCGTCTCGGCGTAGAGCTTGCCGTCCTTGCGAACCATGGTGAACTGCAAGCCGGGCATCAGTTCCGGACCGGGGCTGAAGCTCTCGGCGTCCGTGCCGGTGGTGCCGAGGGCGATGAGCAGGAAGTCGCGGGCGTCGGAGAGGGTCTCCGCGTCCCGGGGCAGCAGGGCCAGGGAAATGCGCTCGTTGGCAGCCCTGACGCTCACGCGCTCTGACAGAACGGTTTCCGCTTCCGGCGCTCCGCTGAAATAGCCGCACTTGTCGCTGCGAACCGAGAAGCGGGCATGGTCGGGGTCGAAGCAGATATCGCCGGTATCGGAGATCAGCTTGCCGTCCACATAGCCGCTGTTCTCGTCCAGCAGCCCCCACTGCTTCATGGCCTTGTCCATCAGGGAGGCAAACTGCCGGTAGTCGCCGTACTGGGCGATCTCCGCCACCTTGTCGAAGACCAGTGCCTGCTCGCCCAGGTGGACGCCGGGCTGAATCTCCTCGGTGTTCTTCGCCGCGTCCTTGAGGCGGGTTTCATTCAGATACTTCCGCTTGGCGTCCCGGTAGGGGGACCAGGCGTAGTACACGCCGTGCCTGGCATCCCGCAGGTCGCCGCCGTTGAGGAAACCCGCGTTGATGGCCACGTCCGCGTCGCCCTCATAGCGCTCGCCGCCGTCCAGAAAGACGTTGCGGAAAGCCGTCAGATAAGGCATGGTGCACATGGGCATGGCGTGGAAGTTCGGCAGGGTCTTCCAGTCGTTCTGGGTGTAAACCACGTCCACCCGGTTCTTTGCCGGGGAAACCAGGCCCTTGAGGAACATGGTGGCCATGAAGCCCCACTGGGCGATCAGGGCCGGGTCGTTGTAAGAGTCGAAAATGGTGATGATGCCGTCGGCCGGCTCGTCCTCCGGGTGCTCGGAGGTGTTGTAGTTGTAGAGGATCAGCCCATCCCAGTCGTTGAGGCAGGCATAGGCCACGGTGTGGACAAAGGCCGTGGAGTGGAAGGGGTGCAGGCCGTATTCGTTCCACTCCGAGAGCATGAAGGGCTTGCCCTGCACGATGGCGACGGAGGCCAGGCTCAGAAGCGTGGTGCCCATGGAGCCGATGCCCCGCTGTACGGTGAGGGGGTTCGTGCTGACATACTCCGCCGGGCCGTAGACCATGTAGGTGTCGTTCTGCACGGGCAGCAGCGGGTGGTTGAAGTAGGTGTTGTTCTCCATCAGATCGCCGTCGGTGTGCCCGTAGACGTCTGCCGCCCCGGCCATCAGGTTGCTGGCCACGATGGGAACCTTTACGCCCAGGGAAATGAGATAGTCCTTCATGTCCCGGTAGAAGGCACGGTTCATCCTAGCGCCGAACTCCATCCAGTCCGCGTAGCGGGCCGGGCCTTCGGCTGCGTTCCAGTCGCCCATGGGTTCGCCCACGGACTGATAGAAGCCGCCCTCGATGCCGCGCACGGTCCCCTGTGCGGGATCCTCGTCCTCGCCCAGGGAGCAGACGCCCTCGTGGGTCCAGGCCTTTTTCATCTCCTCGCGGCTATGGTACTTCATCAGCAGAAAGTCCCCGAAGCGGCGGGAAACCTCGTCCCGATAGGGCTTCATCTCCTCGCCCGTGTCCGC
>CAJOIC010000110.1 GCA_905234625.1 uncultured Oscillospiraceae bacterium | reverse complement strand
CACCCGCGCCGTCACCATCGACGAGACCAGGTGCGTGGGCTGCAACGCCTGCGCGAACATCTGCCGCATGCAGACGCTCCTGCCCAGCTGTGAGCCGGGGCAGCCGCCCGTGGTGGCGTACCCGGATGAGTGCTGGTACTGCGGCTGCTGCGTGGAAGTCTGCCGCACCGGGGCGCTGCAGATGCATCTTCCCATCGGCCAGCGGATCTGGTTCAAGCGGAAGGAGACGGGGGAGGTCTACCGCCTGGGCGGGTCCAACACGCCGGAGAAGAGCTATTTTGTCCCGCCCTACGGCTGGCATAAGGAGGAGAACCGATGACGAAGCAGCAGGAATTGGAACGGTATCTCCAAGAGAAAAAAGACAGCATCGTCTCGCTGATCCCCGCCCTCCACAAGGCCAAGGCGCTCTATGGCGAGCTGACCCCGGACGTGCAGCGGCTGGTGGCGGACGGACTCGGCCTGCCCCTGTCCCGGGTGGCGGCCGCGGCGACCTTCTATTCCGCCTTCAACGGCATGGACGACGGCGCAGCGGACGACCGCTTCCTGACGCCGCAAAAGACGGGGCCAATGCTGGAGCATCCCTCGGGGTATGCCGCGGCACGGAAGTATTTGAAGGACGATATCGACATGATCGTGCTCCTGCGCGAGGGCAAGGTGCGGGGCCGGAGCGGCTCGGGCTTTCCCGTGGCGGACAAGTGGGAGCTCACGATGAATACCCCCGGCGACGTGAAGTATATCGTCGCGAACGGCAGCGAGGGGGAGGGCGACACCTACAAGGACTATCTGCTCATGGTGCAAAAGCCGGAGCTGGTCATCGAGGGCGTACTTATCTGCGGGCTGTATACGGGTATTTCCAAGGCCGTTGTATACATCCGGGCGGAGTATGATAAGGCGTACGCTTCCATGCAAAAAGCCGTTGAAGAGGCTTACGCCGCCGGAGTCCTGGGGGAAAACGTCCTGGGCAGCGGCCGGCGCTTCGACCTGGAGGCCGTCCGGGGCGGCGGAGCCTATGTCTGCGGCGAGGAGACGGCGCTCCTCGAAATGCTGGAGGGCCGGCGCTCCGAGCCCCGGCTCAAGCCGCCGTACCCCGGCACCTGCGGTCTGTACGGGAAGCCCACCATCATAAACAACGTGGAGACCTTCGCGGCGGCTGCTTCCCTGGTACTCCACGGCGCGGAGGCGTTCCGAAATGCGGGCACGGCCGAAACCGGCGGCACCAAGCTCTATACGGTGAGCGGCGCGGTGAAGCGGCCGGGGGTGTACGAGCTGCCCCATTCCGTGACACTGCGCGCGGTCCTGGAGCTGGCAGGCGGCAAAGCCGTCAAGGGCTTTCAGGTTGGCGGCGGGGCAACCGGGTGCTTCGGCAATGCGTCCCGGCTCGATACGGTGCTGGACTACGGCCCGATGCGTGCGGCTGGCTTGAGCCTTGGAACCGGGGCGATCCGTTTTATCGGAGAAAACGAGGGCATACCAAAACTGGCGCTCAAGAGTATCGCCTTCTTGAAGGATCAGAGCTGCGGCGTCTGCACCGCCTGCCGCTATGGCCTCGCGGAGCTCACGGAGCTTTTGGAAAAGCTCATAAACGGCGAAGGGAACGAGGAAACGCTTTCGGAGGCGAAACGGGTCTGCGCTTATGTGGGTCAGAATTCCCGCTGCGCCCACGGACAGGCCGCGCCCCAGGCCTTTGAGAGCGCGGTGCGCGCGTTCCCGGCGGAATTCGAGGCCCTGTGCCGGAAGGAGGACGAGCATGAGCACTTTGCGCTGTAACATCAACGGTGTGGAGGTCGCCTGCCCGTCCGGCACGACGATCCTGGAGGCGGCCCGGGAAAACGGCATCCATATCCCGTCCCTGTGCTACTTGAAGGATGTAAACAAGCTGGGGGCCTGCCGCGTCTGCGTGGTTGAGGTGGAGGGGATGCCCCGGCTCATGCCCTCCTGCATCACGCCCGTGAAGGACGGCATGGTGATCCGGACGGACACGGAGCGGGTGATCGCCTCCCGC
>CAJOIC010000109.1 GCA_905234625.1 uncultured Oscillospiraceae bacterium | reverse complement strand
GGTCTCCTCCCGGGCCAGCATCCGGTCCACGTTGCCGCGGATGGTGTTGATCTCCCCGTTGTGGAGGAGGAAGCGGTTGGGATGGGCCCGCTCCCAGCTCGGCGTCGTATTCGTCGAAAAGCGGGAGTGGACCATGGCGATGGCGGAGGCGTAATCCTCCGACTGCAGGTCCTTGTAGAACCCCCGGAGCTGCCCCACCAGGAACATCCCCTTATACACCACCGTGCGGCTGGACAGGCTCACCACGTAGGTGTTGTCATTCGACTGCTCGAACTCCCGCCGGGCCAGATACAGCCGCCGGTCGAAAGCCAGGCCCCGGGGCGCGTCCGCCGGACGGCCCACGAAGCACTGCAGGATATAGGGCATACACGCAAGCGCAGTCTTTCCCAAAATATCCGGACAGGTGGGCACCTCCCGCCAGCCCAGGAAGGGCAGGCCCTCCTTGCGGAGGATGACCTCCAGCATCTTCTGTGCCTGTCGGCGCTCCAGCGTCTCCCGGGGAAAGAAGAACATGCCCACGGCATAATCCCCCGCGTCCGGCAGTGCAATGCCGCACGCGAGCGCCGCTTTTTGAAAGAACGGATGGCAGATCTGCGTCATGATGCCGACGCCGTCTCCCGTCTCGCCCAGGGCGTCCTTGCCGGCGCGGTGCTCGAGCTTTTCCACGATCTTCAGCGCGTCGTCCACCACCGCCCGGCTCTGCCGGCCCTGGATATCCACGACCGCGCCGATGCCGCAGGCGTCCCGCTCGGTGATCTCCCCGTAATGCAGCCATTGTTCCCGATCCAGTTCCATACTTACGTCTCCTCTCCCAGCGCCGCACGCACAAACCCCAGAAACAGCGGATGGGGCTTATTGGGGCGGCTCTTGAATTCCGGGTGATACTGCACCCCGATATAAAACGGATGATCCTTAAGCTCCACGGTCTCCACCAGGCGCTTATCCGGCGAGGTGCCGCCGATGACGAGCCCCGCCGCTGTCAGAACATCCCGGTACTCGTTGTTGAACTCATAGCGGTGGCGGTGCCGCTCGGAGATCATGGACGCGCCGTAGCAGCGCTCCAGCAGGGACCCCGGCTGCACCGCGCAGGGATAGGCGCCCAGGCGGAGCGTGCCGCCCTTGTCGATCTCGTCGTTCTGCCCGGGCATGAAGTCGATGACCCGATGGGGCGCGGCCTCGTCGAACTCCCGGGAGTTGGCCCCGGCAAGACCCGCGGCGTGCCGGGCAAACTCGATCACCGCGATCTGCATGCCGAGGCACAGGCCGAGATAGGGGATCTTATGCTCCCGGGCGTACTGCGCCGCGGCGATCTTTCCCTCGATCCCCCGGCTGCCGAAGCCGCCCGGGATCAGGATGCCTTCCGCGCCGGCAAAGAGCTCATCGCAGCGCTCCGGCGTTACCGTCTCCGAGTCGATCCAGCGGATCTCCACCTCCGCCCCCAGGGCAAAACCCGCGTGGCGCAGGGCTTCCATAACGGAAAGGTACGCGTCGTGGAGCTGGACGTACTTTCCCACCAGTGCGACGGTGACCTTTCGGTGAAGCGCGTGGATGGAGCGGACCATATCCCGCCATTCCGTCAGCGCCGGCGCGGGCGTTTGGATTCCCAGCCGCCGACAGACGATGCCGGAAAAGCCCTGCTCCTCCAGCATCAGCGGGCATTCGTACAGGGTGTCCAGCGTGCGGTTTTCGATGACGTGTTCCGGCGGCACGTTGCAGAACATGGCGACCTTTCGGAAGATGGACGGGTCCTCAATGGGCTCGTCGGAGCGCAGCACGATAATGTCCGGATGGATGCCCATGCCCTGCAGCTCCTTCACGGAGTGCTGGGTGGGCTTCGTCTTGTGCTCGTTGCTCCCATGCAGATAGGGGACGAGTGTCACATGGATGTAGAGCGTGTTCTCCTTCCCCTGCTCGAGGCCCACCTGCCGGATCGCCTCGATAAACGGCTGGCCCTCGATGTCGCCGATGGTGCCCCCGACCTCCGTGATGACCACGTCCGCGTCGGAGTGT
>CAJOIC010000108.1 GCA_905234625.1 uncultured Oscillospiraceae bacterium | reverse complement strand
GTGTTCCTGAACAATTTCGTCGTGATCTATCCCTTCATGCATTTCTTCCCGGAGGCCGGCCTCGGGACCATGTGCCTCGTCTGCATCCCGGCGTGCCTTTTCGTCTCCCTGGGGACGGAGGCTCTCCTTCGCCGGCGCTGAGGCTTGCTGCGCTCATCGCCCTTCCGTCTGCCGCCGAGGGACGGTTTTTGATTCCCTGGCAGGAAGCGGCGGGAAAACGACGGTTTTGTAACCGATTTGTAACTGTTTTATTCGGCGAATAGTGTATAGTTATTTTGTAAAAGTTTAGGTATGTTCAATAAATATCGATCTTCTGAAGAAAACGTCCGTCCGTTTGTTTTGTTCCATTGAAAAGGAGGGGGGACCCTTTCAAATGAAAAAGCGGTTTTTCGGTCTGGTCATGGCACTGCTTCTGCTGTTTTCTCTTGCGGCGCTGAGTGCGTCGGCGGCGGAGGAGACAGCGCTGACGGCGTCGAACGTTGCATTTGAGCACGGCTCGGAGGCGGGTACCGTCTCGATTACGGTCGGCCTCTCCGGGAATCCCGGCATCGCGGCGTTCGACTTCCATGTGAGCGCGAGCGAACCGCTGGTGTTTCAGAGCGTGACGCTGGCGGACGCGCTGGGCTCGAAATACTATGAGGCCAACGACGCTCATGTCACCTACGTCGACGGGAAGGAATACGACGGTTCCGCTCTCTTCACCGTGTGCTACACGCTTCCGGCCGGTGCGGAGGTCGGCAGCTATCCCGTTACGGTCGAGATCGAGGCGTTCCGTTTTGACGAGACGCAGGTCGAGATCGCGCCTAAGACCGTCTATGTCAACGTCACCCACGGTCTTGTCCAGGTGGATGCGGCCCCGGCGACCTGCGAAGCGGACGGAACGGCGGCCTATTGGACCTGCTCCGGCTGCGGCTTGAAGTTTGCGGATGCGGACGGCAGGAACGAGATCACGGCGGCTGCGGAGCTTCCCGCGCTGGGGCACGACTGGCTGGCGGCATCGGATGCCTGGACCTGGACGGAGACTCCCGAGGGCTTCGCTGCGACGGCGACCCTCACCTGTTCGCGCTGCGATGCGGCCGAGACCGTGGACGCCCAGGTCCGGCGCGGCACCCATACCGACGCGACCTGCACCCAGGCGGGAGCGGATGAATTCTCCGCCTCGGTGACATACGAAGGGAAGACCTTCACCGATACGAAGTCCATAACGATTCCCGCCCGGACACATGATTGGCGCGCGTGGGAGATCAAGACGCCGGCGACCTGCACGGCAAACGGTGAGAGGACACGGACCTGCGCCCGCTGCGAGGAGGTCGATACCGAGGAGATCCCCGCGCTCGGCCATAAATGGACGGCGGCCTTTGATTGGAATCACTGGACGGAGGGCGCCGCGACCGTCGCGGTGACCTTCACCTGCGAGAACGGCAATCATCCGACCTCCGGGACGGCGGCTGTCACATCGGCCGACGAGGGCAGTGTGACGGTCTATACCGCGGCGGTCACGGATCCGAGCGGCACTGAGCATACCGCGGAGAAACGGGTGGAGATCCCCGCTCACGGCGACGTCAACGGCCTCGCGGACCTGGGCGACGGCTGGAAATACTATGTGAACGGCCGGGTGGACACGAGCTTCACCGGCCTTGCGTATCGCGAGGACATCGGCTGGTGGTACGTGAAAAACGGCGCGATCAACTTCAGCTACACCGGTCTTGCGGAGAACGAAAACGGCTGGTGGTACGTCACGAACGGGCAGCTCGACCTGACCTACACAGGCCTTGCCACGAACGAGAACGGCACCTTCTATATTTACAAGGGCCAGTTCGCCAACTGGCGCACCGGCTGCGAGTGGGTGAACGGCGAGTACTGCGAGTTCTACCTCGGCCAGCTCACCACCTGGAAGACCGACGCCACCGTCGTGAACCCCAGCGGCGACGGCCAGACCTGGGTCGCCATGCGCTGCGGCAAGGTCGATCCGAGCTACACGGGCCTTGCGTACAACGAAAACGGCTGGTGGTATCTGACG
>CAJOIC010000107.1 GCA_905234625.1 uncultured Oscillospiraceae bacterium | reverse complement strand
CTGGCCGGTCTTCTCCATGGTGAAGGTCATATCGTCCGCGATCACGAGAGTCAGCGTACCGTCGGTGTAGGAGCCGGGAACGACCCCGCCGCCGACCTTCCCACCGGCAAAAGCGGCCTCGACGGTAGCAAGATCCGCCGCGAGCTGATCCTCACTGGCGACCTCGACGAGGTTGATGTCGCCGTCATACAGGCCGGTGATGGTGAAAACGCCGTCCTCGGTGACGGTGCCGGTCACCAGCATGACGAAGTCCTCGCCCTCCAGATTCTGGCCGGTCTTCTCCAGCGTGAAGGTGAGATCGTCGGCGATCACCAGGGTGTGCTCGCCGTCCGAATAGGTCCCGGCGATGCCGGAAGCGGGCTCCGGGGAGCCGGAGGGCTCGCCGGACGCGAAGGCGCCAACGGACAGGATCATGCACAGGGCAACGATCAGGGCAAGAAGAGTAGAAATGCGCTTCATTTGAATATCCTCCAATCAAATAGTTTTTCAGATTATCGGATGCTGTTACGCTGCCAGAAAATCCTCGTAGGACACCGCGATGTGCATGCCGACGAGCATCTCATAGGGGAACACGGTCACGTCATAATCCGCCTCGGTCGCGGCGGCGATCTGGCCCTTTACCTGCTGACGCATCTCGTCGTCGGGGAAGGCGTTCTCCCCGTCGCAGGCTTCCAGAAGATAGGCCTGGTAACCGGCCCAGTCGCGGGAATAGTCGCCTGCCGGATCCAGCGGAACGAATTCCGCGGGAGGCTCGGCGGAGCCGGGTTCGCCGCTGGGCTCGCCGGGAGGCGGGGGCGGGACCTCTCCGTCCGCAGCAGGAGCGGCAGGGGCTTCGGGAGCCGCGGGAGCGGCCGCCTGTGTCTCGGGCGCTGCGGCCTCCTCGGCCTTTCCGCCGCAGCCGGCCAGCACCGCCATGCTCAAGAGCACGACGAGCGCCAGCACAAGGATACGAATGCTTGTTTTCATGTTGTTACCTCCAACATTTTTTGATTGCTGTCTGATCGACTTCGATCAAGTCGTGGGGAATGCCTCGCCGGGATAATTTGCCGCCATCCAATCGGGATAGTCCAGCGCGCCGATGACCGGGTCAATGTCGATGAACGGTGTACCGTAGGGTGTTTCCGCCGTGTAGGTGTCGTCGTAGGCAGCGGTCGAGGACATGAAATCGTCCGCCAGCACCAGCGCCGCCACATAGTCCCGGTACTCGTCGAAATGGGGATAGCCGGACGCATCGGAACCGGTTTCTCCCGAAGCCTCGCCGGACGCTGCATTCCCGGGATACGCCTCGCCGTTCACCAGGAGGGTCACGCCCTCCGCCACGATGACGGAGCTGCCGGGCTCGACTGTCAGGCTGTCGATGTCCGTATCCCCGGTGACGGTCCAGGAGGAGCCGCCGGACAGGGTCACGTCGATGACGCCACCGTTCATGGCCCCGGCGAAGTCGGTGCCGTTCGTGACGGTCACCGCAAGGGTCTGCTCCTCGATGCCCGCCGCTACCGGCTCCAGCACGATGTCGGAGGCGCCCAGAAGCGTGCAGGCGTCCAGCGTCAGTGTGGAGTGGTTCGTGGGGATCGGATACGCCTGATCCAGCGTCAAGCCGCCCATGTAGGCGTTGCCGCCGTCCATCTGCTTCGAGTCGATCAGCACGCCCTCCACGCCGGTGCAGTCGATGACGCCGGAGAGGGTGATATTGGTGCTGCGCCCGTCAAAGAAGAACGCCGGGCCGGTGGCGGTCAGAGTGCAGTCCGTCAGCCGGATGTCTTGGGCGCGGTCGGTGTTGTTGCCCATGGGGTGGGTCTTGATGCAGGGCATGTTCTCATAGCTCGTGCCGCCCTCGAAGGTGGTGTTGTACGCGAGGAGTGTTCCGCCGCCGGCAGAGGTGACCGCGTTGTCGCCCACGGAGCCCACGACGGAATCCTTCACCACAAAGTAGGAATAACCGTCCAGATACAGGCCCGCGGAGCCGGAGCCCTCCCGGCTGGCTTCGTTCGACTTCGGCAGACAGGCGTAGGCGTACACATTCTCGGCATAGACATAGCCGCCGCC
>CAJOIC010000106.1 GCA_905234625.1 uncultured Oscillospiraceae bacterium | reverse complement strand
GTCCAGATAGCCGTTATGCTCCATCGCGCCGTTAATAATGATGACGCCGCCGTACAGGCCGACATGACGGTAGGTCGTCAGCTTCTTTCCGGCATTGATGGTGAGCGTGATCTGCTCGTCTTTCTCCCAGTCGCGGCTGAGGTTGATCTCCGTATTCTCCGAAAGATCAAGGTCGCGCGTCAAGGCAAAGCTCTCGACGATTTGGATGCGGCAGGAGTAATGCGCGGGCAGCGCAGCCGCCTCGCCGTCCAGCGAGCGGAGCTCGTCTTCGGTGGCTGCCTCGCGGTTGAGCCAAATGCCGCTTTCTTCCCCGCCGAAGATGATATTCGTATCGTCGGGTCTGCCGCCGTTGATATTCACCATGTTGTTGATGGTGAGCGAACCCGTCACCGTCAGCTCGTTGACGTTCATTTCGCCGTCCACGACGACCGTCAATGACAACGGTATCGCCATTCTGGAAATCAACGGTCATTGCGTCGGGGATCGTGATATCCCGATCAAAGTTGAAGTCCGATTCACCGGCGGGGAGGAACCGCAGCTCGCGGTGGCTGTCGCGATATTCCTGATCGCCGTTATTGAAGGCGTCGATCCTCTCAGCCAGCTCCGCCGCATCATGGAAGCAGACCGACATATCGGGCAGGCGGTAATTCGTCCACCAGCCGTATTCGTTGCTGCCGCCGCCGTATTCCTCCATCTGCTCCCGGTCGAAGCCATTGAGGCCGGAGCCGAATTCCTGATCGCCTCTGCCGTTCAGATGGATATCGCCGTTGCCCTCGTAGCAGTCCATATCGGCGATCTGGAGGTAGCTGTCGTTATTCACGCGGACGTCGATCCAGTCGTTGTTTACGAGCTTGCCGCCCGCCTCGACGACGATGCCGCCCCGGTCGATCATGATATAGCCGCCCTCGGTTTCAAGTTCGCCGCCCGCTTTGACCGTCAGCACAGAGGGACGGTTTTCTCTGTGGCCCTCGTCTTCTGCGTCGACCCATTCCCAATCTACGATGTTGACACGAACATTTTCGGGAATGCTGACGGAGCCTGTGATATCGAACTCGCCCGCGACCTCGATCTGGACGCGGAGCTGCCGCGGGAAGCTTTCATTCGTCGCCTCGTTGATGGCGCTTACCATATCTTCCTCGCCGCCCGCATCCCGGCGCAGCCAGACGCAGTTGCCGTAATCGCCAAAGTTTTCGATATTCTGCGGGTTCTGCACATTCCCCGCGGCGCAGTCGGAATGCAGCGCCAGCGAACCGTTCAGGATCAGCTCGCCGTTGAAGTCGAACCAAGCCTGTTCCTCCAGCGTGAGGGTCTTATTCGCGTCAACGGTCACGGAGTCCGCCTGCCAGAAGCTGACGCTCATATCCTGCGGGATCGTGATATCCCGGTCGATGACGAAAGCACCGTCCTCCGTTACCCGGATATATTCAATGTTGCGGTGTTCGTCCTTATACTGATCGTCGCCCTCGTTATAGGCTTCGATGATGGCCTCCAGCCCTGCCGCGTCGGTGAACTGGTATTCGGAGTCGATGGCGCGGTACTGCGCCTCCCAAACCATGCGGTCGCCTTCCTCCCGCGGTTCGTTGAACCACTCGGTATAGGTATTGCTCCAATCGATGCCGATGACGATGTCCTCACGCTCCTGCTCGGTGGTTCCCTTGACGCGGAAATTATCCTTGCAGGTGCAAACGCCGCCCTCATCGATGATCAGACGACCGCCGTCACAGCCGGTGACGTTTATATCCGCGTTGCAGATAAAGCTGCCGCCCGCCTTGATCTCGATGGTGCCTTCATACAGCCCCACATAGCGGTTCGTCGTGAGCGTGACGCCGCTCGGAACCGTGAGGGTAAAGAACACATCCTGCTGCGTTTCCTCGTCCCAGTCGCGCCACAGGCAAAGCTCCGCCTGCTGTGGCGTGGTGAAATCGCTTGCCAGCGTGATATCCGCGTGAACGCTGATACGGATGCTGTAGCCATCCTCCAAGCCCGCCGCTTCTACAGCCGCTTCGCGCATCTGTCCATCCGTCTCACAGCCGCGGGTCATGTAGATCTGACCCTCCTCACCGAAGGAGACGTTATTCTTATTGGTCACATTGCCGTCCATGTTGATCTCGCCGTTCACGACAAGGGCGCCGTTTACGGTGAGGTCGCAGACATCGTTGATACGGCCGTCGCGTCCCTCGACGGTCAAGATCTTCTCGCCGTCAATGATGACGCTGCTGCCGCCAAAGTTGATGCTGAACTGATCCGGGATCGTCACGTTCACATCTACCGTGAACGGATCGCTGCCGCGGTAATCTGCCCACCATTCCCAATCCTCGCCGGGATGCTCCTCCTGCAGCCGGGCGATGACCTCATTCAGTCCCTCGGCGTCAAAGAAGGCGTGGGACAGGTCGATGGCATGGTAGTTTTGCTGCCACCAATGGCCGCCGTCATCGTTCCCTTCGTCGGACCAATCATGCTCCAGCCCGCTCATGTCGATGGGCAGGAGCGCTTCCTCGGATTGGCCATCATAGCCCAAGAGCTCCAGATGGCTGTCGCTGCCGCCCTCATAGACCGCGCCCTCCGCCAGCTCGACATAGCTGCCGTGGCGGCCGTCGATGCGCAGACTGCCGTTGTTCACAAACCTTCCGCCATCCTCGATCACGAGGATGCCGCCGTCAAGGTTGAGGTGCCGGCCGCTGGTCAGCACGGCGCCGCCGCTCAGCGTCAGCGTGGGCTGGAAGTCCCGTTCGTTTTCGTCGTCCCATTCCCACCAGATGCCAAGCTCTGCCTTGTCGCTCAGCGTGACAGAGCCGGTCAGCGTGATGTCGTTCTTGATGCGGATCTGCAATACATAGTGATCCGCAAGTCCTTCCGCTTCGGCGGCGGCATCCGCGATATCCTGCGCGGTATAGGCCTCCCGCTGCAGGCGAAGCTGGGCATATCTGTCCTCGCTCTCGATAAACTCGATCTGGCCGTTGACAGTGAGATCGTCTGCGACATTGACATAGTTCGCGATGCGCAGCGTGCCGTTCACGGTGAGGCTGTTGTTGACATTCATGCCTCCGTTCACCGTGACCGTGCCGTTGATGATGAGGTCGCCGTCGATATCCATCTGGCCGTTTACGGTGACCTCAACACCCTCATCCACAACGACCTTGCCGCCCTGCATATCCACGAAATGGATACCAAAGCCCTCGGGGATCGTCACATTCCCGTCGATGGTGAAGGTATCGCGGCCATAGTAGTCCGCCCACCATTGGTCGTGATCCTCGGGATAGTCCTCCTGCAGCCGGGCGATGACCTCATTCAGTCCCTCGGCGTCAAAGAAGACGTGGGACAGGTCGATGGCATGGTAGTTTTGCTGCCACCAATGGCCGCCGTCATCGTTCCCTTCGTCGGACCAATCATGCTCCAGCCCGCTCATGTCGA
>CAJOIC010000105.1 GCA_905234625.1 uncultured Oscillospiraceae bacterium | reverse complement strand
GTCTCGAGGTAGCCGCACATGCCGGTGGTGAACACCAGCTCCCCCACGGCGGCGGGGACCTCCGCGCCGAAGGGCCGGCCCTCGAAGACCGTGCCGTCGCTCAGAACGAGATAGGCTTTCTCCATGGGATGCTCCTTATATTTCCGAATTGCGTGTCAGCTCCTTCTATACCACTTTAATAATAGCATACCGCAAGCGAAAAGGAAAGCGCCAGCGGGTGCTTTTCGGCGCAGAAAAACAGCGCTCCCCAGTGGGGGAGCGCTGTGCGTTTTGCCGGATTTAGGCGTCGGTGGAGGAGTCATCCTCTTCGCCGCCGGTATCACCGCCGGTGTCGCCGCCGGTGGCGTCGGAGGGAGTGACGGTGCCGGTGTTGCCGGAGTTGTCGCCGCCGGTGTTCACCGGCTCCTCGTTCCCAGCGGACTGCTCGTTGCCGCCGCTGTTGCCGCCGGAGTTATCGCCGCCGGAGTTGTCGCCGCCGGTACTGGTGTTGCCGCCGGAGGAGTTGCCGCCGGAGGAATTTCCGCCGGAGGAATTGCCGCCGGTATTCACGGGCGTGAGCGCCGAGTCGTTGTCCGGGGTGGCGGTGGGCGCCGGGGTGGCGTTCAGGCCCTCGGCCGCCTCGGGCGTGCTGGTCAGGACGAAGAAACCGCCGACGTCGTTGTCCTTGTTCCCGTTCGGGGAGGAAAGCTCAAAGATGAACAGCCGCAGGGCGGTGTCGCTCTCGGTGGAGGCGGTGAAGGTCAGGGCGGGCTCGCCGGGGGTGCCCTCGCCGGTGACGGTGTCCGTCATCTCCATCTTCTGGATGAAGTAGGTGTCGTCGTCGAGCTGATAGCTCATGGTGGTGAAGCTGTCGCCCGTGGTCGGGACGACGGCGCCGTAGAGCCAGCGGGTGCGGACGGCGTTTTCGTCCAGAACGACGTTCTCGTTCTTGTCATCCAGGTTTAGGAACCGGCCCTGGCTCTCGATGGAGAAGCGGGTGGCGCCCCGGTAGCTGTCCTCGTCGATCGCGTTCCAAAGCATGCCCTCCACCACCGGGGAATTGATGGTGTAGCGGCCGTCGGTCCCGCGGGTCACCTCCGCGTCGATGAGGCGCATGTGCTCGTCGTCGTAGCGGATGAGGATCTTCGCCGGCAGGGGACCGGAGGCCTGCTGCACGTCGAAGAAGGTCACGTTGCCGGTGGCGACAGGCGCCGCCGCGTCCGGGTCATCCACGAAGGCGATGACATAAGCGCCGCCCTTCACCATGGAATTGACCTGCACGAACTCGCCGACCTGCACCTTGTCGAACTTGCCGTAGTCAATGGGCTCGGGCGTGGGTTCGGGCGTCGCGGTGGGCTCGGGCGTGGGCTCGGGCGTGGGCGTGGGCTCGGGCGTGGGAGCGGGGTGGGAGCTGATGACCTGGAAGGCAAAGGGCGAGAGGCTCGGCGTCTGGAAGGCGACGGAGTGATTCTCGATCAGATAGGTGCCAATGAGATCCCACTGGCCGTTCGCGTAATGGTATACGGAGAGGCCGTCCCCGTCGGGGAAGGAACGATCCTGGACGGAGAGGATGAAGGGATAGACCGGATCCTTCTTGCCGGACCAGGTGATCTCCATGAGGGTCAGGGGGACGTCGGGCTCCACCGTGTCGGGGCGGAGCGTGCCGGCGGAGACGGAGACCTTGTCCGTGACGTCCCGGCCATCGGCGTCATAGATGGCGACCTGGGTGGACAGACCGGGTTCGACGGCGGCACTGCCGCCGAGGCCGGAGAGGAAGTCGCCCAGGAAAAAGCGTACGCAAAGGAAGCCGAGGACGGCGATCGCAAGGAGCAGAACGATGATCAGAACGACCAGCTTCCAGTTGGAACCGCGGGATGCGTGCATGAAATCACAACCTTACTGTTTAGAGTCTCCTGTTATTATATATGACGGCATCGGAAAACGCAACAAAAAAATTACGAAAAATTACAAAAATAGCAAGAAGTTTCTGGCTGTTCCGCCGGAAAGTGAGAAAAATGGAAAGAAAAACCCGTTCTGCGTGAAATAATCCTTGACATTCCGCGTCGGAGTCGGTATAATCAA
>CAJOIC010000104.1 GCA_905234625.1 uncultured Oscillospiraceae bacterium | reverse complement strand
GAACCAGGCGGGGATCCGTGAGACCGGCTTTCGCTGGCCCTACGAGATCAAATACGGGGAAGTGACCCATGTGAACGTGGACGTTCTCGTGGTGGGCGGAGGCCTTGCGGGCAGCTGCGCGGCCATCGCGGCGGCACGCCGTGGCGCAAAGGTGGCCGTGGCCGACAAGGGCGCCATCAAGCGCAGCGGCTGCGGCGGCGCGGGCATGGACCACTGGAACAATCTTCTCTCGAACCCCTACAGCCCCATGACCCCGGAGGAGAACCTGGAAAAGGGCAATACCGCGGGACGCATGGGGCACCGGGACTATATCGCCGTCAAAGGCACCTGGGAGGCGCTGATGCTCCTCAAGGAGATCGGCCTTCCCATCGAGGCGGATCTCGATGACTTGAAGGGTGCGGATACCATCGACCCGAATACGAATCTTTACAAGGCATACAACTATCAGGATCTCATCGCCGTGAAGCTGCGCGGCGGACAATACCTAAAGCCCGTTCTCTATCAGGAGATGAAAAAGCAGAAGGTGCGCTTTTTCGAGCGGGTGATGATCAACCGGCTTTACACGGAGAATGGAAAGCAGGGCGCGCCCGTCACGGGGGCGTCGGGCTTTTCCCTGGAGACGGGGGAGATGTTCGTCTTCCACGCGCCGACGGTCATTTTGAGCTGCGGCTACTCCTGTACGATCTGGACCTTTAATATGGAAATGACGGGAAACAGCTGGCGCTGGGACCCGAACGAGGTGGGCGAAGGTCTCGCCATGGCCTGGGAGGCCGGGGCGGAGATCGACGGCATGTTCCGAAACGGCAAGGAAGGAAATCCCTCGCCGTTTGCCTGGCCTCGGTTCGGCGTCGGCAACCCTCACAATACATGGTTCCCCTGCACTATTGTCGATAACAACGGCAAGGAGGTGCCCTGGGAGGACATCGACGGCAATATCCTCACGAGCGTGGAGGCCCGGAACCGCCCGGCCCCCAGCCAGGAGTATATGGGCTCCACCATCAGCGACGTGTATAAGCACGCGAAAACGCCGGGGCTCATCCACGACCTGCCGGAGCGCATCCGAAACGGCGAGTATGAGCTGCCCCTGTGGGCGGACCTCGCCGGGATGCCGGAGGACGAGCGCCGGAGCATCTGGGGCATGATGATCGGAAACGAGGGCAAGACCCGGTACACGATCTTCGATCTGTATACCCGCCTGGGCTTCGACCCGGACAGGGATATGCTCATGGCCCCCATCATGAACGCGGAGGGCTACAATAACGGCGGCTGGTTCCACGGCGCGCCGGACGCGGTGAAAGCCTGGCGGAGCGAGAGCTTCGGCATGCAGGCCCAGCCCGCGGTGGACTGGAACCTCATGACCACCGTCCCCGGCCTGTTCGCCGCGGGGGCCAACAGCGGCCTGGAGGGAAGCTCCTACGCCTGTGCCTCCGGCCTGTACGCGGGAAACCGGGCGGCGGAATTTGCCGCAGGGAAGAAGCCGGGCGAGATCCGCCATGAGACCGTCCGGAAGGAAGTCGAGCGAAACTATGCCCCGGTCAAGCGCTGGAGAAACGGGAGCGACGGAGACTTCATCGCCTGGAAGGAGCTCTGGGCCGGTTCCACGCGGGTCATGCAGCAGTGCTGCGCCGAGGTAAAATCCGAGGCGGTGCTGGCGCAGGGCATGAAATGGATACGTTCCATCCGCGATACGGAGGCAAAGCACACCTACGCCCGCAACCCCCACGAGCTGGCCCGGGTGCTGGAGTGCGATACGCGGCTCACCATCTCGGAGATGTACCTCCACGGCTGCCGCTTGAAGCTCGCCATGGACGCCGAAAACCTGCCGGAGGACACCTACATCTTCTGCCGCCAGGAGGATGGCGAGGTGAAGACGCGGTACGACCGATCGAAATACTGGCTGGAAGCTCCGTGTCTGCCCGGGTATCTCGAAAACTACGAGCGCTGCCGGGCCAAGGAGACGGAGCGGCTGACCTTCGGAGAGGGGGACGGAAACGATGACTGAGACGTATATCTATCCGAACCCCACCGGCCCCACCCGCGCCGTCACCATCGACGAGACCAGGTGCGTGGGCTGCAACGCCTGCGCGAACATCTGCCGCATGC
>CAJOIC010000103.1 GCA_905234625.1 uncultured Oscillospiraceae bacterium | reverse complement strand
ATAAGCATCGTTGACATCCTGCTTCTCGTTCTCGTCTTGGCAGCGGTCGGCCTGGCGATCCGAAGCCTTGTGAAGAGCAGAAGATCCGGCGGATGCTCCGCCTGCGGAGACTGCGCTTCCTGCCGCGGCTGCGACCGAGGCAGACAATGAATAAAAATCCCTCCTTATCGGCATACTGGCCATAAGGAGGGATATTTAATATATGGTGTGGAAGATCCTGGCCGCGGTCGTGTGTCTCGCGCTCGCGCTGATGTTTTATTGTTGCTGCTGTGTCGCGTCCGAGGCGGACCGCCAGATGGAGGAATGGGAGGCGTGGATGGAGCCGAAAGGGGAGGATCACTCGTCCACGGGGATGTAGAAGGTCTCAACGACGAGCTTCTGCAGCGCGTCCTCGTCCGCGTAGAACTCCACGTTTGCGTTGTCATAGCTTGCCTCGCCCGCAGGGGTAACGATGTCCAGCACCGTGTATTCGGCAAACCGGTCGGCATAGGCCGAGAGCTGCTCCAGGCTGCAGTCGGTGACGAGGTAAGGGGAGAGGGACTCATAGCTCCGCATCAGGAAGTTGGAGTCCTGCCGGTAGGCGTCGCGGAGCTTCTGCAGCAGGCCTTCCATGAAGATCCTCTGCCGGCGCATGCGGGCGAGGTTCGTCGGGTCGTCCTGCATGGACATGCGGGAGCGGACGAAATTTTCCGTGTGCTCACCGCTCAGGGTCACGGTCTCGCCCTTTATCAGCGTGTCGTCCACGCCGGTGAAATCGTCCTCGATGGGCACGGTGACCCCGCCGACGAGATCGTTGAGCTGAGGGATGGCCTCCATGGTCAGGGCGAAATAGTTGTCGACGTCGATGTTGTACAGGTACATCGACACGGCGTCCACGGTGTTCTGGCAGCTGTCCTCCAGGCCGCGGCCGTAGGAATGGGCGAAGGCGAGCTGCTGCCGGAGGGTGCCGATTACCGCGCCGGTATCGCTGATGAAGGGGATGTCCGCCATGGTATCCCGGTTGAGCTGGATGGGAAGGCAGGTCTGGGTCCGGGGATCGAAGACCGCGAGGAGCAGAAAGTCGGACATGCCGTGGTTGTGATAGTACTCGTACTCGGTGACCTGCCGGTCGTCCACGCCGATGATGAGCAGCACGGACAGCTCGTCGTTGTAGGCGTAGGGTTTTCCGTCGTAGTACATGGTGACCTCCGGCCGAAGGCTGTCCGGGGCAGGCGTCGGAGCAAGGCCAAGCTCCTCCGCCAGCGCGGCGTCCTGCTCCGAGAGGGCGGCGCGGCTGGCCGCGGTCCCGGCGCCTTCGATGCTTCTTTCCATGGAACGCTCCGCGCGGGACAGGAGAAGCAGCACCGCCGCGGCGATCCCGATCACCAGAACGGCGATCAGAACGGCCAACATGATCGTTTTCCTTCGGCTGACATAGCGTTTGGACTGGTTGGGCATAGTCTCCTCCTATTCCATCCCTATATGAATCCGCGCCTCTGCGGGAGGCACGGAACGGCTGCTAATAGAAATGGGTATCCGGTGCGAGGCCGGATACCCATAAGTTTCGCGCAGAATCACTCTGCATCCTTTCTGCGGGCATTGGCGAAGCAATAGCCGGCGCAGGCAACCATCGCGGCTGCGGAAATCGCCCAGAG
Organism: uncultured Oscillospiraceae bacterium; assembly: GCA_905234625.1. Taxonomy (GTDB): domain Bacteria; phylum Bacillota; class Clostridia; order Oscillospirales; family Oscillospiraceae; genus CAJOIG01. Next base: position 2,395 of record CAJOIC010000103.1, on the reverse strand, counting down.
AACGGTGTTATAGCCTGTCTGGGGAGAGCGCTTGCCGGGAGCGGGAGCCGGGGTCGTGCCGGAAGCCGTCTTGTACAGAGCAAAGGGGCTCAGACTGGAGACGGTGACGACCGATCCGTTGGAAGACTCCTCTTTCCAGGAACCGCCGACCTTGTGCATGGCCTTGGCGATGCCGGAGACTCCAAAATCGATGCCCAGGGTGCTGTGCACTGCGAAATAATCGGCAGAAGCATCCGAGCCATCGTCCGTCCAGACCAGAGTGGCGTCATAGGCGCCAATGAGCTCGTAACCGGAGGGAGTTTCAGGCTTGTCTTCGCTGGAAGCAATCTTCAGCTCCATCTCACGGCCGCCCACGGTGATCTTCTCGCCGCTCTTCAGGATGATGTTATCAGAACTGCTGTTCGCCGCGAATGCGGGGACAGCGAGCATGAAAACGAGCGCGATAAAAAGAAACTTTTTCATCGGAATAACCTCCTTTCCTCGAAAATTTCGCTTTATCGTCACTGGTCGTCGAGCAGGGTGCCCATGACCAGGAAGCGATTGGTGTTGTTGCCGATCAGGCAGGTGGAGAGGATCAGAACGTGATCCCCGGGCTCGGGAGCGTACGCCTCGTTGAAACGGGCGCTGAGATCTCTGGTCTCCAGGATCTCGCGGAAAAACGTCTGGAAGACATCGTCGTTCGTAAAGTCGTGATAATAAAGGATGTGGTCGCCGGGGTAGGGGACGGCGGCAAACACGCCGTAGGTCAGGGTCCGGTCCGGCGCATACACCGTAAAGGTGGGGTTCTCATCGAAAAACACGCTGTCGGAGTAGTACCGCTGGAGGTTTCCGAAGATCGCGCCGTCCCGCATGTGGTGCCCGTAGAGGACCACCACGGGGTCGCTGAAATCCGCGGTGTTATAGGTGGCCTCGGAAAAAACGGCGCCGTTCGCGGAATAGGCCCGGTCGCTGTTGTGGTTCAGATAGAACTCGTCGTTTTCCGGGTCCTGCACGATGGGAAGGCTTATGCCCGCGTTATACATCTCCAGCCAGCCGTAGATGTCGGGGTTGACCGCCTGAAGGGAGTCGAAGTCGACGGGACTGACGTAAGGAGTCGGGGTCGGCGTGGGGACCGGCGTCGGTTCCGCGGTGGGAGGCGGATCGGTAGGGGTCGGCGTGGGCTCCGGGGGCGCGGAGGGTGTCGGAGACGGGGTCACAACGGCGGATTCCGTGATCGCCGGGGGAGCGTAGGTTTGCTGGAACACGCGGACGCCGGAATAGGCGGCGGCGCCGACGCAGAGAACGCCGAGGATTATATAGAGGCCGGTTTTTTTCATAGGACTTGGCCGCTCTCCTGTAAAAATAGTTCCTCCATCCGGACCAATCGGTCCAGCGCCCGGGGCCCGAGCTTTCGTTCGATCCGATCCAGAGCCGGACCGAGATTGGGCGTGCGGGAGGTGATGTTGTGCGCGTCGGATCCGAGAAAGTGGATCCGCTCGTCCGCCAGCATCCGGAGCGCCTTGCGCGCGGTATGCCGCGAGAGAAAAAACTCCGCGTTGCACTGGATGAGGATGTCCATATCCAGAAAACGCTCGATCGTCCGGCGCGGGTTCAGATCCAGATAGCGCTCGATGTGCGCGGCGACCGGCTGCAGGCCCCGCCGCCGGATCTCGTCGATCTCGTGGAGCATTCGCTCCGTCCAGCGGGTGAAGGGCATCTCCACCAGAAGAAGCTCCGTTCCCTCCAGGCAGAGGGCGGGGAGCTCGGAAGCGTTTCCGATCCCGTCAAAGAAGCGGACTTCCGCGCCGAGGAGGATCGGGATCTCGATGCCCTTGGCGTGCATAGCGGTCCGCAGGCTCTCGCAGGCGGCGTTCCGGTTCTCGAGGAACCGCCGGGGCGTGGTGTGCTCCGCATAGAAGTGCGGCGTGGCGCACAGGCGGTCGATGCCCTGCCGCTGCCACATCTCGAGCATGGTGAGAGACATATCCACGCTGCGGCTGCCGTCGTCGATGCCGGGCAGAAAATGCGCATGGAAGTCGGTCATTTCTGGTAGTAGGAATTGTAGTAATTCTTATAATAATGCTTCCGGTAGTAGTACTTTCCTTTATAATAGCCGGAGCCGGACTCCGAGGCGCCGTTGAAGGTGAAGCCGAGGATGCGGGTGTTCACCAGGCGGAGCTGACGGATGGATTCGGCCAGCGCGCCGCGAATGGCCGTGTTCTCACGCACCACGATGACCATGCCGTCCACGAGCTTCGAGGCGACGGCGGCATCCGTGACGGCGGTCACGGGCGGGAGATCGAGAATAATGTAGTCGTAGCGTTCCCGCAGCTTCTCGAGCAGCACCTGCATCCGGTCGGAGCCGAGGAGCTCGGACGGGTTCGGCGGGATGTCGCCGGAGACGAGAACGTCGCAA
>CAJOIC010000102.1 GCA_905234625.1 uncultured Oscillospiraceae bacterium | reverse complement strand
GTCCTCTTTCCAGGTGGTCTGCAGCTTGGATAGGAGCTCCTTCAGTGCGGACTGTTCCTTCTCCGTGAGGCACCGGAACATGGCGCTCTCGTCTTTGCCGTGCTGACGCATTTTCTCGCTCTTGTGCTCCGCGACCTTGCCGCATTTTGTCAGCAGGCGCACGAGCTCGTTCTCGCTTTCCGGCAGTGCCGCGGGAGCCGCTTCTCCGTTTTGCAGGCGCTCAAAATATGCGCGGCCTTTACCGCAGCTCAGGGCGTCTGCGGGGCAGCCCTTCGGGCACTGATTGCAGTTGGCGGGCATGTTATTATCCATCGTTCTGTCTCCTATCTCTATGGTGCTCCTTTTGTATCACAAACAGATCTACTCTGCGATATCTTTTCAGCGGTCCGGTCACTCGCCCGCTTCTGCGCCGAGCGCTGCTAGCGCCTCCTCGGCGGCGCTCCAACCAAGCTGCGCGGCGTACTGATAATACGTCACCGCAGTGTCCGTATCCCCTTCCGCCAGGGCGATCTCCGCCAGGCGGCACAGCGCCAGTTTCAGCTCATCCGGGCCGTTGTTCCGGCTGTTCGACAGGAATTCATCCACGGTGGAAACGGCCTTCTCGTACCACTTTCTCGCCTCGGCGTCGCTCTGCTCCACGCCGTTTCCGGTCTCATACAGAACGCCGAGGAAATACGCACCGGACACATCCCCCGCCTCCGCGGCTGCCTCAAAACACTCCGCCGCTTTCGCAGAGTCCTGCTCCACGCCGGTTCCGTTCAGATACATCAGGCCCGCCAGGCGCATGCCCTTGAAGTCGGGCTCCGCAGCCTCGGCAGAAAGAATGTAGCATTCCAGCGCCTTGGCATAGTTCTGCTCCACACCGTTTCCGCTTTCATACATCTTGCCGAGGTCCGTATAGGCCCGGCCGCTGCCTGCCTCACCGCTGGCCAGGAGCTTTTCCTCCCGGGTCTGCTCCTGCGGTTCTTCCTCCGTCTGCTCTTCTTCCGGCTGCGCAGGTGTGGGGTCCGCAGGATCGGTCGGCTGGGCCGACTGCGTGCTCTGGTTTCCCGCGCCGGCACATCCCGCTGTGGAGAGCGCCAGAACCACGGACAGGAACAGTGCGATCCATTTTGATTTCATATTCTTTTTCCTCCCATGATGTTATATAGACTCTGAAAAACGTTTTTTATCCGCTGTCTCACTTGCTTGCTTCCTGTGTTCTTCCCTGCAGCAGCCAGGTGACCAGCAGCACCACCAGCACCCCATAGAAGGTGGAAACAAAGCGGAACACGGCATACCACATCCTGGCATAGCCGCTCAGGGTGCAGGAGACCAGCACAAAGGTCACGCCGCCGATGCGTGCGTTGATGTACGGGACCTTCGCCAGCTTGCACAGCACCAGCGTCGCCAGAACGCCCAGGGCCACCATGGCGGCCATAAGCCACTGGTTCCCCACAAGCGTATCGATCCAAGTGACGAGGATGCCGCAGGCGCCGCCGATCGCCGTGATGATCAAGCGGTTGACGCCCGCTTTTCGGCTGATGGGCATATTGTCCTGCACACAGAGCAGACAGGTGATGCAGGCGGTCATCTTCTGGATGATCTCCAGCTGCATGTTCCCATACGGGAATTTCCATCCGAAGTGATTGAGGACGGTGGCTGTCAGCGCGCAGATCGCCACGGAGATCGCGATCCGGACATCCAGTCCGGAGAGGGTCTTTTCTTTTACGGTTTCTGGCTTCACGGCTTCACCTCAGGGCTTTCTGCCCGGACCGCCGGGGCCTCCGGGACCTCCCGGTCCGCGGGGGCCGGGGTCCTTGTCCACCGCCCGGGGGTCGAGGGTCTCATACATCTTCCGGGACAGTCGCAGGAAGGACGGCTCGAACAGGCCGGGTTTCTGGTTCGGGTGCATCATGCCGGGCAGCATGGGCCGGTGCAGGCTCAGAGTCAGATCGTCGGCGATGTAGCTGCCGTCGCCAAGCTGGCTTGCATCGTGGTTTATGACGACGAGGTTTTTCGCCGGGATGAGCTTTCGCACGTCCCGGGCATAACAGTCATACAGCTCGCCGGAGGCGCCCAGAAGATACGTCTCGCCCAGGCGCATCATGTGCAGGCGGATCACGAAGGGCTTGTCGTTGCCTTCGGTTTCGCTGATCTCTACCGCACAGCCGAGCTCGACCGCCTCATCGGTGCAGACGAGCGAGCGGTCGATCCGCTTGATGTCGTCGTAGTGC
>CAJOIC010000101.1 GCA_905234625.1 uncultured Oscillospiraceae bacterium | reverse complement strand
CGCCGCCATGGGGCAGAGCTGGCCGCCGCCATGGGGCAGAGCTGGCCGCCGCCATGGGGCAGAGCTGGCCGCCGCCATGGGGCAGATCGGCCTGTTTCACCGGATCATGGAGGCATACCCGGATCGCATCGGGCCCGTGCGCACCCGGTCGGAGCTGGATCGGAACCTCCGAATCGGCAGGATCTACGCCCTGCTGACCGCGGAGGAGGGCGCCATCTGCCGCGGCGATCCGGATATCCTGGCCGCTCTGTACGCCCTGGGAGTCCGGATCATGACCCTGACCTGGAACCACGAAAACGGCCTCGCCCATCCGAACGATGTGTACGGCAACCGCCCCGAGACCGCCCGCGGCCTCACGGATGCAGGCATCCGGACCGTTTCCGAAATGGAGCGCCTCGGTATCCTCGTGGATGTATCCCATCTGTCCGACGCGGGTTTTTGGGATGTGTGCCGCTTTTCGAAACGGCCGTTCATCGCCTCCCACTCCAACGCCCGGGCGGTATGCGGCCATGTGCGCAATCTGACGGACGAAATGCTGCGCGCCATCGCCGACCGGGGCGGCCTGACCGGCATCAACTACTGCGCCGTTTTCCTCGACCCCGGGCCGGACCCGGCGCTGCATGCCGGCACCGCCGCGCTGATGGCGGAGCATATCGCCCATATCCGGGACGTGGGCGGAATCGATATGATCGCGCTGGGCTCTGATTTCGACGGGATCGACCGCCCGCCGGAGCTGGGCGACTGCGCGGGCCTGCCCATACTGGAGGCGGAGCTGCGCCGCCGCCGCTTTTCGGAGGCCGAGATCGAAAAGGTCTTTTCCGGCAACGTCCTGCGCCTGCTTCGGGAGTTCCTGCCCGCCTGATAAAAATCGGCATAAATTACCACTTGACAACTGCTGTCCGGCGTGATATATTGATAGTCCAATGACGCGGGATAGAGCAGTTCGGTAGCTCGTCGGGCTCATAACCCGGAGGTCGGGGGTTCAAATCCCTCTCCCGCAACCAAGTTTACGCCCGACCGCTTTTAATGTCGATTCGATGTTGAAAGCGGTCGGGTCTTTTTGCGCCTCGATGCGGGCGATCAGCATCTGGACCGCCTTATCACTGGGCGCGTCCTTGATGGACTTCATCCAGGCCCGGACCTCGTCGGAGGTATAATCCTTCGGCGGCTCCGCCATCTCCAGAACGGCGATGGTCTTCTGGATCTCCTCCATACGCCGGCAGATGTCGTCCGCCACCTTCCCGGTGAACGCGCCGGTGGAGAGGTTTTTCATGAGATTATCGTACTCCGTCTGCTTTTCCCGGATCTTTTTCTTTTTGGCCGCCAGGAACGTCTCCCGGCGGTCGTTTTCACATCCGTCGTATTCCCGCAGGGCGGCGGTGATCCGGTCCTGCGTCTCGTCGTTCAGGATGCTGCGCAGGTACTCCAGCGCGGCGTTGTCCACGTCCTCCATCTTTGCCACGGGAGCGCCGCAGCTTTCCGAGCACTTGTAGTAGAAATACTCATGCCCCTTCCGCTTGCTGATGTGGGCGTGCATCTTCGCGCCGCAGCTGCAATACACAAGGCCGGAGCACAGATAGTGCCGCTTGCCGGCGCGCTTTCGGGATGTCATGATCTCCTGCACCTTTTTGAAATCCTCCTTACTGATAATGGCGGGGTGGTTGTCCTCGATCCGGATGGCGTCGGGCTTTTCCCGGCGGTCAACGCGGTTTTCCGCCTCCGTGGGCGAGAAGAGGTACACGCCGGTGTATTTCTCGTTATGTAAGATCTCATAGATCTGCGCGTAGCGGATGGGCTTGCCCCGTTTGCCGGTGATGCCGACTGCTGCCATTTCGTCGATGATGTCGGCGTATCCGTCCCCGGCGATGCAGGCTTCGAACATCCGCCGGACGTATTCGGCCTCCAGCGGATTGACGACGAGCCGCTGATCGACCACGTCATATCCGAAGGGCGGCAGACCGCCGTTGTGCTTTCCCTGAAGCGCGGCCTCCCGCTGTCCCTTGCGGACCTCGCTGGCCAGATTGTCCAGATAGTATTCCGACATGGACCACAGAAGGGCCTTCACGATCTTGGCCTCGGAGCCCCCGCCGAAATCCTGGGCGACGGCGACGAGCTCCACCTTCCATTTGGCGAGCCGCGCCTGGAGGTTCACATGCTCCGTCAGGGATCGGGCCACGCGGTCGAACTTGTGGATGAGGATCACCTCGAACCGGCCCCGGGAGGCGTCCTTC
>CAJOIC010000100.1 GCA_905234625.1 uncultured Oscillospiraceae bacterium | reverse complement strand
TATCTCGCGGACACGCCGGTGCTGCGGGACTTCACCGTCACCGTTCCCACCGGGAAAAAGGTGGCCCTCGTGGGCGCCACGGGCAGCGGCAAGACCACAGTAGTGAACCTGCTCATGCGGTACTACGACATCGGCGGCGGACACATCTATGTGAACGACCAGGACCTGGGGGAAGTCTCCCGCGCGGAGCTGCGAAAGGACCTTGCCATCGTCCTGCAGGACACGGTGCTGTTCACGGACACCGTGCGCAACAATCTCACCTACGGAAACGCCGACGCCACGGACGACGACATCCGGCGGGCGCTGGATATGTCCTGCTGCCGGGGGCTTGTGGAGTCGCTGCCCGAGGGGCTCGATACCGTGCTCACCGGCGCGGGAGCGAACCTCAGCCAGGGCCAGCGGCAGCTTCTCGCCATCGCCCGGGCGTTCGTGGCCGACCCGAAGATCCTGATCCTGGACGAGGCCACCTCCAGCGTGGACACCCGCACGGAGAAGGCCATCCAGGACGCCATGCAGCGGATCATGAAAGACCGCACCAGCATCGTCATCGCCCACCGGCTGTCCACGATTCGGGACTCGGACCTCATCGTGGTGGTGGACGCGGGACGCATCGCGGAACAGGGCGGCCACGACGAGCTTCTGGCGAAAAAGGGCAAGTATTACGATCTCTACATGACCCAGTTTGCGGGGATCGCAACATAAAATAAGATAATTAGAAGTATAAAAAATCTGGCGCTTCCCATCCTGGTGGGAAGCGCCTGGTTTTGTGATCCGTTCAGATAACGCCACTATGTTTCATAACGCTCCGGGAAGCAAGCACGGCGTAGATTGCCGCCGCGATTTCGGAGAACCACAGGGACCACCACGCTGCGCCAACGCCCCATGTGCGGGCAAAGAGCCATGCCAGCGGCACGAACAGGATAAGCTGCCGGATGGCGGTGCCCAGCATGTTCACGACTCCGTTTCCGAGACCCGACATGGCGTAGCCCAGGATCATGGTTACGGAAGCAAAAATAAACGTGGGCGCGATGATTCGCAGAGCGGGAACACCCAGCGACAGCATCTCCGGACTGGGGGAAAAGAGGCCAAGGAGTTGCCGGGGGATGGCGAGAAACAGGACGGTGGCGAACACTGCGATGCCGCAAGCGATGGGCAGGATGGTGCGGATGGCCTCCTTGATGCGGTCGTGGTTTCCCGCCCCATAGCTGTACCCCACGATGGGGATAGCTGCCTGGCCGAGACCGTTCATGGGCATGAATAGAAAGTTCTGGAGCTTATAATAGACTCCGAAGAAGGCGACGGCGGCGGTGGAGTAGTTCAGAAGCACTGCGTTCATGGCGAAGTTCATGACGCTTGTCATGGCCTGGGTCAGGATAGTGGGAAGGCCGACCTTGTAGATCGTGCCGACGGTCTTTGCCCGCAGGCGGAAGCCCCTCCACAGCATTTGCACCTCCGGGTTCTTATAGCGGTTGAGGAGCAGCGCCGTCGCCGCGCCCAGCCACTGACCGATGACGGTGGCGATGGCCGCGCCGGTGACGCCCAAAGCGGGAAATCCCAGAAGCCCGAAGATCATAATGGGGTCGAGGACGATGTTTGTCACCGCACCGACGATGAGGGAAACCATGCTCAAAACTGTCTTGCCGGAGGCCTGCAGGAAGCGCTGGGCCATGGTCTCCACGAAGGTGCCGGTGCAGAAAATCATGCAGATGCGAAGATACGCCTCGCACATCCCGGCATTGTCGCCGCCCTTGGCCAGCGCCCACGCGATGGGATGGACGAAAAGCAGTCCTGCCAAAACGAATACGGCGGAGCTCATGAGCGCCAGCACAAAGCCCGTCGTTGCGGCATAGCCCACATCCTCGGTCTTTTTCTGTCCGAGCAGCCGTGAAAGCAGGGCGTTGATACCGACGCTTGTGCCGACGGCGAGGGCGATCATGAGCATCTGCACCGGGAAGGAAAGCGATGTTGCGGCGAGGGCGTTTTCGCTCAGCCTGGCCACGAAAATGCTGTCCACGATGTTATACAGCGACTGGACGAGCAAGGATACCATCAGCGGCAGGGACATGCCCAGCACCAGCTTGGTCATGGGGGTGTCCGCCATTTTGTTCGTCTTTTCCATAAGATCCTCCAAAAACAAAAAATGGGCGCGTTGCAGAATAGGATATTCTGTGACGCGCCTTTTCTACGGCAGGAACAGGCAAAGATTGTAAAACTGCGCCCGAAATGTGGAAAATTTCCG
>CAJOIC010000099.1 GCA_905234625.1 uncultured Oscillospiraceae bacterium | reverse complement strand
ACCCGATGAAATAGTAAAAGTACAGGGAGATCGCGAGCCACAGCACGCCGCCGGTCGTCGGAACCAGCGCATAGGTCACGATACGCCATACCTGACCCCGGCAGAACAGGGCGGGATCAAAGTAAAGCAGCGAATAGAGAGTGTTCGTCGTGTCCATCAGTCCGAAAAGATAGACAATGACGTTCCCGATGACGATATAAAGCATGAGCCGCGGTATGCCGAAACGCGGATGCGTCAGGCAAAAGCGGTCGATTTTTGCGTTCAGAGCTCTCAAATAACTCACCTCCTGGCTATTTTACCCTGTTTGGGCAGAAAAGTCCATAGGAAAACGCCCCCGGAAGCGATTCCGAGGGCGTAGAACTTGGTTTACGGCTCAGCCCAGCGCAAGACGCTGGAGGGTCTCATACAGCCGCTCCGGCTCCACGGGCTTCGAGAGATGGGCCGTCATGCCCGCCTGCAGGGAGCGCTGCACATCGTCGTCGAAGGCGTTCGCGGTCATGGCGATGATGGGGACGGTCCTGGCGTCCTCGCGGTCGAGGGCGCGGATGGCGCGGGTCGCCTCCAGACCGTCCATCTCGGGCATGCGTACGTCCATGAGCACGGCCTGGAAATACGCCGGCTCGGAGGCCGCGAACATTTCCACGGCAATGCGTCCGTTTTCCGCATGCTCGGCGGTGATGCCCTCCATGTCGAGCAGGTCGATGAGGATCTCGGCGTTGATCTCCATATCCTCGGCCACAAGAACGTGGAGCCCCTCCAGACTTCCGGAGGCAGGCTCGCTCTCCGCCGCCGAGGAGGCTTCCTCGGGATGGGTGCGGCGGTCCAGGACGGCATGGAGTTCCCGAAGAAGGCTGTCCGTGAACAAAGGCTTCGAGAGGATTCCGTCCACCCCGGCGGCATTTGCCTCCGTCTGGGCTTCCTCATAGCTGTAGCCGGTCAGCATGATGACCGGGGTCTCCCCGCGGTCGACGGCGCGCAGGGCGCGGGTGAACTCGATGCCGTCCATCTCGGGCATGCGGTAATCCGTCAGCACCAGGCCGAAGGGCGTGCCATTCTTTCTCCGTTCCTGGAAAACGGCCAGAGCCTCCTTGGCGCCGGGCATTGACTCCGCCCGAATGCCGAGAGAGGAGGCCACGAGCGACGCATGCTCGCAGGCAACAGGATCGTCGTCCACAATGAGGATCGTGAGGTCCTTCGGCAGGGCCTCCACACGGTCCGGGTCCACGCTGCGGGCCGAGGATTTCAGTGTAACGGTGACGGTGAAGGTGGTGCCGACGCCCTTCTCGCTGTCCACATGGATCTCACCGTTCATCATCTCGACGATATTCTTCGTGATGGCCATGCCGAGGCCGGTGCTGCCGTATTTGTTTGAGGTGCCGGAATTCTCCTGGGAGAAGGCCTCGAAGATCTTCGGTATGTACTCCTTGTTCATACCGACGCCGGTATCCGCGATGATGAAGCGCATGGTGCAGTAGCCCTCGAACTGCGCGGTCTGCTCCACGGTGAAGGTGACGGAGCCGGACTCGGGCGTGAATTTCACGGCATTGCCAAGGATATTGATGAGCACCTGCTTGAGCTTCATGTCGTCGCCGACGTAGTAATCGTCCACATGGCCGATGATGTGACAGTCGTATTGCAGGCCCTTGTCAGCACACTGGCCGCTGACCATGACGTTGATCTGGTCGAGGAAGTCCCGGAAGCTGAACTCCTCGTCCTTGAGGGTCATGCGCCCGGATTCGATGCGGGACATATCGAGGATGTCGTTGATGAGGCCCAGAAGATGCTTCGCGCTCGCGCCGATCTTCTCGAGCTGCTCCCGCGTGTGGGGCGTCAGATTCGGGTCCTTCAGGGCGATGTTGTCGAGGCCGATGATGGCGTTCATCGGGGTGCGGATCTCGTGGGACATGTTGGACAGGAAGCTCGTTTTCGCGCGGCTGCTCTCCTCCGCGAGGACCTTATCCACCTCGAGCTGCTTCTCACGCTTGAGCATGAGGTCGTATATCCGGAAGAGGATGATGAGGGCGACGATGATGAGGATCGTCTGGATGAGGCTGTTGCGCGAGAGGGAGTCCTCGACGCCGTTCATCACGCCGTGGAGGTATTCAGCCGCGGGCCTTGTGGCGGCGGTAACGGTGTCTACGCCCGCCGCGGCGAGCTGCTCGGTATAATACTGCTGGATGGGGCCGATGGCCTGCTCCGTCGCCGTCTGCGTCGCCTGGCGCATCCACACCGTGGAGGTGAAGATAATGAGCGCGAGGAGAACGATCCAGGAAATGGTGGAC
>CAJOIC010000098.1 GCA_905234625.1 uncultured Oscillospiraceae bacterium | reverse complement strand
GTCCACCATTTCCTGGATCGTTCTCCTCGCGCTCATTATCTTCACCTCCACGGTGTGGATGCGCCAGGCGACGCAGACGGCGACGGAGCAGGCCATCGGTCCCATCCAGCAGTACTATACCGAGCAGCTCGCCGCGGCGGGCGTGGACTCCGTCACCGCCGCCACAAGGCCCGCGGCTGAATACCTCCATGACGTGATGGACGGCGTCGAGGGCTCCCTCTCGCGCTACAGTCTCATCCAGACGCTCCTCATCATCGTCGCCCTTATCATCCTCTTTCGGATTTACAACCTCATGCTCAAGCGTGAGAAGCAGCTCGAGGTGGATAAGGTCCTCGCGGAGGAGAGCAGCCGCGCAAAAACGAGCTTCCTGTCCAATATGTCCCACGAGATCCGCACTCCGATGAACGCCATCATCGGACTTGACAACATAGCCCTGCGCGACCCGGACCTCGCGCCCCATACCCGGGAGCAGCTTGAGAAGATCGGCGCGAGCGCGAAGCATCTGCTGGGTCTCATCAACGACATCCTCGATATGTCCCGCATCGAATCCGGGCGCATGACCCTCAAGAACGAGGAGTTCAGCTTCCGGGACTTCCTCGACCAGATCAACGTCATGATCAACGGCCAGTGCGCCGACAAGGGACTGCATTTCGACTGCCAGATCATCGGGAATGTGGACGATTACTACGTCGGCGACGACATGAAGCTCAAGCAGGTGCTCATCAACATCCTCGGAAATGCCGTGAAATTTACGCCCGAGTCCGGCTCCGTCACCTTCACTGTGGAGCAGACCGCGCGGTTCGAGGGCTACTGCACCATGCGCTTCATCATCGCGGATACCGGCATCGGTATGAGCAGGGAGTACATACCGAAGATCTTCGAGGCCTTTTCCCAGGAGAATTCCGGCACCTCGAACAAATACGGCAGCACCGGTCTCGGCATGGCCATCACGAAGAATATCGTCGAGATGATGAACGGTGAGATCCATGTGAACAGCGAGAAGGGCGTCGGCACCACCTTCACGGTCACGGTGACGCTGAAGTCCTCGACCCGCAGTGTCGATCCCGATCGGGTGAGTGCGCTGCCGAAGGGCCTGGTGGCCTTGATTCTGGACGACGATCCCGTCGCCTGCGATCACGCCAAGCTCGTGGCGAACGCCATCGGGATCGAGGCGGAGACGACGCTGCACGCCGAAGACGCTCTTCGGATGATTCGGGAGAAGCGGGAGGCGGGCACGCCGTATTCTCTCGTGCTGACGGACTTCGTTATGCCCGGCATGGATGGAATCGCTTTCACGCGCGAGCTTCGGAGCTTCGACGGCGGTGAGACCCCGGTCATCATCCTGACGGGCTACAGCTTCGAGGAGACCCGGGCGGAGGCCCAGGACGCCGGCGTGGACGGCATCATGTCAAAGCCTCTGTTCACGGACAACCTTCTCCGCGAAGTGCAGAACGTCTTCGAGCACCGGCAGCATTCGACGGATCAGAGCGGTTCCGTGCTTGACAGCGCTTCGCCGGAGCACGGTGCGCTGGAAGGTTTGCACGTCCTCGTAGCCGAGGATATGGAGATCAACGCCGAGATCCTCATCGACCTGCTTGACATGGAGGGCATCACCGCCGAGCATGCGGAAAACGGGCGCATTGCCGTGGAAATGTTCGAGGCGTCGGAGCCGATGCATTTCCAGGCCGTGCTCATGGATGTCCGCATGCCCGAGATGGATGGCCTGGAGGCGACCCGCGCCATCCGCGCCCTCGACCGCGAGGACGCCAGGACCGTTCCCATCATCGCCATGACCGCGAACGCCTTCGATGACGATGTGCAGCGCTCCCTGCAGGCGGGCATGACGGCCCATCTCTCGAAGCCCGTGGAGCCGGAGCGTCTGTATGAGACCCTCCAGCGCCTTACGCGAGACTGAGCCGCGAATCAAACTTGACGCCCTCGGATCCCGGGGGCGTTTTCCTATGGACTTTTCTGCCCAAACAGGGTAAAATAACCGGGAGGTGAGTAATTTGAGAGCTCTGAACGCAAAGATCGACCGCTTTTGCCTGACGCATCCGCGTTTCGGCATCCCGCGGCTCATGCTTTATATCGTCATCGGGAACGTCATTGTCTACCTTTTCGGACTGATGGACACGACGAACACCCTTTATTCGCTGCTTTACTTTGATCCCGCCCTGTTCTGCAGGGGTCAGGTATGGCGTATCGTGACCTATGCGCTGGTTCCGACGACCGGCGGCGTGCTGTGGCTCGCGATCTCCCTGTACTTTTACTATTTCATCGGGT
>CAJOIC010000097.1 GCA_905234625.1 uncultured Oscillospiraceae bacterium | reverse complement strand
GCCGCCCGTCTATTATAAGGACGCGGACGGCAACTATCACGCCGGCGGCTTCTTCTTCCACACCTCCAACAACCAGAACCCCGCGCCCCGGCACGAGGCGCAGGCCAAGGCATTCATCGCCAGCATCGTGGAGGATCACTTCTATACCTGGGACGGCAAGCGCCGCGACGCGGACAGCGAGTACGTGTCCATCGTGTAAAAACCATGGAAAAGCAGTTTGTAAAATTCTATCCCGGCGTCTACACCGACCGGGAGAAGAAGGCCCTGGCCGCATTTATGGAGACCTGCCGCGCCATCGAGGAGCGCGGCCCGGTCTCTCCGGCGGAGATCCGGGAGGGGAAGGTCTCGGAGGCCATGCCCGGCGTGTACACCCAGGTCATCACCGAGGAGATCCTCCGCTACAACAACACGAAGTTTGACCCCGAAAACCCGCTTTATAACGACGAAGCTTACGCTGTGAAGCTGGGCTATCGCTCCATCCCCGGCCTGCAGACCCTGGCGGCGCACGACGACAGCTTCATGGCGCCCTTTCCCCGGGACGCACGGGATTATATGCTCGTCTCCGGCCTCAATCACGAGATCAGCTTCTATAACCCCGTATACGCGGGAGATACGATGTATCTCATCGCGGACGAGCGCCATATCCTGGACCTGACACCCGCCGAGGGGTCGGAGTTCCGCTCCTTTGCCATCGAGACCTCCGGCAGCATCTACAACCAGCGCGGTGAGCTCGTGAACAAGGTCGCCTTCCGCGCCGTGGAAAACCTCAAGGCCCTCACTGACCCCGAACACATGAAGGAAGAGGGGGAGATGGACTGGATCGGCCCGGACTGGGACAGCCGCCCGGAGCATTACTACTCCGACGAGGATTGGGAGAAGATCCTCTCCATCTGGAAAAACGAGAAGATGCAGGGCGCGGAGCCTCTGTATTGGGAGGATGTCCCCATCGGCTTCCAGCCTGCCGAGACGCTGGACGGTCCCATCGACGACTCGATCGAGCCCACGCCCCGCGTGGGTATGGGAAACGGCGGCACCCGCACGCTGAAGCGTGAGATCATGGACCCCGATTTCCGCAGGACCATGGTCCGCTCCGAGCAGAGCGGCATCTACCGCATGCCGAACCGCGCGGATTCCTGGCCGAAGGAGCCGGAGCTGCGCCTTAAATACGGCGAGGAGTTCGGCGGCGGCTTCCGCAGCGTGGATCTGCCCCACGGGGAGGAGTCCCACCGCTTCATGCTCATTAACTTCCTGGGCCGTGATTACGCCCTGCGGCACATCAATAACTTTATGGGCGATCACGGAAAGCTCGTGAACATCCGCTGGGGCATCATGAGCCGGGACAGCCTGGCCTCCCGCGGCTTCACCGTTCCCGCCAGCCCCAGCGCCGTGGATTTCCTGTCCGTCGTTCCGTTCAAGGCCGGGCAGCCCATCACGGAGCACGGCATGGAGCGCGACGTGGCCTGGGTCAAGAGCTATGTGTTCGACAAGTTCTGCGAGGACGGGAAGCACTATGTCCGCCTCGCGTGGTGGATCGACACCATCCTGGGCGAGACCTACGAATCCGGCTGGGCCACCGTCGAGCTGCCGAGCCGTAATGACTGAAAAAAGAAAACTTCAGCAGCCCGAACGGAGCGACCCGCTGATCCTCCGTTTTCGAGCTGAAACATCCAAATCACAGACTGTGAGGTAATGGTAAAATGCCTGAAATGCAGAAATTCTATCCCGGCGAGTATCTTGACTGGGAAAAGGAGCTGGTGGAGGAGCGTCTGGGGATCGCCTCCGGGAAGATCAAGATGCCGCCTCCGCCATTCAAGATGCCGCCCCCGCGCCCGCTGGACGAGCATCAGATCATCGAATTCAACCGCCGTTGGAACCGGTATGACCCGCTGTACTCCGATCCCGAGTACGCCCGAGCGCACGGGCATCCGTCCGTACCCGCCATGCCGGGCTTTATGGCCATGTTCCCCATCATGGCGATCCCCCAGTTCCCGAAGAACATCGCCTCGAAGTTCTACTACACCATGGACCGCAACGACATCTGGTATGAACGGAACGTGTACGCCGGCGATGTATTCGGCAAGGGGAAGGAGACCGCCTTCATGAACGACCTGACCGTCCCCGGCGCGGACGCCCGCGTGTGGGAGATGGGCGGCGTCGGCGAGACCGTCGACCAGAACGGCAAGCTCCTGTTTACTTGCAAGGGGAATGTGCTGGAGGCCTACTCCAAGTACACGGACGGCACCCCGCCCATGGACTTTTCCGAAAACATGGCGGAGTGGACGAAGTACTTCCCC
>CAJOIC010000096.1 GCA_905234625.1 uncultured Oscillospiraceae bacterium | reverse complement strand
CAGCATTTCCCTGCTGGCGGAAAAGATGCGCAGCAGCATACCGGGTATCGTCTCATACAGCACCGTGCCGATCACCATGATGACCGCGCTGGCGGTCATCGCTATGCGGATGAGCTTCCGGACCCGGTCCTTGTACCCTGCGCCTATGTTGTAGGCCACCACCGAGACGATGGTGTTGCGGATCCCCCACACGGGAAGGGCCACAAAACTGCGTACCCGGTTGTAGATGATATACACCGCGGGGGCGGCGAGCGACAGGCCCACCAGCACCTGGTTCATGCCGAAGGTCAGCACGGAGGTGATGGAATAGGTCAGCGTGGTGGGGATCGCGATGACAAGGATCGCCTTGATCATGGCGCCGTCCGGCCGGAACGCGCCGGCGCAGAACCGGATATCGGGGTTCTTTCGCAGATTGAGCCATAGCCCCACGCCGCCCGCGACGCACTGACCGATCACTGTGGCGAGGGCCGCGCCCCGCATGCCCAGGACGGGCAGGCCAAAGTACCCGAAGATCAGGATGGGATCGAGGATGATGTTCGTGACCGCGCCGGACATGAGCACCGCCATGGAGCCGTTTGTCCGCCCGGTGGAGGAAAGCAGCCGTTCCACCAACGACTGGAGCATCAGCCCGAAGGAGCAGGTCGTCACGATGGTGGTGTACTGCATCCCCAGGTCGATGATCTCCGCGTCGTCCGTCTGGATGCGGTAAAACGCCCGCACGCCGAACAGCCCGAACAGCAGGAAGATGAGGTACACCCCGCCGATCAGAAGAAAGCCCTGACCCGCCGCCTTGCTGACGCCTTCGGCATCTTTTTCGCCCAGCTTTTTGGACAGCAATGCATTCACACCGATGGCCACGCCGAAGGACAACTCCACCATCAGGGAGGACGCGGGCGCGCCCAAGGAGATGGCTGTCAGCGCGCCCGGGCCGATGCGCCCGACGAAAATGCTGTCCACGATATTGTACAGGGAGGATACCAGCACCGACAGGATCATCGGCAGAGCGAGCTTGAACAGCAGCCGCCCCTCCGGCATCGTTCCCATGATGTTCTCGGTTTTTGCCATGCCCCGTTACCGCGTAAAGCCCCGGTGCCCGTACACCCGGCAGCGGTTCAGCGCCTCATCCAGCGCGGAGAATTCCTCGTCGGTCAACTCGACCTCGGCGGCGTCCAGGTTTTCCATGATCCGCTCCTTGTTCTTGGAGCCGGGGATAGGCACCACGTTCGAGTACTTGCGCAGCATCCACGCGAGGGAGATCTGCGCGCTGGTGGCCTGTTTCTTTTCGGCGTAGTCCCCCAAAAGGTCGATGATCGGCTGGTTGCCCCGGATGTTTGCCCTGGAAAGCTGGGGCACCCAGGTCCGCACATCGTCGTAGGTCTCGAATTTCGTCTCCGTCGTGATCTTGCCGGATAAAAGACCGCTGGCGATGGGGGAAAACGGGACAAGACCGATGTGGTTTTCCAGGCAGTATGGGATGACCGCCTTCTCCACATCCCGCTCCACCATGGAATAGATGTTCTGTACGGCGGAGAGCGGCGTGACCCTGTGGGCCCGATCGATCACATCCACATCCACCTGGGACAGGCCCCAGCCCCGGATGAGCCCATCGGCGATGAGCCGCCCCATGGCCTCGGCGATGTCCTCTAGCCGGACCCCGCCGCTGGTGCGGTGGAGATAGTAGAGATCGACCCGGTCTGTCCGCAGCCGCTCCATGGACGCCTCCAAATGTGCCCGCACGGCGTCATACACTGAGCCGTGCCGGACCTCCGAACGGTCCAGAAAGAACTTCGTGGCGATCACCACGTCGTCCCGGACAGGCTCCAGCGCCTTGCCGACGATGCGCTCATTGTGCCCGATCCCGGCAAGGCCGGGGCTGTACACCTCCGCCGTGTCGAACAGGGTGCAGCCGTGGCGCTGGGCGTTTCGGATGGCCTCCACGCTGTACTCCTCCGGCGGGATCTTCCCGTAGCCGTGGGAAAACGCCATGCAGCCCATGCCGATCTCGGAGACCTCGATGTTTCCTAAAAGCCTCGTCTTCATGCTCTTACCTCAATGCAGCTTATACATGCCGGTACGGATGGCGGCGATCACGCCACCGTCGATGAGAAGGTCCGTGCCGGTGATGAAGCCCGCGTGCTCACCGAGAAGGAACGCGCCTGCCTCCGCGATCTCGTCCGCCGTGCCGGTACGCATGGCAGCGGAGGCGTCGATCATCTGCTGGTAGTTCTCTCCCGCGGCGGCAAACTCGTCGTAGGCCAGGGGCGTCACGATGACGCCGGGGCTGATGGTGTTGATCCGCGCCCGGCGCTCCCGCCAGGTGGTGGCCGCGGCCTTCTGGACCTGGAGATGATTGATGCGCTTCGCGATCATATAGGCGATGCCGGAGCGCTCCATGGCGGTCTCGCGGATAAAGGGGATATCCATGAGCTCCTCGGTGG
>CAJOIC010000095.1 GCA_905234625.1 uncultured Oscillospiraceae bacterium | reverse complement strand
GCGGCGGTGGTATCCGTGTAGGTCTTGGCAGTGAGGCCGGTCTCGATCGCGGTGTAGCCGCTGCCCGTGGAACGATAAACGGTGTAGGTCTTCGCGCCATCGACCGCCGCCCACTTGATCTGCGGATAACCGCTGGCTGCCACACTGGCGGCGCTGCTGATGGTCGGCGCGTTCGGCTTGAGGATCGCGATCTCTTCCCGCTCGGTCTCATGGCAGTTGGCGCATTCACGGATCCGCTCGCCCTTTTCGGTATAGGTGGCCGCCTTGGAGACAGTCCACTCGCCCCAGTCATGGCCAAGCGGTGTGATCGCCACGGTCTTTGTTTCAACTCCGAAGGCCTCGTTTGCAAAGGTCGCGGTGTAGACCGTCTTTCCCGCATCTTCGCAGCTCGCAGGCGTCGTCACGCTGGTGGTTTTGACGGTTTCCGTCTCCTCATGGCCTTCGCCGTTCAGGCAGCGGCGCGTCGCCGTGGCCTCGGAGTAATCCGCCGCCCATGTGTAGATGATCTCGCCCCATGCATGCGGGACATATCGGACGAAGTCTTCCTCCGAGCTGTCGAACAGGGTCAGATCAATGCCGATCAGACCTTCCGTCACGGTGCCGTCAATGATCACGCCGGAGCCGCTGTAGAGGGCGCCTTCCTTGATCCAGAGCTTACCCTTGCCGATATTCTCATTCATATTCTGCGCAACGACGATCTCGCCGTTGTTCTCGACCGCGCCGCCGCTTTCCGCGATAACGCCGCCGCCAACCATACGAAGCGTGCCCTCGTTGCGGAGCGTCACACCCTCCGGCACGGTGATGAAGGAGCGTCTGCCCTCACCGTCGCCGTTGCCGAGCGCGACGCGCATATTGGCCGGGATCGTCAGATCCTTCGTCAGCGTAACGTCGCCGTCAGGACTTGCGAACATGATTGCGTTCTCCGGCAGCTTCGGCGCATTCTCGGCGCAAAGCTGCAGGCATTCTTCGATGCCCATGTCCTCATTGAAGAAGCGCCAAACCTCGAAGTCGCCGCTGTTTACGATATGATCCGCAGAGTCGACGACCATGCCGCGCACAACGGTATAGCCGTAGTTTTCATACGTGCCCTCGAACTGGACGTGGAAGAAGTAGCATTCGCCGTAGTTCTTGACCGTCACATTCTCGGGAATGATAACGGTATCAGCATTCTCATTGGAGAACTCCACATCCAAGAACTCGGGGATGGTGATGTTGTCTTCAAAGGTGAAGCTGCCCTCGCCGACGTAGTTCACCGGCTTCCACGCGATACCGGCGAAGTTATCCACGATGTATTTCAGCTCGTCAAAGCTCGTGATATACCGCCCGGAGGTATAAACCATCCAGTCGCCGTCCTCATAGCTGTCGAGGCTCTCCAGATCGATGCCGATCAGATGCTCTTGAGGATTCTCGGCTTGGATGGCGAGCTCGCCGAGGCCGGCATAGGTACCGCCGTCGATCACGACCTCGCCCACCGGGCCGCCATCCCAGCTGCTGCACTCGATGCGGTTGTTATTTTGCAGCGTTCCCGCCGCGACGACCCGGCCGCCGGAGATATCCAGCTTGCCGTCCACCGTGAGGGTCTTACCCGCAGGAACGGTCAGCTCGGCGGGATTGTTGTTGTCGTCCGTCCCGATCACGATAGAGGCGTTAGCGGGCACCGTGAGGGAATCGGCAAGCTCTATGGTGGAAAGTCCGACCTCGCCCGTGATGCCGTACTGTGCATAGCTGGCGAATTCCTCAAGCTCACCGCGAAGCTCCAGCTCGGTATCCGCGCCGCGGCGCAGGACAAAACGTCCGCCCCGCTCGCTGTATACATTGACGTTCTCAGGGTTGACAACCGATCCGACGCCGACGGTGCCGTTAGCCTCGACCCTGCCGTTCACGACCATCTCGGAGTTTGTGAGCAGCATACCGGTAACGTCGAGCATCACGCCCTTGTTCACGGTGATCCGATCCGCCGCCCACAACGCGATGGTCAGCCCCTCGGGGATCTCGACGTCACTGCTGACGACAAAATTTCCGTCCTCATTTGCGCGGATATACTCCGCCCAGCGTCCGTCGTCGCCGGATTCCCTGTAATCCTTGATAAGAGTCACAAGCTCCTCAAAATCACGGAACTGATATCTGTTATCGAACACCTGCAGCTCCATGTCCGCCCCGTTACCGTCAGGATGCGGCCAGAAGCCGGTGATCGCAAACATGCTCTCGTCAAACCCGGGCAGCACGTCCATGTAGTAGTGGTTCTCGCCGATGGAGCCCTCGCCGATGGTCAAATGGATCATACCGCTGCCGGTAAACTGCGCGTCCTCCGCCAAAAGGATATAGCTGCCGTTCTCGGAATGGAAGTCCAGATAGCCGTTATGCTCCATCGCGCCGTTAATAATGATGACGCCGCCGTACAGGCCGACATGACGGTAGGTCGTCAGCTTCTTTCCGGCATTGAT
>CAJOIC010000094.1 GCA_905234625.1 uncultured Oscillospiraceae bacterium | reverse complement strand
CGCACCACAGCAGGAGCAGCCCCACCGCCAGCACCACGAAGGCCGCGCCGAACAGCAGCACCGCGTCCGCCATGTAGCTCAGGCACCACAGTCCGCCGATGAACACGAGGTACGCCCCATAGATCACGCCGCCGCCCGGCGTGAGAAGGCATATCGCCATGGCAAGGCACAGCGCCGCCAGGGGAATGCCCAGGGCCGCCGTCACCAGGACGAACAGGGGTATGCCCAACCCCAGGGGCACGGAGCGGACCGTCACGGTCTCCTCCGTCTCGTACTCCTCCGCCGGAGCCTGCGGCGCGGGGGCCTCCTGTGCCGCCGGGACTTCCGGGGCCGCCGGGGTCTCCGGCGCGGCGTCGGCTTCGGGTCCGGCGGGAGCTTCGGTCTCCGCTTCGGCCGCCGGCCCAGCCGGGGTCGCGGACCCTGCGGAGGTCTCGGACCCTGCGGGGGGCGCAGATCCTGCCGGGGTCGCTGATCCTGCCGGGGTCGCAGACCCTGCCGGGGTCGCGGACCCTTCTCCGATGCCGGGCAGCTCGAAGTCCGGCAGGTCGGTCCAGGTGATCTCCGGCTCCTCGGGAAGCAGGGAGTCCCCCTCGCCCCGGATGAGCTCCGCCGGCTCCTCCGCCGCGGGCGCAGAAGCGGCTTCGGGCACGGGCTCGGGCGCCGCCTTGGGCGCGGGCTTCGGGAAGATATTCTTGAAATGTCCCGGCTCATAGCCCCGGCTCAGGCCGATGGCGGCCTTGGTGGGAGAGCCGATCTCCGCCATGAGCGCCGTCTCCCCCTCGGGTCCGGCGGCGTCGAAGGCCTCCCCGCACAGGCGGACGGCCTCGTCCCGGTCCTCGTCGGTCATGAAGACCAGAAGACGGCGAAGCTCCGCCAGATATCTCTGTTTGTTCACATGCGCACCTCCCGGTACGGCCCGGCCTCCGGGCCGCGAGGCTGTAACCTTTGTAACCACATTATATCAGAAATTTTCCCGCGGTCAAGACCTTGTCGTCTTGACAAGTCCTCACCGCGTATATAAAATAAATAGGATTCATTATAAAAAAGGTCGAGGTCATCATATTATGGCAAAAGATAAGCAGGTCGCGCAGATCACCGCGATGGAGGACGATTTCGCCCAGTGGTACACCGATGTGTGCACCAAGGCTGAGCTGGTGGATTATTCCGGCGTCAAGGGACTGTTCATCCTCCGCCCCTATGGCTATGCCATCTGGGAGAACATCATGAACACCCTGGACGCGAAGTTCAAGCAGACGGGCCATGAAAACGTCTCCATGCCTCTGCTCATCCCCGAGAGCCTTCTCCAGCGGGAGAAGGACCACGTGGAGGGCTTCGCGCCGGAATGCGCCTGGGTCACCCTGGGCGGGTCTGAGGAGCTGGAGGAGAAGCTCTGCGTCCGGCCCACCAGCGAGACCCTGTTCTGCGACCATTGGAGCCATGTGCTCCAGTCCTGGCGGGACCTTCCCATGAAATACAACCAGTGGTGCAGCGTCCTGCGCTGGGAGAAGACCACCCGTCCCTTCCTGCGGGGCCGCGAGTTCCTCTGGCAGGAGGGCCACACCCTCCACGCCACCGAGGAGGAGGCCCGGGAGGAGACCCTGCAGCAGCTGGAGATCTACGCCGACGTGCTGGAAAACTACCTGGCCATGCCCGTCATCCGGGGCAACAAGACCGAGAAGGAGAAATTCGCCGGGGCCGTGGAGACCTACACCGTTGAGTGCATGATGCACGATCACAAGGCCCTCCAGTCCGGCACCAGCCACTATTTCGGCACGGGCTTTGCCGAGGCCTTCGGCATCACCTTCCAGAACAAAGAAAACCAGGCCGCCTATCCCCACCAGACCAGCTGGGGCATGTCCACCCGCGTCATCGGCGGCCTCATCATGACCCACGGCGACGACCGGGGCCTGGTGGTCCCGCCCCGCATCGCCCCCATCCAGGTCATCGTCCTGCCCATCGCCGCCCATAAGCCCGGCGTCACGGAGGCGGCGGAGGAGCTGGTCGCCCGCCTGAAGGCCGCGGGCATCCGCGCCAAGGGCGATTTCTCCGACAACAGCGCCGGCTGGAAGTACGCCCAGTACGAGATGAAGGGCGTGCCCCTGCGCGTGGAGATCGGACCCAAGGACCTGGAAAAGGGCCAGTTCGTGGCCGCCCGCCGGGACAACGGCGAGAAGACCTTCCTGCCCCTCGACGAGCTGGAGACCGCCGTGGCGAAGCTCCTGGACGACGTGCACGACGGCCTTTACCGGAAGGCGAAGGAAAACCTTGAGAGCCACACATATCCCGTCACCACCGTGGCGGAGGCGAAGGAGAAGGGCTCCGACGGCTTCGTCAAGGCCATGTGGTGCGGCGACCTGGCCTGCGAGGAGCAGATGAAGGCGGAGGCGGGGCTCTCCAGCCGCTGCATCCCCTACAAGCAGGAGAAGATCTCCGACGTGTGCGTCTGCTGCGGCAAGCCCGCCA
>CAJOIC010000093.1 GCA_905234625.1 uncultured Oscillospiraceae bacterium | reverse complement strand
GATATCCTCGACCGTGCCGCTCTCCACGATGTGCCCGGCGTACATGATGGCCGCCTTCTGGCAGGACTCCGCCACCACGCCCAGGTCGTGGGTGATGAGGATCATGGAGGTGCCGGACTCCTTCTGGAGTGTTCCGATCATGTCCAGCACCTGGGCCTGGATCGTCACGTCCAGGGCGGTGGTGGGCTCGTCGGCGATGATGAGGTTCGGGTTGCAGGACAGGGCCATGGCGATCACGACCCGCTGCTTCATGCCGCCGGAGAACTGGTGGGGGTAATCGTCTGCCCGGCCCGCGGGGATGCGGACCTTTTCCAGCATGGCGATCATCTTTTTTTCCGCCTCGGCGGCGGTGCAGTCTTCGTGCAGGCGGATGGCCTCGGCGATCTGCTCGCCCACGGTCATGACGGGGTTCAGAGCGGTCATGGGGTCCTGGAAGATCATGGAGATCTCCGCACCCCGGATCTGGCGCATCTCCCGCTCGGGGGTCTTGCGCAGATCCTTTCCCTTATAGAGCACCTCGCCTCGGACGTACTCGCCCGGCGGGCACTGGATGAGGCCCAGAACGCCCAGGGCGGTGGTGGTCTTTCCGGCGCCGGTCTCGCCCACGAGACCCAGGGTCTCGCCCTCCTCCACGGAGAGGGAGACGCCGTTTACCGCGTGGACCACGCCGGTGTCGGTGTTGAAGCGTATTTCGAGGTCTTTGATTTCCAGTAAACTCATATGTCAATGACCTCCTTACCGTTTCATTTTCGGGTCCATGGCGTCCCGCAGGCCGTCGCCCAGAAGGTTGAAGGCCAGCATCGTCAGCGCCACGGCGAGACCCGGGAAGATGATGATGTGGGGGAACTGGCGTATAAAGCTCTGTCCCTCGGCTACCATCTGTCCCCATTCAGGGGTGGGGGGCTGTACGCCCAGACCTAAGAAGGACAGGCCGGAGATCGCCATAATGGTGCTGCCAAGGCTCAGGGAGATCTGCACGATCAGCGGGGCAAGACAGTTGGGAAGCACATGCTTTGTGATGATCTCCCAGTCGCTGCCGCCGAAGGCGCGGGCTGCCTCGATGTACTCGCTGTTTTTCATGAGCATGATGGACGAGCGAAGCTGTCGGCTCAGCTGCGCCACAGAGGCAATGGCCAGGGCGAAGGCCGTCTTTACAAGGCCGGTTCCAAGGGCGGCAGAGACCGCCATGGAAAGCAGCATGCCCGGGATGGAGCCCAACATATCCATAAAACGCATGATGATGTTGTCCACCCGTCCGCCGTAGTAGCCGGAGACGGCGCCGAGGATCACGGCGGCGAAGGTGCTCATAGCCACGGCCATAACGGAGACGATGAGGGAGACCCGCGCGCCGCGCAGGATGCGGGTGAGGATATCCCGCCCGAAGTTGTCGGTGCCCAGGAGATGCGCCTTCGACGGCGTCTGGTTCATCTCCAGCAGGTTCTGTGCGTCGTAGGCATAAGGCGTCAGGTGGTCGCAAAAGATGGCTGCGAGGACCAGCAGAACCAGAAACACCAGCGCCACCACGGCCATGCGGTTGCGGGCAAAGCGCCGTACCATGAGCCGGAACTGGCTCTGCTGGTTCTCCTCCAGCTCGGCGTTCAGGGTTAGGTCGAGCTCGTTCATGCCGCCGCCTCCTTCTGCTCCTTCGCGGGTTTTTTCGCGGTCTTATACTGGGCCTTGATGCGTGGGTCCACAAAGGCGTAGCACAGATCCGTCAACAGGTTCATAAAGGAGATGATGAACGCGCAGACAAGCACGCAGCCCTGGGTGGTGACGAAATCGCGCATGGAGATGGAGCTGTTCATAAGGAGACCCAGCCCCGGGATGTTGAAGATCGTCTCGCACAGCACGGAGCCCGTCATGGAAAGGCCCAGGTTCATGCCCACCACGGTGATGATGGGGATGAGCGCGTTTTTCAGGGTGTGCTTCCAGATGATGGTACGCTCCGGCACGCCCTTGGCTCGGGCGGTGCGGACATAGTCCTGCCGGATGACCTCCAGCATACTCGACCGGGTCATGCGGGTCGTCATGGCGATGGGCATGACGCCCGTAGCCACGATGGGGAGGATATACCCCTTCCAGGAATCCACGCCCTGCACCGGGAACCACTTGAGCCGAACCGAGAAAAACAGCATCAGTATGAGGCACAGGAAAAAGGCCGGCATGGCGGACAGCACGATGGACAGGATGGTGGAGATATAGTCGAAAACGCTGTTCTGCTTCACCGCGGCCAGGATCCCAAGGGGGATGCCGATCACGGCGGACAGAAGCGCGGCGAAAAAGCCGATCTTGATGGTGATGGGAAGCCGCAGGCCGATCATGTCCAGCACCGGCTGCTTGTAGATGTAGGACGTACCCAGGGTGCCCTTGGTGAGGATGTTCCAGAAGTAGGTCCCCAGTTGCACGAGATAGGGCCGGTCGATGCCCAGCTCCGCCTCCTTTGCGGCGATGTCCTCCGCCGTGGCGTTGGCGCCGCAGAGGATCACGGCGGGGCTCACCGTGGAGAAGTAGTTGATGGTGAAGATGATGACCACTACGCCGATGAGGACGGGCAGGATCATCAGGAGTCGTTTGAGTACATATTTACCCATACAGACCCTCCTTGTTGGGTTTTGAAAAAAGAGCGGCAGATGGCAGATCTGCCGCTCAAACAGGGTGTTCGTTCAG
>CAJOIC010000092.1 GCA_905234625.1 uncultured Oscillospiraceae bacterium | reverse complement strand
CGCCGTCGTGGACGGGTGGTCGGCCATGGCGACGGACGCCGGCGGCCGCACCGGCGTGGATGTGCTGATCTATAACTCCTTTGCCCGGAACCTGCTGGGCGGCTACGGCACCTATGCCGATACCGGCTGCCGTGTGTTCCTGTACGGCACCGATTTCATGAGCGCGGAGTTCGGCGGCATCATCGCGAACAACGGCGAGATCTACGTCACGGATTCCGACGAGGCGAATACCGACACCAACACCCTCCGCGCCGAGGTCTCCGCGCCGTACCAGAGCTTTACCTATGATACCCTGGAGCCGCTGGCCTACGCTGAGGAGGGCGATATCCTCTCCGAGAACACCGCCTCCGCCTGCCTCGGCTTCCGCAACGGCGTCATGATGCACGTCCCCGACCTGATGGGCGCGGGCGGCAAGATCTCCGACAAGCCCGGCATCCTGTATGTGAAGAACGCCACCCTGGGCACGTCTCTTGACTGCGCCCCCGAGGACTGGGCGACAGGCGGCTATGAAAAGAGCTGGACAGACCTGGGCCTGGATCGAGCACACCCTCGGCTCCGCGATCCTGGTGCGCAGCGACAGCGCGATCATCAAACTGACGAACGCCGATATCCAAAGCTGGAGCGGCGTCATCCTGCAGTCCATCCTGAACGCGGACGATCACGGCAACTTCATCGGCGCGGACGATACGGTCAGCGACTGGATCGGCATCTGGCTGGAGGCGGACGGCGGCACGGCTCTCGTGGGCGATATCCGCCATGAGGACTACCAGCGGGCCATGCACATCACGCTCTCCGATGGCGCGAGCCTCACCGGCGATATTTTCACAGGCACGGTGGACGACTGGCACGCGGCCTTTGCCGATTACGCGGATTCCGGCGCGAATTACTACCGGGATACGAACGGCTATGACAAGATCTGGGGCACCGACGTGACCCTGAACGAGGGGACGGTCTGGACAGTTACGGACGTCTCCAACATCACGGAGCTGACGGTCATGCCCGGCGCGGCGCTGAACGCGGTCGTCACCGTTGACGGAACGGCGACGGAGATTGAGCCGGGCGTGACCTATACGGGCGATATCCGGTTGACGGCTGTGTCCGCCAGCGGGGAGGCGTCCGGCGGCGGCGAAGCCAGCTTTTGAAGAGGATAAATCATATGTCTGAACCTAGAAAAATGCTTGCCACCTATCTCGCAGACGGCGTCGAGGCGGCGTCGGAGGCGGAGAACGGCCGGACGGTCTTCACGCAGCCGCTGGATATTGTCCACAGCTGTGATCTGGACCCGGAAAAGCCTCTGCCCTGGCGCACGGCGTTGTACGTCACAGAGGAGGGCGTCGCGCCGGAAAAATCGGCGAGAGATGCTCTCAGCGGCGGCTCGGTGGGGGAAAAACTCGCCGAGGACGTCGAGCTCGTATCCCGCAGCGATGATTTCTCCGCCCTGATCGTGGACGGGGGACGGTATGCGCTCCGAAGGGCGAAGCTCTCCATGCCCACGAAAAGCGACGGGAAAAACGTCTGCGATTTTGCCGGCCTAGGTTCGGCCGTGGCCGCCTTCAACGGCGGCCGGGTCGAGCTGGAGGACTGCGAGATCGTGACTGAGGGCGTCGCCAAGTGCATGGTCTACGCGGACAACGCTGCGGACGCAGTAATCAAAAACTGCCGCATGGAGGCCCGGGGCGGAACGCTCTACGACGGCTATGTGAACAACGCGGACTTTAACTATATGGTCGCTCCGCCCTGGGTGCTGGGCATCACGGGAAACGCCCGCGGCACGAATATCATGGGGGACAAGACCTCCATGGTGATCGTCGACAGCGACGTGAAGGCCCGGAACTGGGGCGTTCTCTCCACGGACAACGGGGAGGGCAACCTCCTCGCCGTCATCGACTCGTCCCTGACGGTCACCGGCGGGGAAGAGGATAAAATGAATCCGTATTTCAAGCGCTTCGGCAGCGGCTACGGGACGTATATCCTGGGCTGTGACGAGGACTTTCGGGGCGTGGAAATAAATGCCGGGACATATGTCGGCATCGCCCGGGACGGAAACGCCGTGTACCGTTCCTCCCGGGGCAGGATGCAGGTCCTGTCCGCCCGCTCCGGCGAGACGCTGTACGTTGGCGAGGGGAAGGGAAACATCTCCCGCCTGCGCTCCGACGCCTTCGGCATCATGGCCCACGGGAACGCCGAGCTGACGCTGACGGACGGCACGGTGATGGACACGGAAAACGCATCCTTCCTGCTCAAATCCGGCGGTGTCCATATCCGCGCGGACGGCGGCGCGAGGCTTGCACCACGGGACGGGGTGCTTCTGCAAATCATCGACGACGATGATATGACCGTGGGCATGGACTTTCACGGCCCCATCGGCCAGAGGTTCAATACAACGTTCGACGAGAAGGCGGGCTGGCCCTCCGAAAACGGACAGATAACCTCCCAAATGCCGCCGCCCGATCCCTCGAAAATGCCCCCTCCGCCGCCCATGCCGGAGGGAGAGGAGCCGCCCGAGCCGCCCCGGTTCGACGTCTCCTTCACGCTGGCGGACACGGCGCTGGCGGGGAATGTCTACAACGGCTCCGGGTATTACGGACAGCGGGCCAAGGAGCTTGCCGTGACCCTGGAGGCAGGCGCCGTCCTGACGGGCTGCATCTCCGCGACGGAGACCATCCACGTGGACGAGAACGGAAAACAGAACACGCATTTTACGAGCGGGGAATACTGGTATCTCGGGCATGTGGCGAACCGCCCGTTCTTCCACGGGGACAACACCGTTTCGGTCGTGCTGGAGGCCGGCTCCGTCTGGAACGTGGAGGGCGAGGGCGTCATCTCCTCGCTGACGGTAAAGAGCGGCGCCGCGCTGCGAGGCACGGTGCTTGTGGACGGAACGGAAACGGCCCCGGCGGCGGATCAAACCTACACCGGGCGGATTGTTGTAAAGGGGTAAGGAGTGTTTATGAAGAAAGCATCTGTTTTTGCCATCCTCCTGTGTTTTGCGCTGCTCATGGGCCTTGCGGCTTATGCCTCGGGTGAGCCCTCCGGCGCGGTTCAGACGCAGGCGTGGACAACAGAGGCGGCATCGCCCGCCTCGAGCTATACCGCGCCGAACGGGGCGAAGCTGGCGTTTGTTCCTGAAGCGCGCATCGAGGGGACGAACGCGGCGGTGGACATCTACATCGACGGCGTCCTGCACGAAGATATCGCCGTGAAAAACTACGCCGAG
>CAJOIC010000091.1 GCA_905234625.1 uncultured Oscillospiraceae bacterium | reverse complement strand
GGCTCGTTGGGATAGGGCTCCGGCCCCTGGAGAAAGTGAAGACCGCTGGGGGTGGATTCCATGCGGTTTTTGATCGTGACGCCGTTCGGCAGAACGATGGGTTCAAACAGTTTTTGATAGCGTATCATATTGGCTCCTTTGTTTATCGCCCCGTCTTTTCGGACGGGGCGACAGTGCTTTCCTCAGCAGATGGAGGTATACAGGGAGTACGGCGGGCGGGGATCGCCTGTCATGGTGAGGAAGTAATCCTCGATGAGCTCGGCCATGAAGATCTTGGCCTTTGTGATATCGCGCGCGCTGGGACGACGCTGGAAGTCATAGTGCCAGAACACGCTGCCGGGCTTGCCACAGCCCATGGGGTCGTTCTGCACCATCATATCCGCGCCGACGCCGAAGCTGTCCTCATCCTTGACCTCGGCAGCCTCCTTCAGGAGCTTGCGCTCGCTGTCGGCCATTTTGGCAAATTCTTCGCCGTCCGGGTCGTCCTTATAGCGCTGCATCATGGCCTGCGCGTCGTCGATGTTCATCTTGAAGCGGCTCGCGAGCTTATCCACGGACCCGTGGCGCAGCTCCTTGCCGGGGCAGGCAAATTTGCCCACGGTGCGCGCGCCGTTCACCCGCAGAAATTCCACCATCACGTCCAGCGTACCGTAGCACTCCTCCGGACCGACGCCGCTGCCGCCATAGGTGCAGAACACCACGCCGTAGATGGTCTTTTTCCGGTCGCCCTTGGCGCCGGGATAGCCGGTGCCGGTGGCAGGGGTGACAAGCCCCGGGATGCCGGAGAAGCTGTGCGCCATAGGGTGATCGAACGCCTCCGGGTCTGGCGTCGGATCCTCGAAAGCGCCGGGACCGATGGGCTGCCCCTCCGCCTTCATCTGCATGACGTTTTCATACACCGCACGGTTGCGATAGAGCTGCTTTTTCCCCTGCAGCCCCATGAGCATACTGACCTCCTTGTAGGGCAGTCCGGCGATAATCGGGCTGCCGAGGCAGATGAGGTCATAGTCCTCGGTAAAGACCGGATCCTTGTCCCAGTCCCGGCGGGGGTCGATCTTCACAAGATCGGCCTCAAAGCCGTACTCCTCGCAGACCTCGCCGAAGGCTCTGCCGATCTGCTCGGTATTGCCCGTGATGCTCCCGTAGATGATCAGTGCTTTGCGTTTTGCCATTGAATTCAGTCCTCCTGTCTGCAAGGCAGCTCCACGGTGAATTCCATGACCTGGATCACATCGCCGTCCAGCGTCTCCGCCCAGCAGGACAGATCCGCCAGCGCCTTGCCGTCTTTCTTATATTTATCGGTCACATAGCCGCGGCAGACAGCGGTATCCCCCTCCATGCCGTGACGGTTGACGTACCTGCCCCGCATATACGGGACCTTCGCCAGAATGTCCCTGCCGGGTTCGTTTTTGCTCATGCACTCGAACAGATTCTGGAACCGCCATTTAAAGGCGCATATAAAGCCGTCGTCGCCCATCCAGTTCGTGACCATGCGCATGAGGAAGTTGCGGGCCGTGAAGTTATAGAACACGGCGCGTGCGCCGGGCACGCGGCAATAGGAATAATGCCGCGCCACGAAGTGGAGCTTCTGCCCATAGGCGTCGGTCATGAGCTCCTCGCCCATCTCCATAAAGCCGCGGGCGTCTGGCATACTGCGGATCATGGCCCCATGCAGGCGGATCATATCCATATCCGACACCGGGCCCGAGCAGGTCGGGATCGGCTCATCGCCGATATTCACGTCCTCCCAGTACAGCGTTTCCGCGCCCCGCACCCTCTCGTTTTTCCAGAGCGTGCGTATCCGCTCCCATTCCGCCTCCGTGGTGATATGCACCGGCGGGATGTTTTCGAGCCACTCATAGGTCTGCTCCAGCTCCGTGGGGACATATCCCTCCAGGATGCGCATCATGGCGTTCCGGCCGTAGCCCTTGCCGACGCCTACAAGCGCGCCGGTCTGATCGCGCATCTCCGCCTCGCCGTACAGCGAGAACTGCCGCAGGGTGCCGCCCTCCGGCGGCGTCACATCCCGGAGCTCCTGCTTCACGCTTTTGAAGGAGAGGACGTCCCCGTCGAATACCGGGCGGGTGAGCTCGATGTCCCCGCCGTCGTTGGCGTAATAGAACACGTTGCCGAGCTCATCCCCGATGTCGTCCATCATGGGGAAGCCGGAGATGTTCTCCTCAAAGATATAACAGGGCAGCGCGGGGAGCCGTCCCCAGCGGGTCCCGGCGGCGTAGGCCGGGTCGTTGTACAGCGGGTCATAGGGATTCCACAGACGGGCATATTCCAGCATGGCCGCTTGCGACGCCGTCTCGGTTCGGTCTACCGCGGGGCCGACGCCGCCGCTCCGCTCCACCTCGCGGCGGAGCGCATCCACCGCAGCCCGCTCCTTGTCGTCATAGACCTCCGGATAAAAAACCTGGAGCTTCTGATCGGTGATCTTCATGGCGTCAGCTGATGGAGATGACCTGGGAGAAGGCCGGGAACGGCTCGCCGTCATAGGTCATGAAGTAGTCCTCGATGATATCGGAAATGAATGCGCGGGCCTTGGCCTCCTCCCGGGGGCCGGGCTTCTGGTTGTTGTTATAGTGGAAGAAATAGGTGCCGGGCTTCTTCGTGCCGTCCGCCATCTCATACTCCACCGCATCGCACACATCCGCGTCGGGCATATCCTTACCCCGGGGGCCGGGAACAAAATCTGCCTTGGGCTTCACGCCCACATCATAGCCGGCAGGGCCGGTCTCCTTGCCGCCGCAGGCGAATTTCCCCACGATGTCGCAGTCGTAATTCCGCAGATACAGCTCGAGCATCGCCAGCACGCCGCTGCACTCCCGGGAGCCGTAGAAGCCGCCGCCGTAGGTGGAG
>CAJOIC010000090.1 GCA_905234625.1 uncultured Oscillospiraceae bacterium | reverse complement strand
CCTGGGCTACGACCTCGTCTGGTTCGGCATCGTGGTGGCCTTCACCGTGGCCGTCGGCGCGCTGACGCCCCCCGTCGGCATCAACCTGTTCGTGGTGTCGTCGAGAGCCCCGGACGTGCCCATCGGCACCATCATCAAGGGCATGGTCCCCTATCTCATTACCATCATTCTCACCCTCATCATCATCTTCTATGTACCGCAGATCTCCCTGTGGCTGCCAAACCTGATGTTCGGGTAACATATCATTTTTAAGAAACCGGCGTGCAGCTTTGCCTGTACGCCGGTTTTTCCATAGAGAAGGACCCAGCCGCGGGGACTGGGTCCTTCATTTGCCGTGTATCGATCAGATGCTGTTCACGACGCCGTAGGCGGAGCGGTTCACTGCCTGGATGCTGCCCGGGGTGTCGCAGGAGCCGATCATCCAGGTGCGGGCCTTGCCCGTGAAGAAGGGCAGCGCGATCTCCTGGTTGGCCTTGAGGCCGGCAGCCAGCAGGACGTTGTCCGCCTCGATGCTGTGCTCTGCGCCGTCCTTGTCCACATAGGTGACATGGTCCTCGTAGATACCGGTGCAGCGGGCGTTCAGGACGTAATTGAAGCCCTCCTGCTCCTCCCAGGTCTTCTGGAACAGGCTGCGGAAGTGTACGGGGACGCTTTCCGGGGACAGAATCCCCAGCATCTCCACCACCATGACCTCGTGGCCCTGGCGGGCCAGGTGGATGCCCACCTCCACACCGATCTCACCGCCGCCGATGATGACGAGCTTGTGACCGAGCTCCGCCTCGCGGTTGGCCGCGTCTGCGGCGAACATGACGTTCGGGCCGTCCGTGCCGGGGATGGGCGGCGTAGCCGGACGGGCACCTACTGCCACCAGGACCTCGTCATACCCTTCCGCGTCGATCATCTCCGGCGTAGCCTCGGTGTTCAGCAGGACCCTCGCGCCGCTCTTCATGACCTGAGCTTCCTTCCACTTGCGGTAGCGGTTGATGGTCCACTTGATGTCCATCTTATCCATGCTCCACAGCATACCGCCAAGGGCCGGGCCCTTTTCATACAGGGTCACGTCGTGGCCCCTCTCCCGCAGACGGAGGACCGCCTCCATACCGCAGGGACCGCCGCCGATGACAGCAACCTTTTTCTTGGTTTTAGGCGCCACCTTCATCCGCTCCACCTTGTGCTCGATGCCGAACTCCGGATTTACGGAGCAGACGGTGTTCCACTTCTCCGGCCCGGGGATGTGGCACTTGTTGCAGCGCAGGCAGGGACGCACGTCCTCCGCCCGGTTTTCATAGGCCTTGGTGACGAACTCGTTGTCCGCGATGTACGCGCGGGCCGCGCCGATGAGGTCCGCCTCGCCGTTTGCGATGATCTCGTCGTCCCGGGCGATGTCGTGGCAGCCGCCGACGACGTTTACAAGCATCTTCGTCCCCTGCTCCTGCAGGCCCTTTTTGATGGCAGCGGCGGTTTCCAGATGGGGGACCTCCCGAGGGTCGAGATAGGTGGGCTGGCTGGGGTCGATGCTGCCGCCGCGGATCTGGATGATGTCCACATAGTTTTCGAGGTACTTCATCATCTGGATGGTGTCGGACACCTTCAGGCCGCCCTCGAACATATCGTCCTCCCGGCCGGAGATGCTGATCTCCACAAGGAAGTCCCGGCCGCACTGCTTTTTGATCTCCTGGCAGATGAGCATCGGGAATCGGGCCATGTTCTCAAGGCTGCCGCCGAACTCGTCCGTGCGCTTATTGGACAGCGGGGACAGGAAGCGGCCGGGGAACATGAGTCGGTAGGCCATGTGGATATAGCACATATCGAAACCCAGGTTCTTGGCGAGCTTCGCCTCCTTGCCGTACTCCTCCACCATCTGGTAGAGCAGCTCCTTCGGCGCGGCTTTGCCGTACTCCTGCCTGCTGCCGTCGCCCGCCACGAACTCGGACAGAACGCCGTCCGAGGCGTCATAGCCCGCCACGATGTTCATGTTAGGCAGGACGAGATAGCTGGCCTTCGCGCCATAGTAGTGCACGGCCTCCGCCACCTGGGCGAACATGTGCTGGTGTGCGCCGTTTGTGATATCCAGGCTCTGGGAGTGGACATCCGTGGTCTTGACGGGGTTATTGCCCTTGCAGGTGACCACCGCGGCGCCGGCCTTGGCTTTGTTGCCGTAGTGGGTGATGAGCGCCTCGGTGGGCCACTTCTCCGTCGCCTGCACGAAATGCGGGTTCGACGGCGTGGCGATGAAGCGATTGCGAAGCACCACATTATTGATCTTTATCGGGGAAAGCGCGTGGACATATTCGAGAGCCATTTCGTTTTTCTCCTTCCAAACTGCCGGGCCCCTCAGTAGGCCACGGGCTCCGGCATCGTGCCGGGGTATTTAGCGCAGAGCTCATCCCATGCCTTGGGAAGCTCTGCCTTCTTGCAGATGGGTCCGCCGTGGTCGCCGCCGCCAAGATAAGCCATACCCCAGTCCCGGCCGGCCACCATCACGAAGCTGTGATCGGTATTCCACATCAGCGGCGCGGAGTGGACGAGGCCGGGCGCCGGGAACACAAGACCCTTGCGAGGGTGATTGTTGCCAATGGCAGCCCGGGGGATCTCGCTGGAGGGACGGCGGTTGTATTCCTTTACATAGTCCAGTATATCTTTCTTGGACCAGCCCGCGTCAGAAAAGGCCCTGGCCCCCTCCGGCGGCAGAGTGATCATCATGCCCACGTCAAAACCGCCGTGCCACAGGGAGCAGAGGCGGTCCAGGGCGGCGCTGGGATTCATGACGGGGATCTGGCTGTGCTCGCTGGGCCAGAACAGGGTGACGGCGTTGTCCCCGTCCTCCAGCCCCAGATCGGCAGGCAGAGAGGCCCAGGGGGAGTTCT
>CAJOIC010000089.1 GCA_905234625.1 uncultured Oscillospiraceae bacterium | reverse complement strand
CGACGTCACGATCCAGGCCCAGGTGCTGGATATGATCCGCGATCTCCGGGACAAGTCGGGCACCGCCATGATCCTCATCACCCACGATCTCGGCATCGTGGCCGAGACCTGCGACAAGGTGGCGGTGGTGTACGCCGGGCACATCGTGGAGAGCGGCTCCAAGGCGGATATCTTTAAGGCTGTGGCGCATCCCTACACCCAGGGCCTGTTCAATTCCATCCCCAAGCTGAACGATTCCTCGCCGCGGTTAAAGCCCATCCTGGGCATGCCGCCCGATCCCACGAATCTCCCCGAGGGCTGCGTGTTCGCGCCCCGGTGCCAGTACGCCGACGAGGCGTGCCGGGCGGGGGAGATCCCCAATGTGGAGATCACGCCGGGGCACTTCTGCATGTGCCTCAAGGCGAAGAAGGAGGTTTGATCATGTCCACTCTGCTTGAGATCAAACATCTGAAAAAGTATTTCTACGTCCCGGCCGGGACGAATCACGCCGTGGACGACGTGACCATGCGGATCCAGAAGGGCAAGACCATGGGCGTCGTGGGCGAGTCCGGCTGCGGCAAGTCCACCCTGGGACGCACCATGATCCGCCTCCACGATCCCACCGACGGCCAGATCCTGCTGGACGGGCAGGACATCACGAATGTCAAGGGCCGGGAGCTCAAGAAGATCCGGGAGCGGATGCAGATCATTTTCCAGGATCCCTACGCCTCCCTGAACCCCCGCTACTCCATGGATGAGGTCATCCGGGAGCCGTTGAAGGAGGCGCGCCGCTTCTCCCGTCAGGAGATCGACGAGCGGGTGCAGGAGCTGATGGATCGAGTGGGCATCGAGGAGCGCCTGCGCTACGCCTACCCCCACGAGCTGGACGGCGGCCGCCGCCAGCGCATCGGCATCGCCCGGGCCATTGCCCTCGATCCGGATTTTATTCTGTGCGACGAGCCCGTATCCGCGCTGGACGTGTCCATCCAGGCGCAGGTGCTGAACCTGCTGATGGACCTGCAGGAGGAAAAGCAGCTCACCTACCTCTTTGTGACCCACGACCTGTCTGTGGTGAAGCACATCTCCGACGACATCAGCGTCATGTACCTCGGGCAGCTTGTGGAGACGAGCCCGGCAAACGCCCTCTTCGAGCGGCCCCTGCACCCCTACACCAAGGCCCTGCTCTCGGCGATCCCATCCACGGACATCGACCACCCCATGAAGCGCATCCTGCTCAAGGGGGAGATCACCTCCGCCATCAACCCGGCGCCCGGCTGCCGCTTTGCCAAGCGCTGTCCTTACGCCACGGAGGCCTGCCTTGAACCCCAGACGCTGGAAGAGGTGGAGAAGGGCCATTTCGTGTCCTGCTGCCGGGTCAAAGAGATCAACGATTGAGGAGAGCAACATGAAAAAGATACTTGCGTTTCTCTGCGCGGCGGTCCTGCTGCTCGGTCTTGCCGGCTGCGGCGGCGCCGGCGGGGAACAGGCGGACGACAATTACAGCAAGAAGGCCTTTGTCACGGTGGAGAGCGATCTCTACGGCTGGGGCTTCACGAACGGCGGCACCTGCATCCCCCGGGAGTCCGACAATGACGTGACCTACGAGCCGGACACAGCGGCGGTCATGACGATCACGCTGGCGGACGGCTCCGCGCCCGACCCCGCGAAGCTCGATACCAGTAACGCCTATGTGCAGCTCGAGGAGGGCGACGGTTATTATCCCGAGGATTACGTGTTCTCCGGTACGGCCCTCGGCGGCGAGTTCGAAAACGGGCAGCTTGCCTATCACCTGCACGACGGGGACCTCACCTGGGTGAACGATCCCTCCTACGAGGTGAAGCTGGGCGGTCTCGAGTGGAGCGCCCAGGGCGGCGACGGAAACGGCCTTTATACCTTCAATCTCTCCGTCCGGGGCATCACCTACGACGGCAGGGAGCTGGCTCCGGCCATGTTCCGGGTCAGGGTGTATATCTTCGGCCGCGTGTTTGCCCAGGACGGCGCCCTCTGGGGCGCGGCGACCATCAACAAGCTGAAGTTCCGCGAGCCCCACAAGACCGCCCTCGCCAAGGACCCGGAGGTGGGAAAAGACCCGGTTTGGACCTGGGTCAGCGCGGCGGGGTATCAGAAGCCCACCCTGTGCGACTATCCCCAGGAAGGGTATGACGCCGACGATTACTTCTTCATCCACTGGCCCGCGGGGGTGGATGCCTCCGGCCTAACGGCCGAGGATTTCACCATCACTCTGACGAACGGCTACACCGAGATCTTCCCGGAGGATCAGTATGTGCTGAAGCCCAACACCGACATGGTGGAGCTTCCTAACGGCGAACAGATGCCCGACGGCGACTACACCGTCTTCGCGGACCCGGGCTCGACCCAGATCAGCGTGAACATGGTCTACTGGCCCTACGCCCCGGTCTTTACGAAGATGACGATCTCCGTGGACACAAGCAAGGTGGATGGTTTCGACGGTGCGCTGGAGCGCAGCTGGGACATCGACTCGGTCTTCACCTACCGGGTGCAGACCGGCGGCGGCTCCCGCACGGACGGCACCGTCACCTGCCAGAGCATCTTCGGCGTGGCAAATATCCACGATATCACCATCGACGACCTGGCGAATATAAACGGCGCGTACAGCTACTCCCACAGCAATGACGGCGAAAAGTCCTGGCTCATCGAGAACGCCGACGGCAGCTTTACCGTCACGACGGACGAAGCCCAGGCCACCGTGTACGACTTTACGGACCCGCAGCTTCTCGGCCACGTGCTGTACTCCACGCAGTATCAGGTGCAAGTCGAGGTAAACGGCGAGACCGTTACCTACAAGATGGAGCCCGCCTGCACCGTGCGCCGGGCGGAGCCGGGCAACACCGCGCTCGTGCCCGTGGAGGGCTTCGCCCTCTCCCAGGCCGTGGGCGGCTGGGGCGATCACATGAACTGGCCGTGGCTCAACTTCCTGAACCTCGGCTGGACAGGCACCGATTAAGTCATCAAAGGTTATCCCGTAATCTTTGAA
>CAJOIC010000088.1 GCA_905234625.1 uncultured Oscillospiraceae bacterium | reverse complement strand
ACACTCCGACGCGGACGTGGTCATCACGGAGGTCGGGGGCACCATCGGCGACATCGAGGGCCAGCCGTTTATCGAGGCGATCCGGCAGGTGGGCCTCGAACAGGGGAAGGAGAACACGCTCTATATCCATGTGACACTCGTCCCCTATCTGCACGGGAGCAATGAGCACAAGACGAAGCCCACGCAGCACTCCGTGAAGGAGCTACAGGGCATGGGCATCCACCCGGACATCATCGTCCTGCGGTCCGACGAGCCCATCGAGGACGAGACCATATTTCAGAAGGTCGCCATGTTCTGCAACGTGCCGCCGGAGCACGTCATCGAAAACCGCACGCTGGACACCCTGTACGAGTGTCCACTGATGCTGGAGGAGCAGGATTTTTCGGGCATCGTCTGCCGGAGGCTGGGGCTCCAAACGCCCGCGCCGGAGCTGACGGAATGGCGGGATATGGCGGCATCCATCCATGCTCTGCACCGAAAGGTCACCGTCGCCCTGGTGGGAAAGTACGTCCAGCTCCACGACGCCTATCTCTCCGTCATGGAGGCCCTGCGCCACGCGGGCTTTGCCCTCGGGACAGAGGTGGAGATCCGCTGGATCGACTCGGAGACGGTCACCCCGGAGCGCTGCTCCGAGCTCTTTTCCGGCGCGGACGGCATCCTGATCCCGGGCGGCTTCGGGAGCCGGGGGATCGAGGGAAAGATCGCCGCGGCGCAGTACGCCCGGGAGCATAAGATTCCCTATCTCGGCCTGTGCCTCGGCATGCAGATCGCGGTGATCGAGTTCGCCCGGCATGCGGCGGGCCTCGCCGGGGCCAACTCCCGGGAGTTCGACGAGGCGGCGCCCCATAAGGTCATCGACTTCATGCCCGGACAGAACGACGAGATCGACAAGGGCGGGACCCTCCGCCTCGGCGCCTATCCCTGCGCCGTGCAGCCGGGGACCCTGCTGGCGCGGCTTTACGGCTCCGACTTCATCTCCGAGCGGCACCGGCACCGCTACGAGTTCAGCAACGAGTACCGGGATGTTCTGACAGCGGCGGGGCTTGTCATCGGCGGCACCTCGCCGGACAAGCGGCTGGTGGAGACCGTGGAGCTTAGGGATCATCCGTTTTACATCGGGGTGCAGTATCACCCGGAGTTCAAGAGCCGCCCCAACAAGCCCCATCCGCTGTTTCTCGGCTTTGTCCGCGCGGCGCTGGGAGAAAGGAACTGACCATGGAACTGACGAACGAACAATGGCTCCGCTACGGCGAGATCACCGAGCGGGACGCCTGCGGCATCGGCGCAGTGGTGGATATCCAAGGCCGGCAGAGCCGGGCGGTGGTGGATGACGCCCTGAAGATCGTGGAAAAGCTGGAGCATCGCGCCGGCAAGGACGCCCTGGGCGAGACGGGGGACGGCGTCGGAATCATGACCCAGATCTGCCATCCGTTCTTTCAGAAGGCGGCGCTGGCGTGCGGCGTCAAGCTCCCGGAAGCGGGGGATTATGCCGTGGGTATGTTCTTTTTTCCCCGGGAGACGCTGGAGCGCCGGCAGGCGCAGAAGATGCTGGAGGTCATCCTCCGCAAGGAGGGCCTGCCCTTCCTGGGCTGGCGGAAGGTGCCTACCTGCCCGGAGATCCTGGGAAAGACCGCGCTTGCGTGTATGCCCTATATCCTGC
The DNA here is from genome assembly GCA_905234625.1 of uncultured Oscillospiraceae bacterium. Classification (GTDB taxonomy): domain Bacteria; phylum Bacillota; class Clostridia; order Oscillospirales; family Oscillospiraceae; genus CAJOIG01. Next base: position 2,384 of record CAJOIC010000088.1, on the reverse strand, counting down.
AATGCTTCGTGAGCCGTCCGGCGGACGCGCCCCGGGGTCTGGCTTTCGACCGGCGGCTGTATCTGGCCCGGCGGGAGTTCGAGCAGTCGAACGACAATACCTACGTCGTGAGCCTGTCCAGCCGCACGGTGGTGTATAAGGGAATGTTCCTGGTGGGGCAGCTCCGGGGATTCTACAAAGACCTGCAGTCGGAGGATTACGCCTCCGCCATCGCCATGGTCCACTCCCGCTTTTCCACGAACACAACGCCGAGCTGGGAGCGGGCCCATCCCAACCGCGTCCTCCTCCACAACGGGGAGATCAACACCATCCGCGGCAACGTGGACCGGATGCTGGCCCGGGAGGAGACCATGTCCTCCGCCGTCCTGCGGGGAAATATGGATCGGGTGTTCCCGGTGGTCAGCGCATCCGGCTCCGACTCCGCGATGCTCGACAATACCATCGAATTTCTCGTCATGAACGGCGTGGAGCTGCCGCTCGCCATGATGCTGTGCATCCCGGAGCCCTGGAAGAACGACAAGGCCATGGGCCGGAAAAAGCGGGACTTTTACCGCTACTACGCCACCATGATGGAGCCCTGGGACGGCCCGGCCTCCATCCTGTTCTCCGACGGGGAGCTGGTCGGGGCGGTGCTGGACCGGAACGGGCTGCGGCCCTCCCGGTATTACCTCACGGACGACGACCGGCTGATCCTCTCCTCCGAGGTGGGCGCGCTGCCCGTGAACGAGGCCCATGTCATCAAAAAGGACCGGCTCCGCCCGGGGAAAATGCTCCTCATCGACACGAGACGGGGCAAGCTCCTGCAGGACGGGGAGATCAAGGACTGGTACGCCTCCCGGCAGCCCTACGGGGAGTGGCTGGACCAGAATCTGGTGCAGCTCCGCGACCTGCCCATCCCCAACGCCCAGGTACCCACCCACACCCAGGAGATGCGGGATCGGCTCTACCGGGCCTTTGGCTACACCCACGAGCAGGTGAAGGACGCGATCCTTCCCATGGCCCGCACGGGGCAGGAGGCGACGGCGGCCATGGGCTCCGACGTGCCGCTTGCCGTGCTCTCCCAGCGGTATCCGCCGCTGTTCGATTACTTCAAGCAGCAGTTTGCCCAGGTGACGAACCCGCCCATCGACGCCATTCGGGAGGAGTGCGTCACGGACACAACGGTCTATGTGGGGCGTGACGGCAACCTTCTGGAGGAAAAAGCCGAAAACTGCCGGGTGCTGCAGATCAACAATCCCATCCTCACCCGGATGGACCTCATGAAGATCCGGGCCATGAAGCGGGGGGGCTTCCATGTGGAGACGGTCTCGCTCCTGTACTACAAGAACACCCCGCTGGAGCGGGCGGTGGAGCGGCTTTTCGTCTCCTGCGACAAGGCCTACAAGCAGGGGGCAAACATCGTCATCCTCTCGGACCGGGGCGTGGACGAGAACCACGTGGCGATCCCGTCGATCCTCGCCGTGTCCGCCATGGAGCAGTACCTGATCCGCACGAAAAAGCGCACGGCGGTGTCCATCATCCTGGAGAGCGCGGAGCCCCGGGACGTGCACCACTTTGCCCTGCTCCTGGGCTACGGCGCCCGGGCCATCTGCCCGTACCTCGCCCACGAGTGCATCGAGGAGTGCGTGGAGCTGGGGCTCCTCGACAAGGACGCCCACACCGCCATCGACGACTACAACCGCGCCATCCTCCACGGCATCGTGAAGATCGCCTCCAAGATGGGCGTCTCCACGATCCAGTCCTACCAGTCTGCCCAGATCTTCGAGGCGGTGGGCATCCGGCAGGACGTCATCGACAGATACTTCACCCACACCGTCAGCCGGGTGGGCGGCATCGGTCTCGAGGAGATGGGCGCGGCGGTGGAATACCACCACAGCCAGGCCTTCGACCCCCTCGGTCTCGGCGTGGACACCACCCTCGACAGCGTGGGCTTCCACAAGCTGCGGGAGGGCGACCGCACGGAAAAGCATCTCTTCGACGCCCGGACGATCGTCACCCTGCAGGAAGCGGTGCGGGAGGGCGATTTTGAGAAATTCCTCGCCTATTCCAACCGCATCAGCGAGGAACGCGCGCCCCAGACCCTGCGGGGACTGCTGGACTTCGACTATCCCGAAAACGGCATCCCCCTGGACGAGGTGGAGCCCGCGTCCGAGATCGTGAAGCGCTTCAAGACCGGCGCCATGAGCTACGGATCGATCTCGCAGGAAGCGCACGAGTGCCTGGCGATCGCCATGAACCGGCTGGGAGGCAAATCCAACTCCGGCGAGGGCGGCGAGGCCCCGGAACGCCTCGGCACGGAGAAAAACAGCGCCATCAAGCAGGTGGCCTCCGGGCGCTTCGGCGTGACGAGCGAATACCTCTGCTCCGCGAAGGAGATCCAGATC
>CAJOIC010000087.1 GCA_905234625.1 uncultured Oscillospiraceae bacterium | reverse complement strand
GCCCGCCTCCAGCACCGCGACCCCCGTCCCCACCGCTGCGCCTACGGCTGTGCCCACCCCGGAGCCCACCGCCGCGCCCACGGCTGTGCCCACTCCGGAGCCCACCGCCGCACCCACCCCGGAGCCTGCCGCCGACCCCACGCCGGAGCCCCAGGAGGACCCCACGTATTCTGACGCTGACTGACAAAGAATCACCGCATTGGGAGGAAATAGAATGAGTAAGGGAAAATTTTATGTGACGACGCCGATCTACTATCCGTCGGACAACCTGCACATCGGCCACAGCTACTGCACCGTGGCCACGGACGCCATCGCCCGGTACAAGCGGATGCAGGGCTACGACGTGATGTTCCTGACCGGCACCGACGAGCACGGCCAGAAGATCGAGGACAAGGCCCGGGAGGCCGGCTGTACGCCCAAGGAGTTCGTGGACCGCATCGTGGAGGGCCCCCGGGGCGTCAAGGCCCTCTGGAAGCTCATGAACATCTCCAACGACCGGTTCATCCGCACCACCGACGACTACCATGTGGCCTCCGTGCAGAAGATCTTCCGGAAAATGTACGATAACGGCGATATCTATAAGAGCGTCTACAAGGGCAAGTACTGCAAGCCCTGCGAGAGCTTCTGGACCGAGAGCCAGCTCGTGGACGGCAAATGCCCCGACTGCGGCCGTGAGGTGACCGACGCCGAGGAGGAGGCCTATTTCTTCCGGGCCTCCAAGTACGCGGACAGGATCCGGGACCTGCTCCTGAACACCGATTTCCTGGAGCCCCGGAGCCGGGTCAACGAGATGATCAACAACTTCATCGACTGCGAGGGCGGACTGCAGGACCTGTGCGTGTCCCGCACGAGCTTCTCCTGGGGCATCCCCGTGGACTTCGACCCGGGCCATGTGGTGTACGTCTGGCTGGACGCCCTGTTCAACTACGTCACCGCCCTGGGCTATATGAACGACAAGTACGACGATATGGAACGCTGGCCCGGCGTGAACATCGTGGGCAAGGAGATCGTCCGCTTCCACTCCATCTACTGGCCCGCCTTCCTCATGAGCGTGGGTCTGCCCCTGCCGAAGAAGGTCTACGGTCACGGCTGGCTCCTGCTGGACGGCGGCAAGATCTCCAAGTCGAAGCTGGCGGAGAACGCCGTGGTGAACGTGGTGGATCCGTACCTGCTCTCCGAGCGCTACGGCGTGGACGCCCTGCGGTTCTTCCTGCTGCGGACCTTCCCCTTCGGCTCCGACGGCAACTTCTCGAACGAGCTCCTGCTCCAGACCATCAACACCGATCTTGCCAACGACCTGGGCAACCTCGTCTCCCGGACCACCGCTATGGTGCAGAAGTACTTCGGCGGCGTCCTGCCGGAGGAGCAGACCGCCGATCCTGTGGACGACGAGCTCATCGGCCTGGCATCCGGCCTCCGGGACCGGTACGAGGCCGAGATGGAGAAGTACCAGTTCCAGAACGGCATCGCGGAGGTGTTCAAGGTCGTCTCCCGCGCCAACAAGTATATCGACGAGACCGCTCCCTGGGTCCTGGCGAAGGACGAGGCGAACAGGCCCCGCCTGGCCCGGGTCATGTATAACCTCCTGGAGACCATCCGCCTCTGCGGCGCCCTCCTGGCCCCGGTGATGCCGGAGACCTCGGAGAAGATCATGGACCGCATCGGCGCGGCGGAGTACGGCTGGGATTCCCTGGGGACCTTCGGCGTCCTGCCCGTCTGCGCCGCCGTGAAGACCGGCGAGGCCCTGTTCCCCCGCATCGACATCCAGAAGGAGCTCGCCGCCCTGGCGGAGATCACCGCCAAGCCCGCCGAGGAGCCCGCGCCCGAGGAGGAGCCCGTGGTCTTCAAGCCCGAGATCGCTTTCGATGATTTCGAGAAGGTGGACATGACCGTGGTGAAGGTGCTCGAATGCGAGAACGTGAAGAAGTCCAAGAAGCTCCTGCGCTTCACCCTGGACGACGGCTCCGGCGAGCCCCGGCAGATCCTCTCCGGCATCGCCCAGTACTATCAGGCGGAGGACCTGGTGGGCAAGACCCTGGTGGCCTGCACGAACCTGGCCCCACGGAAGATGATGGGGCTGGATTCCTGCGGCATGCTCCTGTCCGCGGAGAAGAACGGCAAGCTGGACCTCCTCATGCTGGACGACGCCATCCCCGCCGGCGCCAAGCTGTGCTGAACCCGGCATAAAGTTTAATGACCTCTCATATCCTTGTAAAAAAGGACATGGGAGGTTTTTCCTATATGGCAAACGACAAAAATCAGCTCACGGTGCCCCACCGTCTGGTCCTGGACGAGCGGGCCCGGCTGACGGTGACCGGGGTGGAGGAGGTGGTCAGCTTCCACGAGGAGGAGGTGACCGTCCGCACGGTGAAGGGCCTTCTCATCCTCCGGGGGGAGGGCCTGAAGGTGGATAAGCTGGAGAAGACCTCCGGGGAGCTGTCCGTGTCGGGTCTGCTGACGGAGCTGTCCTACGAGGAGGCCGGGCCCGGCGCCGGGTTCTTCTCGCGGCTGTTCCGCTGATGGAGCTGCCGGTCACCGCGCAGCTGGTCCAGGCGGGGGCGTTCCTGCTGCTGGGGGCGGTCCTGGGCCTCGGCTATGATATCCTGGGGGGACTGCGGGACGCGGCGCGGCGGACCTCCCTCCCGGGGGACGCGCTGTTTTTCCTCGCCGCGGCCATGGCCCTCTTCACCGGCGGGCTGGAAGCAAAAATCCTGAAGGCGTGGCACTGTGAACTTCTCGCAGACCTCAAGCCTGAGAGAATGTATTTCGCCTACGATACTCCCGACGACTATGAACCACTAGAGGCGGCCTCGAGGCTCCTCAAAGAATATGGTTTGCTGACCTCTAGGAAATGCGGCGTGTATTGCTTGTGCGGATATCCGTCGGATAGTTTCGGGAAGGCAGAGGCAAGATTTATGGAGGTAGTTAATCTTGGCATGTGTCCTTATGCCATGTTATGGAGAGACAAGGACGGGAAAGTGAATCCCGACTGGAAATCGTTCCAAAGGTTGTGGGTCTCTCCGCAAATCATCTACACGAGGCTGAAAGGAGTCTTAA
>CAJOIC010000086.1 GCA_905234625.1 uncultured Oscillospiraceae bacterium | reverse complement strand
GGGGGTGCCGCTGAAGCTCCTGTGCCCGAGCCTAGCCCTCACGGCGGTGGACAGCGTCGGCAAGAAGCTGGACTTCATCCGCGAGACCTGCGCGGAGCTGGGCGTTTCCGTGGAGTGCGTCTGGGGCCGGGCGGAGGAGCTGCCCGACCGCCGGGAACGCTACGACCGGGCCGTGAGCCGCGCGGTGGCGGAGCTTGGCCTTCTGGCGGAACTTTGCCTGCCTCTGGTGGAGGTTGGCGGCCTGTTTATTGCCATGAAAAGCCCGGATTGTGGGGAAGAGGTGAAAAACGCCGAATTCGCGATAAAGGCCCTGGGCGGCCGCGTGCGGGACGTCGTGTGTTATACGATCCCGGACACGGACGTGACTCACGCCGCGGTCCTCATCGAGAAGGGAAAGCCCACGCCGCCCCAGTATCCCCGCCGCTACGCCCAGATCAAAAAGCGGCCCCTCCGGGGCTGAAAAAACGACCCACTGCCCGTTTCGGGCGGTGGGTCGTTCGATGTGCGGGGGCTTATCCGCGGCGCTTTTTCGCCGTGAGGCAGGCCGCGCCCGCGCCGCAGAGCGCAAACAGCACAAGCCACGGGGCGACGACGGTGCCATCGCCGGTGCGGGGGGAGCTGCCCGGCTTCGGGGCGTGCCCGCCCTTGCCCTGGGAGGGATTGCCTTTATCCTGGGCGGGCTTCGCCGCCGGCGCGTCCGTCTGGGCCGCGCTCTCCTTCCAGGCCACCGCAAAGGGGGACAGGCTCGTCACGGTGACGCGCAGGCCGTCCGGCGTCTTCTCCGGGTTCGAGAACACCTCGGTCTCGCCCGCAGTGTGCCCGTTCATGGTCGCGCCGAACATGTGGGCGACGCTGAAGTCATACTTCTCGTAATTCTGCGCGATCTCCTCGGAGGGATAGGGCAGGAGGATCGTCAGGCCGCCGTCGGGGAAGTTCTCCTCCGTGGCGGGGATCCAGGTCTCCCCACCGTCCAGGCTCACCTGCAGCTCCACCTCGTAGGTGAAGGTGTTGTCCTCGGCGTAACCCGTCCCGTCCGCCGCGGTGACGGTGAGGGTGCTGACGAGCTTGTCCTCGATGGCCTGGGCCGTGCCGTAGCCGGCGTTCGCGAGCGCCTCAGTGGGCTGGATCGACTTGGTGACGACCTTGCTTTCCAGCTTGGGCAGGACCTCGGTGCGCGTTGTTTTGCACACTGTGCAGGTATAGGTTCGGACGCCCTCGGCCTCGATGGTGGGCTCGGTGGTGACGACGCCGTCGTCCCAGACGTGCTCCGTCTTCGGCGCGATCGTATCCGTCGCGGCGAGCTCCTTTCCGCCCTCGGCGTCCGCAAAGAGCGTACCGCACCACTCGCAGGCGTAGTGGGCGATACTGCCTTCCTTCTCGCAGGTGGCGGCCACGGCCGGGACCTCCGCGAGCTTATGCCCGCAGAGCCACAGCAGCGCGATGGGCGTGGGGGACTGGACGGGCAGCGCTCCCACGGTGCTGTAGTTGATGAAGACCCCGTCGGTGGTCCGGTCGACGCCGCTGGTCTCGGGGATGCTCTGCTGATTGGGGATCTGGCGGACCGAGGGGTTCCCGGCGTCGTCCGTCTTCAGGAACAGGGCGATGAAGTCCCGGCCGCTGGCCATGGCCTCGCCCGTGAATTCCGCGCCGAGCATGTTGTCGCCGTGCTCATCCCGGATGGCCTGCTCCCATTCCTCCTGGGTGGCCGGACGATCCTCCACGTTGTTCCAGAGGGTCACGGTGTAATACGCGATGCGGTCCGCGCTGTAGCCGGGATAGTCCGATACGGCGGCGGTCAAGAGCGTCTTCGCGGCATCGTCCGCGCCGGACACGGGCTTGAACAGCAGGTCCGGCTCGCCGCTGGCGCCGCCGCTTTCATTCTGGCTCTCGCCGTTCCAGACGAGGACGCAATGCGCGGTGACGTTTCCGTCCAGGTCGTGCTCAAACGAAAGCGAGTTGCCCCGTCCGACCTGCGCGTTCAGCTCGATGACACTGCCGTCGGTTTCCAGCCAGAAGAGCTTGAAGTCCTGGATGTCGGACCCAAAGCCCTGGGGCGGGTCCTGGATGGTGATCGACCCGGAGTGATGACTGTTCTCCCCGTCCAGCGTGATGGCGAAGCCCGCGGCATGGTCATAGCCGGTCTTCTTGTTTTCGAGTCCGGCGGCGACGGTCTCCGCCTGCACGTCGATGCTCGGTCCTTCGCCGGGTCCGCCCGGTCCGGGGCCGTCGTTCTCCGAGGCGGTCCAGGCGGTGGCAAAGTGGGCCTCCGGCGGGAGCGTCGCCATCGTGATCTCAATGGACGAAGGTCCTTCCGACTGGGTCACCAGGGTGGCTCCGGTGATCTCGACCGCCTGGCCGTTGTCCAGATAATAGACCTTGAACGCGGTATCCGGACCGGGCATTTCGCTGCCGATGATTCGGATCGTTCGGTTCTCCAGGGTGTTTCCGCTGTCGACTGTCACGCAGCAGCCGAAGACCTTGTTGAAGCCGTCGGCCTGGGCCTTTTCCAGCAGCGGGTGGGCGGGCTCCTCACTGGAGCAACTGATGCTGTCGCCCGATCCGGGGCCCTCCGCCAGGGCTGCGCCGCCCAACAGCGACAGGACCACCGCCAGCGTCAGCAGGACGTTCAGAAGGCGAAATGTTTTGTGTTTCATCGTGATCCATCCTTCCATTTTTGTGTGCTCTACATTATTTTAGTAAAAATGGGAGAAACAAACAATATGCTGGCTGCATAGTGTTTTAAAAAAAGACCCGCCTCCGTGAGGAAGCGGGTCGTGGAGCGTGTCTGGTCAGAAGGCCAGGGTGTTCGCGCGCTCGATGCTGGTGGAGGCGGCGCCGGTGAGGAGCTGTCCGTCCAGCGTGGCGGAGCCGACGTACCGCCAGATGCCGGAGGTCTCGGCGGTGTAGTCCACCGCGATGGCGCCCTCCCAGACGTCGTCCAGAGGATCGGACGCCCAGAGGAGCGGGTCCTTGTCGCCCCAGCGTTCGCTGCACCAGAGCTCCACCCTCGGGTCCTTCAGCAGCGCGGCGAACTCATAGGCGACCTCGTAGCTGCCGTCC
>CAJOIC010000085.1 GCA_905234625.1 uncultured Oscillospiraceae bacterium | reverse complement strand
CACCATAATTCTAACGCAAACAGAGGCACCAGCCAACCCCTTTTCGGGAAAGCTGGTGCCTTTGTTTCATTCGGCGCTATTCTGCAACGCGCCCTTTTTACTCGAACGTGAACATACGGTAGTTGGCGGAGCTCGGATAGTCATGGGCGCCGATCATGAACTGGGCGTAGCAGATGACCACCGTGTCGAACTCGTTTTCGCTGATGTAATGCTGGAGGCTGAAGGTGTCGTCCTGCTGCCGGAGGATCAGGACATCGATATTCTGGACCCCGAGAGCCAGGAAGGGCTCCATGACCTGGGAGTAGGAGTCGCTGATCAGCAGGATGCTTCCGTGATTGACCAGATTGTTCCGGGCGGGGATCTGATTATAGGCGTAATGCCAGCTGTCGGCCTCATAGACGTCGGCGTCCGGGGAGAAGGTCGATTCGTTCACGAATAATTGGTCAAAGGTGCCGGAGAGGATGAACCAGGGTCCAAGAGTGAAGTCTGTGTCAAAGGCGGGTTTGACCTCGGTGTAATCGTCCAGTCCCACGTAGAGGGCGGAGATCTTCTTTCCCTGCTCCCCCAGCCAGCAGTCCGTCCAGTGGGTATAGATGTATCGGTCCGGATCGTAGAGGGAGAGATCGATGCCGCTGTCGAAGCGGCGGTCGAGCTCCTCCGCGATCTTCGACGCGGCCCACAGGCCGGTGGGGACGGTCCAGTGGTGGTCGGTCCGATAGAACATATCGGCGATGTCCATGCCGTCGGCGGTCAGCGCCTCCCGCAGGTCCAGGGCGGCGATGCCGGCGTCCGTGATGCGGGAGAGGAAGAGATCGGCGTTGCGGTTGCCGTAGGTCTCGATGCCGAATTCCTCCGTGAACCAGTCGTCGTCCGTGTATTTGACCGGCGCGTTCACATACAGCAGGTCGATGCCCTGCTCGTCCAGGAAGGTTTTCAGGGCCGTGATCTCCTGAACCTCGTAGTCGGTGGAGGTCTCTTCATAGGAGCTGACGATCCGCCGGTCTTCGGTGATATACATGTCCATTCCGCTGTAATACCCCCGCATCCCCAGGGACCGGGCCATGACGCCGTTCAGGTCGATCCAGAAGCGCTTGTTCCACAGGGTGGAGGCGAAGGAGCTTTCGATGCCGTCCATGGTCTCGCTCCCGTCCATAAGATGCCGGGAGATGCTCTCCGCCCGGAGGACGGGGCCGCTCCGTATCAGCATCACGCAGAGGAACAGGAGGAACAACAGGGCAAGGATTCTTTTCAGCCATGCTTCAAAGGTCATCGTCTTCCTCCTCTCAGAAATTCGCGTAGGCGAAGGGGTTGTTCCGCCCGGCGACCACGAAGGACACAGCCCAGATGAACAGGACGGCGGTCAGAACGGCGGCCGCGGCGCGAAAGGTCTTGTGGGCGGCGGGACGGGCGGCCAGCTTTTCGTCGATCCGGGCCGCCACCGGGAAGCAGAACAGGACCGCCATGGCGAGGAAGACGCCGTAATCCCCCAGAAGAAAGACGGTCCGGGAGGCGGACAGGGGCTCGTGATAGGGGACGACCATCCGCCGAAGGAGCCCGAACGCCTGGCGCAGCGAGCCGGCGCGGAAAATGACCCACTGGAAGTTGATGAAGAGCAGGGTGAACGCCCGATACAGGCCGCGGCCGATCCGGGTCCTGAAGCGGCCCGGGAGATCGGCGGCGCGCTCCAGGGCGATCAGGACGAAATACCCGAGCCCCCATACGATGAAAGTCCAGTCCGCGCCGTGCCAGATGCCGGTGAGGAGCCACACCACCAGGAGATTGAGGTAGACCCGGCCACGGGAGCTGACGCGGGAGCCGCCCATGGGGATGTATACATAGTCCCGGAACCAGGCGCCCAGCGTGATGTGCCATCGCCGCCAGAACCGGCTGACGGATTCGGTCATATAGGGATAGTCGAAGTTCTCCGGACAGTCATAGCCGAACATGCGGGTCAATCCGATGGCCATGTCGGAGTAGCCGGAGAAATCGAAATACAGCTGCAGGGAGTAGCTGACGGAGCCCAGCCAGACATAGGCGGTGGAGACCGAGGCAGGGTCGGCGGCGAAGACCTCGGTGGTAATGTTGGACAGAACGTTTGCCAGCAGGACCTTCTTGCAGAATCCGAGCATGAACCGCCACACGCCCTGAGAAAAGCCGGTGAGCCCCGGCGGAGAGCCGGCGCCCCCGCCGGACATGTCGCCGTACCGGGACAGAGGGCCGGACTGGATCTGCGTGAATAGGGACAGGTACAGGGCGTCCCGGACCGGGGAGTCCGTGAGCCGGACCCGGCGGCGGTAAATATCGGCGAGATAGGATATGGCTTTGAAGGTGAAGAAGGAGATCCCCAGGGGGAGGGCCGCGCCCCGGAGCGGGTTTTCCGCGCCGGTCACGCCGTTCCAGACGGAGACGGCAAAATCGGCGTATTTATAGTAGCCCAGGATAGACACGCTGCCCAGGATACCGGCGATGAGCAGGATCCGCCGCAGATGCGTCCGCTCTCCCGCTCTCTCCATGCAGCGGCCCAGAGCCACCGTGACGACCAGGGAGCCGGTGAACAGGGCGAAATACTCCAGGGAGCCGCAGGCGTAAAAAAGCAGGCTGACAGCCAGAAGGACGTACTCTCTGGCCGTGTCCCGCGCTATGTAGTACGCTGCCAGCGCCAGGGGAAGAAACCAGAACAGAAAAGTGATATCGGTGATCGACATGTCGATCGGCTCCTTTGTTCGATCTTATATGGTGTGAAAGCAAGCGAAGATCCTAAGATACCGCAAGCCGCCAGCAGGGACTGCTGGCGGCTGGACGAAATCTGCATCAGCTGCGATGGGTCATTTACATGCTTTTCTGAGCGTTGACCTTGATGCCGGGGCCCATGGTGGAGGCGGTCACGCAGCTGCGGATGTACTGGCCCTTGGCGGCGGCGGGCTTGGCCTTGATGATAGCGCCGATGAGAGCCTCGTAGTTCTCCTGGAGCTTCTCCGCGCCGAAGCGAAGCTGACCTTGCCGATGGGGCAGTGGATGATGTTGGTCTTGTCGAGACGGTACTCGATCTTACCGGCCTTGACCTCGTTGATGGCCTGGGTCAGGTTGGGGGTCACGGTGCCGGCCTTGGGGGAGGGCATGAGGCCCTTGGGGCCCAGGACCTTACCGAGGCGGCCCACCACGCCCATCATGTCGGGGGTGGCGATGACCACGTCGAAGTCGAACCAGTTCTCGGTCTGGATCTTCTGGACGAGATCCTGACCGCCGGCGTAATCGGCGCCCGCGGCCTTGGCCTCCTCCTCGCGCTCGGGCTTGCAGAACACGAGAACGGTGCGGGTCTTGCCGGTGCCGTGGGGCAGGACGATGGCGCCGCGGACCTGCTGGTCGGCGTGGCGTCCGTCAACGCCCAGCTTCACGTGGAGCTCGACGGTCTCGTCGAACTTGGCCTTGCTGGCCTTGCAGACCAGGTCGAAGGCCTCGCTGGGATCATACAGTGCCTGTTTATCGATGAGCTTGGCGCTCTCTTTATAATTTTTGCCTCTGAACATTCAAAATTTCCTCCAATAGATGTGGTTGAGCGGAAGTGTTATCCTCCCACATAGATGGGGTGTCCCCCGATCAGTCGCCGACGAGAACGCCCATGCTCCGGCAGGTGCCGGCGATCATGCTCATGGCGGACTCGATGCTGGTGCAGTTGAGGTCGGGCATCTTCTGCTCGGCGATCTTCCGAAGGTCTTCCTTGGAAATGGTAGCGACCTTGTCCCGCTGGGGAACGCCGGAAGCCGTCTCGATGCCGCAGGCCTTCTTGATGAGAAGCGCCGCGGGGGGCGTCTTGGTGATGAAGGTGAAGCTGCGGTCGGCATAGACGGTGATGACCACGGGGATCATCATGCCCATATCGCCCTTGGTGCGCTCGTTGAAGTCCTTGGTG
>CAJOIC010000084.1 GCA_905234625.1 uncultured Oscillospiraceae bacterium | reverse complement strand
GTGTGCGGGAAAACCGCACGCACGGTTCCGTGAGGGGCAGCGACATCCCTTCACAAGTCGTAAATACTTGAAAGGAGTGTCGAGCTGTCTACTCGACAGCGTTATGAAGCTGGTGTTTTTGGGCGCGACCCATGAGGTGACGGGCAGCTGCACCATGATCGAGATCGGCGGGAAGTACGGTCTCGTGGACTGCGGCATGGAGCAGGGGGAGGACGTGTTCGTAAACGAGCCCATCCCCGTGAACGCCTCCATGCTGGACTTCGTCCTGCTGACCCACGCCCACGTGGACCACTCGGGGCATATCCCGCTGCTGTATAAAAACGGCTATGACGGTCCCGTCTACGCCACCGGCGCCACCTGCCGCCTGTGTGAGATCATGCTGCGGGACTGCGCCCACATCCAGGAGAGCGAGGCGGAGTGGAAGGCCCGCAAGGCCAAGCGCGCCGGCGCCGTGGCCGAGGGGCCCGTCTACGGCCTGGACGACGCTGAGACCGCCATCGCCCACCTGCGGCCCTGTGATTACGGGGAGCTCATCCAGGTGGCCGAGGGCGTTGCCGTCCGGTTCACGGATGCGGGGCACCTTCTGGGCTCCGCCAGCATCGAGGTCTTCCTGACGGAGGGGGACGTGACGAAGAAGGTCGTTTTCTCCGGGGATATCGGCAACACCGATCAGCCCATCATTAAGGACCCCACCTATATCGAAGAGGCGGACTATGTGGTCACCGAGTCCACCTACGGCGACCGGCTCCATGACCGGGGCGTGAAGAACAGCGTGGAGTACCTGGCCGACTGTATCCAGCGGACCCTTGACCGGGGCGGCAACGTGGTGATCCCCTCCTTCGCCGTGGGACGGACCCAGGAGATGCTGTATTTCATCCGGCTCATCAAGGAGAGAGGCATGGTGACAGGCCACGGGGATTTCCCGGTGTATGTGGACTCCCCTCTGGCCAACGAGGCCACAGGCATCTTCCTCCAGTGCGAGCGGGTGTACTTCGACGACGATACCTGCGCCCTGCTGGACAGCGGCGTGAACCCGCTGATGAGCCCCGGCGTGCAGCTGGCGGTCAGCAGCGAGGAGTCGAAGCAGATCAATTTCGATAAAACGCCCAAGGTCATCCTCTCGGCCAGCGGCATGTGCGAGGCGGGCCGCGTCCGGCACCACCTGAAGCACAACCTCTGGCGGGCGGACAGCATGATCCTCTTCGTGGGCTACCAGGCGGTGGGCACCACCGGCCGGAAGATCCTGGACGGGGCGAAGGAGCTGAAGCTCTTCGGGGAGGACATCACCGTGAACGCCGAGGTGGCCTTCCTGCCCGGCAAGAGCGGCCACGCGGACCGGGACGGGCTCCTGCGCTGGATCACGGCGTTCAAGGAAAAGCCTGCCATGGTCTTCGTGAACCACGGAGAGGACGCGGTGGTGAAGTCCTACGCGAATCTCCTGGCGAACGAATACGGCTTCAACGCCACGGCGCCGTACAGCGGCGCGGCCTTCGATCTTCTCGCCGGGGAGTACGTGGAGACGCCGGAGGGCATCCCAGTCGATCGGACGAAGACAAAGGCCAAGGCCGCCCGCGCCCACGACGCCTTTGCCGCCCTGGTGGCGGCCTGCGACCGGCTCATGGCGGTCATCCGCGCCTGCAGGGGCATCCCCAACAAGGAGCTGTCGAAGTTCACGGGGCAGGTCAATTCCCTGGCGGACAAGTGGAGCTCCTGGGCGGAGCGGTGAGCAAGACGATAAAGATACAGAAAACCCGGGATGTGAGGAGATCTCACATCCCGGGCGTTTTCTTATGCGGTTCGTGATATCAGGCGTTCTTTTCCTTGATCGCGGCCTGGGCGGCGGCCAGACGGGCGATGGGGACGCGGAAGGGGCTGCAGGACACATAGTCGAGGCCCACTTTATGGCAGAACTCCACGGAGGAGGGGTCGCCGCCGTGCTCGCCGCAGATGCCGAGGTGCAGGTCCGGGCGGGTGGCGCGGCCCTTCTTCGCGGCCATCTCCACCAGCTGGCCCACGCCGGTCTGGTCCAGACGGGCGAAGGGATCGCTCTCGTAGATCTTGCGGTCATAGTAGGCGCCGAGGAACTTGCCGGCGTCATCGCGGCTGAAGCCGAAGGTCATCTGGGTCAGGTCGTTGGTGCCGAAGGAGAAGAACTCCGCCTCGGTGGCGATCTGGTCCGCGGTGAGGGCGGCGCGCGGGATCTCGATCATGGTGCCCACAAGATAGGTCAGCTCCGCGCCGGACTCGGCGATCACGGCGTCCGCCGTCTTCACGACGATATCCTTGACGTACTTGAGCTCCTTGACCTCGCCCACCAGAGGGGGGCTTGATGTTCCACTCGGGATGCCGGGCGTTCACGGCCAGGGCCGCCTTGATGACGGCGCGGGTCTGCATCTCGGCGATCTCGGGATAGGTGACGGCCAGACGGCAGCCGCGGTGCCCCATCATGGGGTTGAACTCGTGGAGACCGGCGATGATGGTCTTGATCTGCTCCACGGTCTTGCCCTGCGCATCGGCCAGGGCCTTGATGTCGGCCTCCTCGGTGGGGACGAACTCGTGCAGAGGGGGATCCAGGAAGCGGATGGTGACCGGGCGGCCCTCCATGGCCTCGTAGATGCCCTCGAAGTCAGCCCGCTGCATGGGCTCGATCTTGGCCAGAGCGGCCACGCGCTCCTCCAGGGTGTCGGAGCAGATCATCTCGCGGAAGGCGGCGATGCGGTCCGCGTCAAAGAACATATGCTCGGTACGGGTCAGGCCGATGCCCTGGGCGCCCAGCTGGACGGCGCGGGCGGCGTCGGCGGGGGTGTCGGCGTTGGTGCGGACCTGCAGGCGGCGATACTTGTCCGCCCAGCCCATGATCCGGCCGAACTCGCCGGCGATGGTGGCGTCCACGGTGGGGATGATGCCGTCGTAGATGTAGCCGGTGGAGCCGTCCAGGGAGATGGGATCGCCCTCATGGAACTCCTTGCCGCCGAGGGTGAACCTCTTGTTCGCCTCGTCCATGGCGATATCGCCGCAGCCGGAGACGCAGCACTCGCCCATGCCGCGGGCGACGACGGCCGCGTGGCTCGTCATGCCGCCGCGGACGGTCAGCACGCCCTGAGCGGCCTTCATGCCCTCGATGTCCTCAGGGCTCGTCTCCAGACGGACCAGGACGACCTTCTCCTTGCGGGCGGCCCAAGCCTTGGCGTCCTCGGCGGAGAAGACGATCTTGCCGCAGGCGGCGCCGGGGGAGGCGCCCAGGCCCTTGCCGATGGGCGTGGCGGCCTTCAGGGCGTTCACGTCGAACTGGGGATGCAGCAGGGTGTCCAGGTTTCTCGGGTCGATCATCAGAACGGCCTGCTCCTCGGAGATCATGCCCTCGTCCACGAGATCGCAGGCGATCTTCAGGGCGGCCTGGGCGGTGCGCTTGCCGGAGCGGCACTGGAGCATGTAGAGCTTGCCGTTCTCCACGGTGAACTCCATGTCCTGCATATCGCGGTAGTGGTCCTCCAGCAGGGCGCAGACCTTCACGAAGTCGGCGTACGCCTCGGGGAACTTCTCCTCCATCTGGGAGATGGGCATGGGGGTGCGGACGCCGGCGACGACGTCCTCGCCCTGGGCGTTCACAAGGAACTCGCCCATGAGCTTCTTCTCGCCGGTGGCGGGGTCGCGGGTAAAGGCGACGCCGGTGCCGGAATTCTCGTTCAGGTTGCCGAAGACCATGGGCATGACGTTCACAGCGGTGCCCCAGGAATAGGGGATGTCGTTATCCCGGCGATAGACGTTGGCGCGGGGGTTGTCCCAGGAACGGAAGACGGCGCGGATGGCCTCATACAGCTGCACCTTCGGGTCGGAGGGGAAGTCCTCGCCGATCTGCTTTTTGTACTCGGCCTTGAACTGCTCGGCCAGCTCCTTGAGGTCGGCGGCGGTCAGGTCCACGTCGAAGGTGACGCCCTTTTTCTCCTTCATCTCGTCGATGAGCTGCTCGAAATACTTCTTGCCCACTTCCATGACCACGTCGGAGAACATCTGGATGAACCGGCGATAGGAGTCATAGACGAAGCGCTCGAACTTGGGATCGGGGTTGTGGGCGATCATGGAGGAGACGACCTCGTCGTTCAGACCCAGGTTCAGGATGGTGTCCATCATGCCGGGCATGGAGGCCCGGGCGCCGGAGCGGACGGAGACCAGCAGGGGATTTTCGTGGTCGCCGAACTTCTTGCCGTTGATCTTCTCCATCTCCGCCACGGCCTCGATGACCTGGCCCATGATCTCGTCGTTGATCTTGCGGCCGTCGGCGTAATACTGAGTGCAGGCTTCCGTGGTGATGGTAAAGCCCTGGGGCACCGGCAGGCCGATGTTGGACATCTCGGCCAGGTTCGCGCCCTTGCCGCCCAGGAGCTCGCGCATGGACGCGTTGCCCTCAGAAAACATATAAACATACTTCATAAACAAGTCCTCCTTGTGAAATTTTCACCAAACATTGAAAAACATGAAAAAAGGTGTTTATTTTCGTTGAATAGTGTGGTATATATAGAGATAAGATTTCCATTTCCTATTAAATGTCATAGACAATTATTTGTCAAGAACTTTTTCCCGAAATTATCCACGAAATCCCAAGGTCGCAGGACAGAAAGGTTTATAGAAAATGCTGGCAGCAGAGAGAAGAAATCAGATCATGGAGGCTCTGCGCCGGGACGAGCGCGTCCTGGTGGGGCCCCTGGCTCTCCAATTCGGCGTCTCGGAGGAGACGATCCGTCGGGATCTGGCAAACCTCGAGCAGCTCGGCCTCGCGGTCAAATGCTACGGCGGCGCGACGCTGGCCGACAATCGGAACGCCCCGCCCTTCAAGGTGCGGAAAAAGCTGAACGTGGAAGAGAAGAAATCCGTGGCCGCGCTGGTGGCGCAGATGGTGGAGGACGGCGACTTCCTTATGCTGGACGACAGCTCCACCTCGTATTTCGTCCTCCGGGCCCTCCACGGCAAGAAGGGACTCACCATCGTGACGAACTCCATCGAGATCATCCTGGAGCTCTCCAGCCTCCACGAGAGCTGGAAGGTCATCTCCACCGGCGGGAACCTGGATCAGGACGTGTTTTGCTTCTTCGGCCGTCAGGCGGAGGAGACCATCCGATCCTTCCACGTGGACAAGGCGATCATCTCCTGCACCGGGCTCGACATGCAGGGCCAGTTCACGGAGGCGGGCATCGAGAACGCCAACATCAAGCAGGCCATGATGGCCGCCGCCCGGGAGACCATCCTCGCCATGGACAACCACAAGTTCGATAAGACGGCGTTCCTCTCCGTGGGAGACGTGCGCCAGGTGTCCGCCGTGGTAACGAACGCCGATCCCGGACCCAGGTGGCGGGAGTTCCTCCAGGAGCAGAACGTGCGGCTCGTTTACTGATGATACTTACGTTAAAAAAGGCGCCGGCAATAGCCGGCGTCTTTTTGTGGTGTTTTATCAGCCATCAGTCGGGAGCCAGGTTCGGATCGAAGGCGGGGATCTCAGCGACGCCGCCGGCGGCGATGAACTCATCCAGGGTCAGCGCGGCAAAGCCGAACCACTGATCGGTGAAGCACATCTCCAGGGGGAACTCGTTGTAGGCGCCCGCGTCGATACCGGCGTTGAACTCATCAATGTTGGCCTGGACGGCGGGGTTGGCCGCGACCCAGTCCTTCAGATAGGCCTTGTAGCCGGCCTCGTCGGCGGTGTAGCCTTCGCCTGCGGGAGCGGCC
>CAJOIC010000083.1 GCA_905234625.1 uncultured Oscillospiraceae bacterium | reverse complement strand
AACGGCCTTCTCGTACCACTTTCTCGCCTCGGCGTCGCTCTGCTCCACGCCGTTTCCGGTCTCATACAGAACGCCGAGGAAGTACGCGCCGGACACATCTCCCGCCTCCGCGGCCGCTTCAAAACACTCCGCTGCTTTCGCAGAGTCCTGCTCCACACCGGTTCCGTTCAGATACATCAGGCCGGCCAGACGCATGCCCTTGAAGTCGGGCTCCGCAGCCTCGGCAGAAAGAATGTAGTATTCCAGCGCCTTGGCATAGTTCTGCTCCACGCCGTTCCCGCTTTCATACATCTTGCCGAGGTCTGTATAGGCCCGGCCGCTGCCGGCCTCGCCGCTGGCCAAGAGCTTTTCCTCCCGGGTCTGCTCCTGCGGCTCTTCCTCCGCCTGCACTCCTTCCGGCTGCGCGGGCGCGGGGTCCGCAGGTTCGGCCGGCTGGGCAGACTGCGCACTCTGGTTTCCCGCGCCGGCACATCCCGCTGTGGAGAGCGCCAGAACCACGGACAAGAACAGTGCGATCCATTTTGATTTCATATTCTTTTTCCTCCCATGATGATAAATAGACTCCGAATAACGGCTTTATTAGATCCGCTGTTTTACCGGCTGGCCGCCTGTGATCTCCCCTGCAGCAGCCAGGTGACCAGCAGCACCACCAGCACCCCATAGAAGGTGGAAACGAAGCGGAAAACGGCATACCACATCCTGGCATAGCCGCTCAGGGTGCAGGAGACCAGCACGAAGGTCACGCCGCCGATGCGGGCATTGATGTACGGGACCTTCGCCAGCTTGCACAGCATAAGCGTCGCCAGGACGCCGAGGGCCACCATGGCCGCCATGAGCCACTGGTTCCCCACAAGGGTATCGATCCAGGTGACGAGGATGCCGCAGGCGCCGCCGATCGCCGTGATGATCAGGCGGTTGACGCCCGCCTTTCGGCTGATGGGCATATTGTCCTGCACACAGAGAAGACAGGTGATGCAGGCGGTCATCTTCTGGATGATCTCCAGCTGCATGTTCCCGTAGGGGAATTTCCATCCAAGATGGTTCAAAACGGTGGCCGTCAGCACGCAGATCGCCACGGAGACCGCGATCCGGACATCCAGAGCGGATAAGGTCTTTTCTTTTACAGTTTCAGGCTTCACGGCTCCACCTCAGGGCTTTCTGCCCGGGCCGCCGGGTCCTCCGGGTCCTCCCGGTCCCCTCGGTCCGCGGGGGCCGGGGTCCTTGTCCACCGCGCGGGGATCGAGAGCCTCATACATCTTCCGCGACAGCTTCAAAAAGGACGGCTCGAACAGGCCGGGCTTCTGGTTCGGGTGCATCATGCCGGGCAGCATGGGCCGGTGCAGGCTCAGGGTCAGATCATCGGCGATGTAGCTGCCGTCACCCAATTGGCTTGCGTCATGGTTGATGACGATGAGGTTTTTCGCCGGGAGGAGCTTTCGCACGTCCCGGGCATAACAGTCGTACAACTCGCCGGAGGCGCCCAGAAGCCAGGTCTCCCCCAGGCGCATCATGTGCAGGCGGATCACGAAGGGTTTTTCATTGCCCTCGGTCTGGCTGATCTCCACCGCGCAGCCCAGTTCGACTTCCGCCTCGGTGCAGACAATCCCGCGGTCGATCCGCTTGATATCGTCGTAGTGCCGGGCGGCGAGGTAGGTAAGCACATCGTAGAAATCCCCTTTGGGGTTGAGGTGCGCGACCTTCCCGGTCTTGGGATCGGGGAAGCTGAGCTCATACATGATGACGGGGTTTATATCCCCCGCCGCGCCGCTGGTCCAAAGGGTGATCGCTCCGGTGCGCTCCTCGTTCCAGGCGCTGATGCGCCCGGCGATATCGCCGCTGATGCCCAGCTTTCCGTCAAAGGCCGGGAAGGCGTTCAGCACGCAGCAGTGCACGGGGTAGTTCACGAAGTACGCGATGGGCTTGCCGGCAAGGTCCTCGAAGCGCATCAGGTACACCGTCCTGCTGACCTCCCCCTCCGGGTTCTGGCCGATGGCGAACTTGCCGTGGATGCTACCGTCCGCCTCGGTGTACTCATAGCGCTGCTTGCGGTCCACATTGATGTAGCTTTTCCCCGTGCCGACGCCCATCTTTGCGGGCACCATCTTGGCAGCTGCTTCCTTGACCGTCTCTACCAGAACATCCTTGACAAACGCCTCGTATTTGTGCGTCGCCGCCTGCACGGGCTCCGGCTTTAAGAGGATGTTGTTCGGGCCGTCGTTCGTGCGGTCCCCGGCCAGAGGCGCCGTGTGGGTATGGACTGCCGCGAGAAGGATGTTGTCCTCGGGCACGCCCGCCGCCTCGCCCGCCGCTTCCAGATACTCCGCCGGGCACGGGACCTTGTCGAGGTCGAAGCTGATGAGAAGCTCGGACTCCTCCCCGCATTTCAGCGCGATCACACGCAGATAGATATCGTCCAGCACCCCGCCGAAGGTGCGGTTCATGAGACCGTGGAGATTCGGAAGAAGCTCCTCCGGCGGTGTGATGCAGCCCTTCGCGGCGCCGCAGTAAAGTTTATCCATAGGTTTTCCTCCCTTATATTTTTCCCTTTTGATGGCCCTGCGTGCGGAACTGCCCGCCGCCGTGTTCGCAGCCGCCGGGGCAGGCGTATTGTACGTCGGCTGTGATTGCCCCGTCCGAGAACAGCCGTTCCGGCACGGTTTCTTCCGCCTTTGCCCACACGTCCAGGGTGGTGAACTTACTCACGCAGGCCCGCTGGATGAACGCAAACAGCTCCGTGGTGGTCAGCACCGCGTCGCAGTGCACATCTCTTTTATAGGCCGTGCAACCGGACACATACACGATAAAGAGATCGTCCGTATCACTTTCCGCTTCACGCACCTTTTCCCGGAACAGCTTGTCCAGCGGCTCCGTGTGCCGGACCTCCGGCTTCACATGGGCGGGACAGATCGTTGCCTCTCCCGTGATGCCGTGGAGCGCCGCTTCCTGTACCCCGATCAGGTCATACACCTCATAGGCGCCGCATTTTTTCAGCACCGTCGTGAGCTTTCCCAGCTCGTTTGTCTCCTGTTTTGCCCCAAAGAAACGGGATATTCCACTTGCTGTCTCCGGCATGATGCCGAAGACGAGCTTCTTTTTATTGTTCAGCGCCCGCCGGAGAAGGTCGGTATCATCCTTTACGAACAGCGCCCCGGTGGGGCAGTTCCGCACGCACTGGCCGCAGCCGATGCAGTCCGTCTCCGCGATGGGCAGGAGCGCGCCGTTACAGGTATTCTCCCCACGGAACAGGGTGCTGATGGCCTCGATTCCCTGGGCTTTGCAGGTGCTGACGCAGCGGCGGCAGCGGATGCACTTGGAGTTGTCCCGGACGATGCTCTTTGAGCTCTCGTCCGCGATACGCTCGTGGTAGACCTCGCTGTATTTCCGGTCGTCCAGCCCCAGCTCCCGGACCACAGCGTGGAGCTCGCAGAAGGTGTAATCCGGGCAGTACTCGCAGTCCATGCG
>CAJOIC010000082.1 GCA_905234625.1 uncultured Oscillospiraceae bacterium | reverse complement strand
CCATCCGCACGGGCATGTATAAACTGCACTGAGGTAAAAGAACATCCCGCCGTGAAAAACCACGGCGGGACGTGTATGCCGCCCGTGACGGCATGGCGGTATCGCTGGATGGTTTCCACTTCCCCTCGACGATATTCCCGCCGAGATCCACCACGACCATATCCTCCGGCTTCATACCGTCATAGGGTACGCCCGATGGCTTTATCACGACCAGCCCCTTATCCCGGTCGATACCCGAGACATTACCCCAGGTGAACGTCACAAGGCCGTGTTTCGGCAGCAGCAGATTTGCCTCACAGACCTGTTTTTTCAGTTCTTCCAGCATTTATAAGACCTCCGTCGCTGTCCGCTCCAGGGGCAGCGCCTTTTTGTATCGGGACAGGAACACGTTGAAGCCCGCGATATCCGATGCGTCCGCCATGAGGGTGGATGATTTGGCGGTAGCAAACACTTTATTATCGAGATAGTCTTCCAGCGTCTCACCGTCATCTTTCCACAGCATATAGGCCGCGAGAAGAGCCATGCCGTAGGGGCCGCCTTCACCGGCGGTCTCCATCACAGACACCGGCGCGCCAACCGCTGCCGACAGCATCCGCTGGCCCACTTCGTGCGTCTTGAAGAACCCGCCGTGACCGTAGAGCTTGTCGATCTGGACCTGCTCCGTCTGGGTCAGGATGTCAAGGCCGATTTTGAGCGTTGCCAGAGCGGAGAGAAGATGGGTCCGCATGAAATTTGCCAGCGTAAACTTGGCGTTCTGCATCCGGGCAAACACAGGCCGCCCCTCGTCCAGATCGGTCACGCCCTCGCCGGAGAAGTAGTTGTAGCTCAGAAGTCCGCCGCAGTCCGCGTCCCCCTCCAGGGCTTTTCGGAACAGCAGGGTGAAAAGCGAACCCTTATCCACGGGAGCGCCGATGGCGTCCGCAAACTCGGAGAACAGCTCCACCCAGGCGTTGATGTCCGAGGTGCAGTTGTTGCAGTGCACCATCGCCACCGGAGCGCCCGCCGGGGTCGTCACCATGTCGATCTCCCTATGTACACCGAGAGGCTTATCCGTAACGATCATGGCAAAATCCGACGTGCCCGCGCTGACGTTCCCTGTCCGCACCCGGACGGAGTTCGTCGCAGCCATGCCGGTACCCGCATCGCCCTCGCAGGGGGCGACGGGAACGCCAGGCTTCAGCGTCCCGGAGGGATCGAGGAACGTCGCGCCGGCCTCGGTAAGATATCCGGCGTTTTCCCCGGCCACAAGCACCTTCGGCAGAATGGCCCGCAGGTCGATGCCGGTGAGGGCATGAAACTTCTGCACCATGCCCTCGTCGTAGTCGAGCTTTTCGCTGTCGATGGGGAACATGCCGGAAGCCTCGCCCACGCCCATGACCCGCTCGCCGGTGAGCTGCCAGTGGATATAGCCTGCCAGCGTAGTCAGAAACACAATGTCTTTGACATGTTCTTCGCCGTTCAGGATCGCCTGATACAGATGGGCGATGCTCCACCGCTGGGGGATGTTGAAGCCGAAAAGCTCCGTCAGCTCCGCGGCGGCCTCGCCCGTGATGGTGTTGCGCCAGGTACGGAACTCCGCGAGCTGGTTTCCGTTCCTGTCAAAGGGCAGATAGCCGTGCATCATGGCGGACACGCCGATGGCGCCCAGCGTCGTGATGGGCTCACCGAGGTTCTTCACAAGGTCGGCATACGCCGCCCGGATGCCCTCGTGCACGGCGTCCATGGAGTACGTCCACACGCCGTTCACCAACTGGTTTTCCCACTCATAGCTGCCGGAGGCGACGGGGATGTGCCGCTCGTCGATGAGCACCGCCTTGATGCGGGTCGAGCCCAGCTCGATGCCGAGAACGCAGTTTTCCGTCTTCATGCCCAGGGATTCTCCGTGGGATAGGGCAGGCTCTTGGGCTGGTTGTAAGCGATATCCTTCACGCCCAGGAACTTGAACACCTCGAAGAGCGCCTTGCCGTGATGACCGAAGGCCACCGCGCCGTGGTGGGGATAGCGTTTCTGGATCAGCACATGGCGGTAGAAGCGGCCCATCTCATGGATGGCGAACACGCCGATACCGCCGAAAGACTTGGTCGCCACGGGCAGTACCTCGCCCTCCGCAATGTAGGAGCGGAGATTGCCCTCGCTGTCGCACTGCAGGCGGTAGAAGGTGATCTCGCCCGGGGCGATATCGCCCTCGAGAGTGCCGCGTGTAAAATCGGGCTCAGACCCTTCCGGCTCCAGCAGCCGGTGCTGGATGAGCTGGTATTTCACAGCCCGGTCGGCGCACATCTTGCAGCTGGGAGTGTTGCCGCAGTGGAAGCCCATGAAGGTGTCGGTCAGGGTATAGTCGAACTTGCCCTTGATATTTTCCTCCCACATCTGCGCGGGTACGGAGTTATTGATGTCCAGGAGCGTCACCGCGTCGGCGGAGACGCAGGCGCCGATGTACTCGGACAGCGCGCCGTAGATATCCACCTCGCAGCTCACGGGGATGCCGCGGGAGGCCAGGCGGGAGTTCACATAGCAGGGCTCGAAGCCGAACTGCTCCGGGAAGGCGGGCCAGCACTTGTCCGCAAAGGCCACGTACTTCCGCGCGCCCTTGTGCGCCTCCGCCCAATCCAGGAGCGTCAGCTCGAACTGCGCCATGCGCTCCAGCAGGTCGGGGAAGTATCTGCCCTCCCCCATCTCCTTCGCCATATCCTCACACACGGCGGGGATGCGCCCGTCTCCGGCGTGGGCCTTGTAGGACACCAGCAGGTCGAGCTCCGAGTTCTCCTCGATCTCCACACCCAGCTCGTACAGGCCCTTGATGGGGGCGTTGCAGGCGAAGAAGTCCTGGGGCCGGGGACCGAAGGTGATGATCTTGAGGTTTTTGACGCCGATAACGGCCCGGGCCACGGGCACGAAATCCGCGATCATGGCGGCGATATCCTCGGCGGTACCCACGGGGTATTCGGGGATGTATCCCTGCAAATGCCGCATGCCCAGGTTGTAGGAGCAGTTCAGCATGCCGCAGTAGGCGTCGCCTCGGCCGTTAATGAGGTCGCCGTCGCCCTCGGCGGCCGCCACGAACATCACAGGGCCGTCAAAGTACTTGGCGATCAGAGTTTCAGGCGTCTCGGGACCGAAGTTTCCGAGGAATACAACAAGAGCATTGCACCCGGCGGCGTTCACGTCCTCGACCGCCTTCAGCATATCCTTTTCGTTCTCCACGGTGACCGGGCATTCGTACAGCTCGCCCTTATACGCGGCCTTGATGGCCTCCCGGCGCTTTACGGACAGACCGATGGGGAAACAGTCGCGGGAAACGGCAATGATGCCGAGCTTTACTTCGGGAATGTTTGTCGCGCCCTTCAAGCCGATATAGGCGCCATTTTTCGCTTCGCTCGTCTCAGGATGGGCCAGCAGCCACTTGTTCCGCGCCCAGAGCATTTTATCCTCGTTGTTTCCGGGCGTGATCGCGGGTTTTTCGGTATTGGTTCCCATGGGCAGAGCCACCGCCACGCGGAAGCCGTCCTCCGCCCTCGTATGGCAGGGCGCGTAGTGCAGCGTGGTGGCGTACACCTCCACCGCCATACCCGCCGGGACGAGGAATGCCTTGACCTTGGATGTGTCGAGGACGCCGTTTTCGATCTCGTCCTCCTTCGCCAGCAGCAGGATGAAATCGTGGGTGCCGATATTCACCTCGCTGTCCCGGTGGTATTCAAGACAGTTGAGCTTCGTGTTATGACCCCAGCACATGCCCAGCTGGATAGGCATACCGCCGTAGGCCCGGTCCCGGAGCTCCGAAAAGATATCGCAGGCCTCCAGGCTCTCGATGCCAGGCCGATAGGATGTGCCGCTCTCCGGCAGATCGATGGCGAGCATGGCCCTTTGCAGCTCTGCGGTGTCGTACCCCTCCAGCACCTTGCCGTAGGGCCGGAACGCTGCATCAAAAACCGAATGGATCTTCATATCACATCAGCTCCTTGAAGAGATTTATGCAGACAGGATAGATTTGCCTGAACTTATTATATCGTTCCTCATACCGGGCGGCAAGAGCCGGGTCCGTCTCGACGGTCTCTGTGGTGCGGACAAGCGCGTCTGCGCAATCCGCGGCGCTGTCATAGGCCCCGCAGCCCACCATGGCCAGCATCGCCGCGCCATAGCC
>CAJOIC010000081.1 GCA_905234625.1 uncultured Oscillospiraceae bacterium | reverse complement strand
CAGCTGCAGGCCTGCGGCGTGGAGTATTTCGACTTCTACCTGATGCACGCCCAGGACGGGGCGATCTTCGAGAAGTTCAAGCGCTGCCGTGCCTATGAGTCGGCGCTGGAGCTGAAGGCGGAGGGGAAGATCAGGCACTTCGGAATCTCCTTCCACGACCGGGCGGACGTGCTGGACCGTATCCTGACCGAATACCCGCAGATCGAAGCGGTGCAGATCCAGTTCAACTACGTGGATTATGAGGATCCGTCCGTGGAGAGTCGCAAGGTATATGAGACGGCGGCAAAGCACGGAAAGCCCGTCATCGTGATGGAGCCGGTGAAGGGCGGCAGCCTCGTCAACCTGCCGGACGAAGCAGATCGTATATTCCGGTCGCTGGGAAACGGCAGCAACGCCAGCTACGCCCTGCGGTTCGCGGCGGGCTTCGACAACATGATGATGGTGCTCTCTGGCATGTCCACCATCGGGCAGCTAAATGAGAACATAAGCTTCATGGCGGAACCGCAGCCTCTGACCGAACGGGAAATGGATGCTGTGAACCAGGTTCGGAAGATCTTTTCCTCCATGGGCATGATCCCCTGTACGGCCTGCCACTACTGCGTGCTGGACAACGACTGCCCGAGGAATATCCAGATCCCGGAGCTGTTCTCCTGCTATAACCTCAAGACCACCTTCCACAACTGGAACCAGGATTACTATTACGAAAACATCCTGACCCGGGATCACGGCAAGGCCTCCGACTGCCTAAAATGCGGCAAGTGCGAGAGGATCTGCCCCCAGCACCTGCCCATCCGGGAACTGTTGGAGCAGGTCGCCGCCGAGTTTGAATAAAGGAGTCCTGTTTTATGAAGAGAACCATTCCCCTGCTGCTTGCCCTGGCGCTGCTTTTTGCGCTGTGCGCCTGCGGGAAGGCGGACGGCACATCCGGCGAAACGCCGCAGCCTACCAAAACAGCTGCGCCGGCGATGGAAGACGTCCCGGAGGAACCAACGGAACCCACCCCGGAGGAACCGACCGGATCCGGGAGCAAGGTGCTGGTCGTCTATTTCTCCCGCACGGGCGAGCAGTACAATGTGGGCGTGATCGACCATGGCAACACCGCCATCGTGGCGGAGATGATCGGCGAGGCGACCGGTGCGGATCTGTATGAGATCCTGCCGGCGGACGATCACTATCCCATGACCTACGACGAGCTGACCGACATGGCGCTGGAGGAGCAGAAGGACGGCGCCCGCCCGGCCATCGCGGGCGAGCTTCCCGATCTTGCCGACTATGACACGATCTTCATCGGCGCGCCGGTCTGGTGGGGCGACTGGCCCATGATCCTGTATACCTTCTTTGAGAGTACGCCGCTGGAGGGAAAGACGCTGATCCCGTTTTCCACCCATGAGGGCAGCGGCCTTTCAGGCTTTGACCGCAGTCTTGCCGCGGCCTATCCGGACTGTACCGTGGCCGAGGGACTGGCGGTCCGCGGCGCGGATGCGCAGAACGACCCGGAGAAGGTGCGGGCGTCTGTCTCCGCGTGGCTGGACGATCTGGGCTTATTGGGATGAAAACCAGGCGATGGATCGTTGACGCGGTCATGGTCGCGCTGCTCCCGGTGCTGATGGCCTACTCGCTGGTGGGAGAGGCTTTCCATGAGATCGCCGGAACGCTGATGCTGTGCCTGTTCCTCACGCATCACCGGCTGAACCGGGCGTGGCTCAGGGGCCTGTTCCGTGGTCGCTATACACCCCGACGCGTGTTCCAGACAACCGTTGATCTTCTGCTTTTGGTTTTCATGATCGCCCAGCCGCTCACAGGGATCCTCATGAGCAAGCATCTGTTCACGTTCCTGCCGACGGCGGGATTGTCCTCGGCCATGCGGGCCATACATCTGCCGCTGGCCTATTGGGGCTTTGTGCTGATGTGCGTCCATGCGGGCATGCACCTGGAAAAGCCGCTGGACAGGCTGCCTAAGGCCGGCAAAGCCGCGCTGGCTGTGATTGCGCTTTATGGCTGTTATGTGTTCGTAAGGCGGCAGCTTCCGACCTACATGTTTTTGAAGACCGGATTTGTGTTTTTCGATTACAACGAGCCGCGTGTTTTCTTCTTTCTGGACTACCTGGCGGTGATGATCCTGTTTGCCGTGCTGGGCCGGGAAATGATGCGGCTTTTGCAGAAAAAGAAACGATAAAATGCTTTCATAACAGGAGACTACCAAACAAGGAAGGAAAAGGACATGATCTTTGATCGAAACGAGAAGAAGGAAATCATCGCCCTGCTGGGCGCGGGCTGCATGGGCTCGGCCATCGCGCGGCGGATCGCGGCGGGGCGGACGATCCTGCTGGGCGATATCAGCGAGAAAAACCTGGAGCAGGCGGCTCACGATTTCCGTTATAACGGCTATGACGTGGAGACCTTCGTCGTGAATGCCATGGAAAAGGAATCGGTGGAGGCCTTCGCCCGGAAAGCGGCGTCTCTGGGGCCGGTGATGTACTTCATCGACACGGCGGGCGCTTCCCCCAGCCAGGCGAGCCCGGAGCATATCCTGGCCCTGGACATGGTGGGCACCGGCTATGCGCTGGACGCCTTCGGCCGGATCATGGCCCCCGGCGGCGCGGGCCTCGTGGTGGCGAGCCAGACGGGATATATGTACCCCATCCCCAACGACATCGACCACCGAGGAGCTCATGGATATCCCCTTTATCCGCGAGACCGCCATGGAGCGCTCCGGCATCGCCTATATGATCGCGAAGCGCATCAATCATCTCCAGGCCCAGAAGGCCGCGGCCACCACCTGGCGGGAGCGCCGGGCCCGGATCAACACCATCAGCCCCGGCGTCATCGTGACGCCCCTGGCCTACGACGAGTTTGCCGCAGCGGGGGAGGGTTACCAGCAGATGATCGACGCCTCCGCTGCCATGCGCACCGGCACGGCGGACGAGATCGCGGAGGCAGGCGCGTTCCTTCTCGGTGAGCACGCGGGCTTCATCACCGGCACGGACCTTCTCATCGACGGCGGCGTGATCGCCGCCATCCGCACGGGCATGTATAAACTGCACTGAGGTAAAAGAACATCCCGCCGTGAAACCACGGCGGGACATGCTTTATGCCGCCCGTGACGGCATGGCGGTGTCGCTGGTGCAAGAAAAAGAGTAGGAGTGAAACAGGATCACGGGTCCTGGGTCATGCGTATCGGTCAGCCCTGGCCGTAATAGGCGTTCGCGCCGTGCTTGCGGAGATAGTGCTTGTCGAGAAGCGTCTGCTGCATGGGACCCTGCTCCGGGTTCAGCACCATGGCGTGCCAGTCCATGAAGGCGACCTCCTCCATGACCACCGCGTTGTGCACCGCGTCCATGGCGTCCGAGCCCCAGGCAAAGGGGCCGTGGGAGTACACCAGCACCCCGGGGATGGCGGCGGGATCTTTGTCGGCGAAGGTTTCCACGATGACCCTGCCGGTCTCCTTCTCGTTTCTCGTACTCGCCTTGTATTTCCGCGTCCGTCATGGGACGGGTGCAGGGGATCGCGCCGTAGAAGTAATCGCCCTGGGTGGTTCCCATCGCCGGTATCTCCCGCCCGGCCTGGGCAAAGGTCGTCGCCCAGCGGGAGTGCGTATGGACAATGCCGCCGCAGGCTGGAAATGCCTTGTACAGCTCCACATGGGTCGGCGTATCGCTGGATGGTTTCCACTTCCCCTCGACGGTATTTCCGCCGAGATCCACCACGACCATATCCTCCGGCGTCATGCCGTCATAGGGTACGCCCGATGGCTTTATCACGACCAGCCCCTTATCCCGGTCGATGCCGGAGACGTTGCCCCAGGTGAAGGTCACGAGGTTATATTTCGGCAGGAGCAGATTTGCCTCGCAGACCTGCTTTTTCAGTTCTTCCAGCATTTAAAAGGCCTCCGTCGCTGTCCGCTCGATGGGCAGTGCTTTTTTGTATCGGGACAGGAACACGTTGAAGCCCGCGATGTCCGATGCGTCCGCCATGAGGGTGGACGATTTGGCGTTTGCAAAGACCTTGTTCTCCAGGTAGTCCTCTAGCTTCTCGCCCTCGTCTTTCCACAGCATGTAGGCCGCGAGGAGCGCCATGCCATACGGGCCGCCCTCGCCGGCGGTCTCCATCACGGACACCGGCGCGCCCACGGCGGCGGACAGCATCCGCTGGCCCACCTCCGGGGTCTTAAAGAAGCCGCCGTGACCGTAGAGTTTGTCGATCTGCACCTGCTCACTCTGGGTCAGGATGTCCAGGCCGATTTTGAGGGTCGCCAGAGCGGAGAGAAGATGGGTCCGCATGAAATTCGCCAGGGTGAACTTGGCGTTCTGCATCCGGGCGAACACAGGCCGGCCCTCGTCGAGATCGGTCACGCCCTCGCCGGAGAAGTAGTTGTAGCTCAGAAGACCGCCGCAGTCGGCGTCACCCTCCAGGGCTTTTCGGAACAGCAGGGTGAAAAGCGCACCCTTATCCACGGGTACGCCGATGGCGTCCGCAAACTCGGAGAACAGCTCCACCCAGGCGTTTATGTCCGACGTGCAGTTGTTGCAGTGTACCATGGCCACCGGAGCGCCTGCCGGGGTCGTCACCATGTCGATCTCCCGGTGTACGCCGAGAGGCTTATCCGTAACGATCATGGCAAAGTCCGACGTGCCCGCGCTGACGTTCCCTGTCCGCACCCGGACGGAATTGGTCGCTGCCATGCCGGTGCCCGCATCGCCCTCGCAGGGGGCGACGGGAATGCCAGGCTTCAGCGTCCCGGAGGTATCGAGGAACTTTGCGCCCGCCTCCGTGAGCTGCCCGGCGTTTTCCCCGGCCACAAGCACCTTCGGCAGAATGGTCCGCAGGTCGATGCCGGTGAGCGCCTGGAACTTCTGCACCATACCCTCATCGTAGTCGAGCTTTTCGCTGTCGATGGGGAACATGCCGGAAGCCTCCCCCACGCCCATGACCCGCTCGCCGGTGAGCTGCCAGTGGATATAGCCTGCCAGCGTGGTGAGAAACGCGATGTCCTTGACATGCTCCTCGCCGTTTAAGATCGCTTGGTAAAGGTGGGCGA
The DNA here is from genome assembly GCA_905234625.1 of uncultured Oscillospiraceae bacterium. Lineage (GTDB taxonomy): Bacteria > Bacillota > Clostridia > Oscillospirales > Oscillospiraceae > CAJOIG01. The sequence continues at coordinate 4,072 of CAJOIC010000081.1, read as the reverse complement.
TGCTCCATCGCTGGGGTATGTTGAAGCCGAAAAGCTCCGTCAGCTCCGCCGCGGCCTCGCCCGTGATGGTGTTGCGCCAGGTACGGAACTCCGCGAGCTGGTTTCCGTCCTGATCAAACGGCAGATAGCCGTGCATCATGGCGGACACGCCGATGGCGCCCAGCGTCGTGATGGGCTCACCGAGGTTTTTCACCAGATCGGCATAGGCTGCCCGGACGCCCTCATGTACGGCGCCCATGGAGTAGGTCCACACGCCGTTTACCAACTGGTTTTCCCACTCATAGTCGCCGGAGGCGATGGGGATGTGCCGCTCGTCTATGAGGACGGCCTTGATGCGGGTCGAGCCCAGCTCGATGCCGAGAACGCAGTTTTCCGTCTTCATGCCCAGGGGTTCTCCGTGGGATAGGGAAGACTCTTGGGCTGGTTGTACGCGATATCCTTCACGCCCAGGAACTTGAACACCTCGAAGAGCGCCTTGCCGTGATGGCCGAAGGCCACCGCGCCGTGGTGGGGGTAGCGCTTCTGAATGAGCACATGGCGGTAGAAGCGGCCCATCTCATGGATGGCGAAAACGCCGATGCCGCCGAAGGACTTGGTGGCCACCGGCAGCACCTCCCCCTCTGCAATATAGGAGCGCAGGTTGCCGTCCGAATCGCACTGCAGGCGGTAGAAGGTGATCTCGCCCGGGGCGATATCGCCCTCCAGCGTGCCGCGTGTAAAATCGGGCTCGCTTCCTTCCGGCTCCAGCAGCCGGTGCTGGATGAGCTGGTATTTCACCGCCCGGTCCGAGCACATCTTGCAGGACGGGGTGTTTCCGCAGTGGAAGCCCATGAAGGTGTCGGTCAAGGTATAGTCGAACTTGCCCTTGATATTTTCCTCCCACATCTGCGCGGGTACGGAATTGTTGATGTCCAGGAGCGTCACCGCGTCGGCGGAGACGCAGGCGCCGATGTACTCGGACAGCGCGCCGTAGATGTCCACCTCGCAGCTCACGGGGATGCCGCGGGAGGCCAGGCGGGAGTTCACATAGCAGGGCTCGAAGCCGAACTGCTCCGGTAAGGCGGGCCAGCACTTGTCCGCAAAGGCGACATATTTGCGCGCGCCCTTGTGCTCCTCCGCCCAGTCAAGCAGCGTCAGCTCGAACTGCGCCATGCGCTCCAGAAGATCGGGGAAGTATTTTCCCTCGCCCATCTCCGCGGCCATATCGGCGCAGACCTCCGGGATGCGCTCGTCCCCGGCGTGGGCCTTGTAGCTGACGAGCAGGTCGAGCTCCGAGTTCTCCTCGATCTCCACGCCTAGCTCGTACAGGCCCTTGATGGGGGCGTTGCAGGCAAAGAAGTCCTGGGGCCGGGGACCGAAGGTGATGATCTTCAAATTCTTAACGCCGATAACGGCCCGGGCCACGGGCACGAAATCCGCGATCATGGCGGCGATATCCTCGGCGGTGCCCACGGGGTATTCGGGGATGTAGCCCTGCAAATGCCGCATGCCCAGGTTATAGGAGCAGTTGAGCATGCCGCAGTAGGCGTCGCCCCGGCCGTTGATGAGATCGCCGTCGCCCTCGGCGGCCGCAACGAACATCACAGGGCCGTCAAAGTACTTGGCGATCAGGGTCTCGGGCGTCTCCGGGCCAAAGTTTCCGAGGAACACCACCAGGGCGTTGCACCCGGCGGCCTTGACGTCTTCGACCGCCTTCAGCATATCCTTTTCATTCTCCACGGTGATCGGGCACTCGTAAAGCTCGCCCGTATACGCGGCCTTGATGGCCTCCCGGCGCTTTACGGACAGGCCGATCGGGAAGCAGTCGCGGCTCACGGCCACAATGCCGAGCTTGACTTCGGGAATGTTTGTCATATCAGAGTTCCTCCTGTTCGCGCCCTTCAAGCCGATATAGGCGCCATTTTTCGCTTCGCTCGTCTCAGGATGGGCCAGCAGCCACTTGTTCCGCGCCCAGAGCATTTTATCCTCGTCGTTTCCGGGCGTGATCGCGGGCTTTTCGGTATTTGTACCCAGAGGCAGGGCCACCGCTACGCGGAAGCCGTCCTCTGCGCTCGTGTGGCAGGGCGCGTAGTGCAGCGTGGTAGCGTACACCTCCACCGCTACCCCCGCCGGGACCCGGAACGCCCAGGACCCCGGCTTCGATCTCGTCCTCCTTCGCCAGCAGCAGGATGAAATCGTGGGTGCCGATGTTCACCTCGCTGTCCCGGTGGTATTCGAGGCAGTTGAGCTTCGTGTTATGACCCCAGCACATGCCGAGCTGGATGGGCATACCGCCGTAGGCCCGGTCTCGGAGCTCCGAAAAGATATCGCAGGCCTCCAGGCTCTCGATGCCCGGACGATAGGCCGTGCCGCTCTCCGGCAGTTCGATAGCAAGCATGACCCTTTTAAGCTCGGTGGTGTCATAGCCCTCCAACACCTTGCCATAGGGCTTGAATTCCGCATCCAAAACCGAATGGATCTTCATATCACATCAGCTCCTTGAAGAGATTTTTGCAGGCGGGATAGATTTGCTTGAACATATTATATCGCTCCTCGTACCGGGCGGCAAGGATCGGCTCGGGCAGGACGGTCTCGGTGGTGCGGACCAGCGCGTCGGCGCAGTCCTTAACCCCCGCATACGCTCCGCAGCCCACCATGGCCAGCATCGCCGCGCCATAGCCGGGCCCCTCCTCCGTCTGGGGAATGTCCAGCGGGATATTCAGCACGTTTACCAGGATCCTTCGCCACAGGGGACTTTTCGCCCCGCCGCCGCAGAGCTTGGAGCGCTCGATCCTCACGCCGATGCTCTTCGCCACCTCAAAGCTGCCCTCCAGCACCGCCTGCACCATGTCGGCGCGGGTGGTGTCCATGGACAGGCCGATGAACATCCCCCGGGCGTCCGTGTCGTTGATGGGACTGCGCTCCCCCATGAGGTACGGCAAAAAGAACACCCGGTTATTCCCCAGCTTGTCGTCGGTGATATCCGCCTGCTGGGCGGCGTAATCCTGCGTTTTCAGGATCTCGTCGCAGAACCACTTGTTGCAGCTGGCGGCGGAGAGCATGCAGCCCATGAGGTGATATTTCCCGTCCGCGTGGGCGAAGGCGTGCAGGGCGTTATTGGGATCGACGCCGAATCTCTCCGAGGAGATAAAGATCGTCCCGCTGGTGCCTAAGGAGATATTGCAGGCTCCATCGCCCACCGTGCCGGTACCCACTGCCGCGGCGGCATTGTCCCCCGCGCCGGCAACCACCTTTACGTTTTCAGAAAGGCCCAGTGTCCGGGCGATCTCCGGCTTGACTGTCCCGATGACCTCATAGCTCTCGAAGAGCTTCGGCATCTGCGCCTCGGAAACGCCGCAGATATCCAGCATTTCCTTTGACCAGACCTTGTGCTCCACATCCAGCAGCAGCATGCCGGAGGCGTCCGAGAAGTCACAGGTGTGGACGCCGGTGAGGCGATAGTTTATGTAGTCCTTCGGCAGCATGATCTTCGCGATGCGGGCGAAGCCTTCCGGCTCATGCTTTCGCATCCACAGCAGCTTCGGCGCGGTGAAGCCCGCGAACGCGATATTGGCCGTGAGGGCGGAGAGCTTTTCCCTGCCGATCACGGTGTTCAGCCACTCCGTCTCCTCCGCCGTGCGCCCGTCGTTCCACAGGATCGCGGGACGGATCACCGCGTCGTTTTCATCCAGCGCCACCAGGCCGTGCATCTGTCCGCCGACGCCGATGCCGCACACAAGCGATGCGTCAAACCCGGACAGCAGCTCTGTGATCCCGCCGAGGCAGGCGCTCCACCACTCCGCCGGCTCCTGCTCCGCCCAGCCGGGCTTTGGCAAAAGCAGCGGGTATTCCTTTGTAACCGAGTTCAAAATGCTCCCTGCCCCGTCCACCAGCAGCAGCTTCACCGCTGAGGTGCCTAAATCAATTCCCAAGTAATACAATGATGTCGGATGCCCCTTTCTTCCCCTGACGCAAGCGCACTCATACGGATGGTGGAGGTAGTGTAAAGAATCCTGTTAAAATGAGGCAGATTCACTTTGGTGATCTGAGGTATGGCTAGTCAGTGGTTCTGAACACGTTATAGTGAATGCTC
>CAJOIC010000080.1 GCA_905234625.1 uncultured Oscillospiraceae bacterium | reverse complement strand
CCGATCAGGCACTTGTCCTGGTTCTTCCAGCTTCGCCAGCTGGCTTTGGTGTAGAGGATCCTGTCGGCCTCCTCTATGCTGCGGCCCGTGATCTTCGCCAGAAAGCGCTTGCGCAGCTTTCCCGCCCGGCCCATGACAACGAAGAAGGTCCCGGTAAAGAAAAACAGATACAGCTCTTTCAATGCCTTGCTTTTGATATCCGGGTAGTCCCGCAGAGACATGCCGTCGGCAATGGTCGTGGTGATCTGCAGGCGGTCGTCTTCCAGCACCTGCATCAGCGTCCGGCAGCCGTAGGAGAGGCCGTAGAGGATATCCACCTTGCCGCCGCAGTTTGCGATAATGTAGTCCTCCAGCCCCCTGGCCTCCCAGGCCACGGAGCGAAACTCCGTCTCCGGCTCGGAGGGGTTGAACCCGTCATAGGCAACAAGGATCACGTGATATTTCTCCGCGATCTTCTTCGCGGTGGGAAGAACGCCGAGATAGCTGGTCCCGCCGCCGTGCAGGAGAACCATCAATTCCTCATTCTCTTTGCCAAATTCAAAATATTTCATGGGAAAGATACTCCTCTGTTTTTTGTCGCCTCATTGAATCCGTGCCCCAAGCCTTCCCGCGGGATCAGGACAGGGTGCAGATCCAGGCCGCCAGCGCGGACACCGCGGGAAAAATGACAAACAGCTTCAGCAGCTGGCTTGTGAGGTTAAAGCCGTACTTTCTGCCGTCGTACACGGGCGCCACCTCGGGGTAGTAATACTGGAAGAACCGGAAACGGCACAGCAAAAACCAGTCAAAGAAAATCATGTCGTAGGCTTTGTAGATCGTAAAGATCAAAACAAAGCGCAGGAAGAACTGTAAAAAAGAAAAGCCGCTCCGAAAACCGTCCCAGATGGAGATCACTCCTACGCCCAATATCATCAAAACACTGAGGATCATCAGCACCCAGCCCATGGCCCGGGCGCCGAAGAACAATTCCTCGTTTCTGGGCTTCAAGACCTCCTGCGCCTCTTTCGGAGCTGAGGAGAAAAACCTCGTATCCTGAACAAAGGTCACCGCCGAGATGAGCAGGATCGTGATTGCTGCGCAGAATACGAGCGCCAAAAAAACCGTTAAAAGCATATTGTTCTCCTCCTGATTCTTAAAAAGGCTGTCGGCCTTTTATTTCGCGTCCGGGCCCGGCATGAAGCCCAGCTCCTCGGCTCTGGCCCGGCTCATCAGATGGAAGTTGCACTCGTCGTCGCCCCAGCCCAGGGTCTTTGTCCGATCCAGCACGGCGCCCTGCATCTCAAAGGTGTAGTAGTCCATCATGCACAGATGCTTCGTGAGGCCCTCGCAGTGCTCCTGCTTCGTGAGTTTGCAGATGCCGCACTGCTTGTGGGTGATGTAATATTCTTCCTTTCCCGGCACGGTTTTAAAGTAGTAAAACCAGTTCATCGGGTATTCGTCGATGTGGTCCCGCGACCATTGTGCCTGTCGGGTGCGGTTTGCGATCTCCTTTTCCGTAAAGGCGCTCTTGCCCTGCTTGGCCTTCACCATCAGGGGGCAGTAGGCCAGCGCGCGGATCAGCCCTTTCAGCGTCTTCTCATCCATCCGGCCCTCCGCCTCTTTGTAGAGTGCGATCGCAAAGGCCCCGCAGTACATGGTCAGCACGAACATGTTGTCCTTCATGCTCCCGATGCCCGGCGTCCGCTCCACGATGGCCCGATACTCCCGCAGCACCCGTTTTTTGTAGGAGACCATATCCAGTCCCGGGATTGCTTCTTCCAAATAGGCAAAGGCTGTTTTGGCAAAGGTGAACTTGATAAAGCCGCCCAGGATTCCGTATTTCATAAGAAAGCTCCTTTGTATTCCTCCGAGATAATTACAAGAGTTGCAAACAAACTTAGTTTTTTCATCCCGAAGGGAATCAGAATCGTTTTTGAGGCAGCTTTGCCGCCTCAAAAACACCCAGAGCCGAGCTTAGCGAGGCCTCGCGCCGACCAAAGCGGCCTAAAGCCGCTGCGATGAGCGCGAGTCCTTAATTGCGAAACGAGTTTCGCAATTAAATCAGCGGCGTCATGCAGTCCATGCTCAGAAGCAAAGTCGAGCTGTTGTGCAGCAGGGCCGAGGTGGCAGGCGGCAGCACGCCGAATGCCCCCAGGGCGATCAGCGCGCCGTTGAAGCCCATGACAAAGCGGTAATTCCGGTCGATGCGTCCCATGAGCTTTTGGGAGAGCTCCCGCAGCAGCACCAATTCCCGCAGATCTTCCGCCGCGATGGTGATATCCGCCACCTCCCGGGCGATGCTGGCCCCGCTGCCAATGGCCACGCCCACGTCCGCAAGCGACAGGGCGGGCGCGTCGTTGATGCCGTCGCCGATCATGACGACCTTGCGGCCCGCCTCCTGTTCGGCGCGAATAAAGGCCGCTTTGTCCTCCGGCAGCACCTCGGCGCGCCAGGCGTCAATGTTCAGCTTCTCCGCAATGGCGGCCGCGGTGCCGCGGTTGTCCCCGGTGAGCATGACGACCTTTTGGATCCCGGCCCCGTGGAGAAGGCTCACGATCTCCTTCGCCTCCGGGCGCAGCGGATCATGGATGCCGATGGCTGCGGAGAGCCGCCCGCCGATGGCGAGGTACAGCCAGGAGCAGTCCGGTTCCAGGGCATCAAACCGGGGCTGATCCTCCGGCAGGATGGAAACGCCCTCGTCCTCGAAGACAAAATGGCGGCTGCCGATGACGGCCCGCTCGTTGCCGATGCGGGAGGCGATGCCGTGGGCCACCACGTATTCCACCTCGCTGTGCATCTCCCGGTGGTCCAGCCCCCGCTCCCGGGCGGCGCGCACCACGGCGTTTGCCACGGAGTGGGGGAAGTGCTCCTCCAGGCAGGCGGCCACGCGCAGCATTTCCCGCTCATCTTGTCCCCGGAAGGGCACGACCTTGCGCACCGTGGGACAGGCGTTGGTGAGAGTTCCGGTCTTGTCAAAGATCACGGTGTCCGCTTTGCTCAAAAGCTCCATGTACTTGCCGCCCTTGACGGTGATCTTGTGGCGGCCCGCCTCCCGCATGGCGGACAGGACGCTCAGCGGCATGGAGAGCTTCAGCGCGCAGGAGAAGTCCACCATCAGCACCGAGACGGCCCGCGTGGTGTTGCCGGTCAGCAGCCAGGTCAGGGCGCTGCCGCCCAGGCACCAGGGCACCAGCTTGTCCGCCAGGCGGTAGGCCCGGTCTTCGGTGCCGGATTTCAGACGCTCGGATTCCTCGATCATGCGCACGATACGGTCATAGCGGTTCTCGCCCGCGGCGTGGGTCACACGCAGGACGCAGCTGCCCTCCTCCACCACGCTGCCCGCATAGACGGCGGCACCGGGACGCTTTGCCACGGGGACAGATTCCCCGGTGAGCGACGCCTGATTGAGCATCACGTCCCCCTGCTCCAGGATGCCGTCCAGCGGCAGGACATGGCCAGTGTGGACGATGATCCGGTCTCCGGCCTGAACCTGAGACAGCGGGACGAGCACCTGGGTACCGTCCTCTCCGTCAAAAGCCAGACCTTGTCCACCTGTAGGGACATGCTCTTGGCCAGATCATCCACGGATTTTTTGTGGGTCCAGTCGTCCAGGGTCTCGCCCAGGGAGAGCAGGAAGCGCACGGAACCCGCGGTGGAGAAATCCCCCGTCAGAAGTGAGGCGCCGATGGCCACGCCGTCCAGCACCTCCACGGTCAGTCTGCCCCGCAAAAGCATCTTCGCTGCCAGCCACAGGCGGGGCATGGCGCTCACGGTATTGATCACCCGCCGGAGCGGCAGGGGCAGAAGGAGCTTTTTCCCATAGTGCCGCAGCACCTGGAAGACCAGCTTTTCCTTGTACTCCCGATTGATCTCGCGGCTGTGAGGGCTGAGTACATGCGCTTCTTCTCCGGCTTCCTCATAGGAGAAGCGGGATAAAGCGCTGTACAGCGCGGCCCGCTCCCCTTGAAAGAGGATGGTCACGCCGCAGATGCGCTCG
>CAJOIC010000079.1:8806-11167 GCA_905234625.1 uncultured Oscillospiraceae bacterium | reverse complement strand
AGTAAGGAACTATTTCACTCCCCGCATTTTATGCGGGGCAGCGGCCGTAGGCCGCCCCGATTAAAACACTTCATGTTTTAATCAGTGAATAGTATCAGGGCATATCCGGAGGCGGGCCCATCATGCCGTCGGGGGGCTCGGGGGGCATATCGCCGCCGGGGCCGCCGGGACCGCCGGGACCGCCGGGGCCGCCGAAGCCGGTCTGCTCCATTTCCACGTATTCCGTGCTGACAGAGTAGCTGCCGTCGTCGGCAACCACCAGCCAGCCCTGGAGATTGAAGGCCACGTCCAGGATGGCCACGCCGGTGACGGGACTGGAGGCGCCCACGTAGTAGAACAGGCCGCCGTCGATGGTGATGTCGGCGTACTTGCCCGTGGCCTGGGCCCGGTAGTTCTCGCCCACGGTCCAATCGGCAGTGTCCACGCTGCCGCCGCCCTCGCCCGCGGACAGGTCCCCGGCTTCGCGGCTCTTGCCGTCGTAGGGCTCGCCGCTGACGTAAAGCGTTGCGCCGTCGGCGATTTCAATGGTGCCGTCGTTCTGGAGGCCGGAGATGTAGCAGTCCTCCGTGACCTTCCAGGCAGCCCCCTCCTCCACGGTGACCAGCACGTTGGCGCCCGCCATGGGCTTGTTGATCACGTGGGAGATGATGTAGTACTCGTTCATGGTGAATTCCGTGATCTGGATGAAGGCCGCTTTGGCCCCGTCCTCGGTGACGTTTCCGTCCGCGTCCAGCAGGGCGTACTGCACGGTCCGGGCTTCGCCGCCGTTGGGGGCCACGCCCTCGCCGTAGCGGTCCGCCAGCGTGTCGAGATATTCCACCGCTTCCGGGGTATAGGGCAGGCCGTGAACCGCGGAGGTGGCGGTGATGGCGCCCTCCAGGGTCACGTCACGGCCGATGTTTACCAGGAGCCCGCCGGGATTCGTGCCGCTGCCCGTGCCTGTGCCGTTGAACACGTCGCCGGTGTAGGTCACCGGGGCGCTGCCTGCGGTCAGGTTCAGGGTGGTGCCGTAGCTGCCGCCGCTGGCGGGCGCCGCAAAGCCCGCCTCGTTGGCGTCCCGGAAGCCCGAGGAGAAGGTGGGCATGCCCCAGGCGCTGCCGTCCCACTTGTGGAAGCCCTGGTCGCCGGAGGTGTCGCCGCCGCCGCCGGAGGTGCCGTAGCCGTCGTCGTCGTCCATCTGCTGGAAAATCACCCCGGAGGCGGGATTCAGCTCCGCGCCGGAGACGGTGAAGGTGGAGTTTTGCGCGCCGCGGACCAGGATCACGGCCTCCTCCGTGTTCCAGACGGAGCCCTCGTCCAGGGTCACCTGCTCCGCGCCCTGGTGGTCCATGACGCCGAACACGGAATTGACCACGGTGTCCCGGCCCTCGCCCTCATAGGTGGAGACTACCTCGCCCGTGGCCTCGTTGGTAAGCTCCAGGCCGGGATAGGAGGGGCCGTAGTAGGTGGGGCCCGCGCCGGTCAAAATGGTGGTGTAGGTGGTGCCGTCGAAGGTGGCCCCGTAGAAGTTTTCATAGGAGGAGCCGATGTTGTAGGTGCCGTAGCCGGAGCCGTAGTTCCTCCCGTAGCCGAACAGGGCCGCGCCGCCGTTCATGGAGTCGGAGCTGTCGTTGCCTGTGGGATCGGAGCCGTTGTACTCCGTGACCTTCAGGGTGGAGTCCACCACGTTCACCGTGGGATTCGTGCAGTCGTCGGTGGAGATCACGGCCCAGGAGCCGGACTCGATGGTGGAGTTCTTCACGGTGAAGGAGCTGTTGTTGCCCAGGACGTTGGCCGCCCGGACGCCGCCGTAGATGCCTAAAATCCAGGGGGGCGAGATCATGTAGGCCTGGGCCGCCGTGGAGGCGTAGCCCTCGTAGGCCTCGGTCAGGGGGTTGGAGCCGCGGGTCAGAATGGCGGAATCCTCCAAAACCGCGTTGGCGTAGGCGTCCACCACCACCGCGTCCCGGCCGAAGCCGTCGGTCTCGATGGAGATATTCCGCATGGTGAGATTGGTGGCGCTGTCGGCGCTGCCCGTGGCGGTGATCACCGTGCCCAGGGCCGTGAAGTCGTTGGCGTTGGCGCCGTCGGAGTTGTCCGAGAATTTAAATTCCGCGTCGTGGATCAGCACGTGCTGGTCCTGCTCGCCGCCCCGCAGGGCCAGGAAGCCGGTGTTCAGGGCCGAGGCGTCGTTGATGGCGTCGCCCAGCTCGGAGTTTACGGCCACCTCGCTGACGGTGGCGGTGAAATTCTCGTCTCCGGCCATGGCCAGGTCAGAGAGGTTGCCGGTCAGCTCCCCGTTTTCTACCAGAATACCGAGGATAAAGCTGCTCTCCACGCCCTTGCCCTCCCAGGCGGGGATCAGGGAGCCGGTGCAGGTGA
>CAJOIC010000079.1:0-8772 GCA_905234625.1 uncultured Oscillospiraceae bacterium | reverse complement strand
CTCCGGCTCAGGCTCCGCCACGGGCTCCGGGGAGGCCTCCTGAGAAGGCGCAGCCTCGGGCTCCGGGGCGCTTTCCGTTACGGATACGTCGCTGCCGGGCACGTTTTCCGGCTCCACGCTGCTCTGGGCCTGTCCGCAGGCGGCCAGAGAAAGCAGGAGACAGAGGGCCGGCAGGATCGCTGTGATTCGTTTCTTCATAATCATCCTCCTTGCTGTTTCTGAAAGGGAAATTGAGTTTCCTTCCGGCCTATTGTAACACATTTTTCCTGCTCCGGACCCTACCGTTTGCACCGGGGAGGTCAATTTGTTCTGTCCGGAGGGATTGCGGCAGGGGGAGGTTTGTGGTATGATGGGAAAAACGAGGCGGATTTGCGGGAAGGAAAGATCCTTCGCTGCGCGCAGGATGACAGTACACGCTGTCATTCTGAGGAGCGCAGCGACGAAGAATCTTTGCGTCAACCGGGAAAGAAAGATCCTTCGCTGCGCTCAGGATGACGCAACATACCTCTCAGGTGACGCAACATACCCCGACAAACCCCAATCTGTCCGCAAAACCGCTCAAAGGAGGCGCCGCAATGACACAGGAAGAGAGAATCAAATCCCTGGAGGCGGAAAACGCCGCCCTGCGCCGGGAGAACGGGGTCCTTCGCCGCCGCTGTCTGCGGATCCTCATGGAGCGGGCCATTCTCGACGACGAAATGAGCCAGAACATCATAGGCCAGATGGCCCAGTTCTTCCCGGAGGACTGCACGGCGTGGTATCTCTGCGTCCTGTTTTTCGGCAACGCCCCGAAGCAGGGGGATTTCCCCGCGTCGGACCCCATGGAGACCGTGGAGGCCCTGTTCACCGGGGTCCTGGCGCCATACGGCCAGTGCTGCTTCTTCGACGCCTGCGGCACCATCGCCTGCCTCCTGAACGTGTCCCCGGAATACCCCGATCCGACGGACTCCGAATACCTCTCCCGGCTCACCGGGGACCTGTCTGCAGTGCTGAAGGACGCGGCCGCCTCCGCGGACCTGTCCCATATCGCCCTCAGCCGTCCCGGCCGGATGACCGAGGGCCCCCGTCCCCTCTATCGGGGGGCCATCTCCGCCTCGGAGCACCGGACCGACTCGGCCCCCGCCGTGTGGCTGGAGCCCCTGCACCAGGCGCCCAACCGCCAGGACCGGTATCAGGTCCTGGCCCTGGAGCGGACCTTCTGGCGGCAGATCCAGATGCGCGCCTTCTACGACGCCGCCGTGACCCTGGACCGCATCATCGAGTACAGCCAGCGGGAACGGGGCAATCTGGACCGGATCCACGCCTCGGTGTTCTCCCGGATGGAGCTGGTGTTCAACCTGACCTTCCCCGACGGGGACTCGGACCGGGAGCTGACGGACCTGCTGGGGCAGCTGAGCCAGGTCAAGAGCTACCGGGAGATGCAGGACGCGGCCTATGACATTCTGGCCACGCTGGAGGACCGGACCTGCGAGCCCGCCGGCGGAAAGAACCGGAAGCTCCCGGCCATCGAGCGCTATATCCGCACCCGGTACAGCGACCGGGGTCTGGACGTGAACTCCATCGCCGCCGCCTTCAAGATCAGCCCCTCCTACCTGTCCCGGGTCTTCAAGCAGAGCGCGGGCATGGGGCTGGTGGACTATATTCATCATGTGCGCGTGGAGGCCGCCAAGACGCTGCTTTCCGACCGGAGCCTGAATCTGGACGCCGTGGCGGAAAAGGTGGGCTTCTCCAGCCGCGGCGTCCTGAACCGGGTCTTCAAGGACCTGGAGGGCATGACGCCGGGAGCTTATCGGGAAATGATATGATCATTTCCCGATAAGCTCCTATCTCTTCTCTCTTCTCTATTCTCTCTTCTCTATTCTCTATTCCCTATTCTCTCTTCTCTCTTCTCTCTTCTCTCTTCACTCCGCCTTCAATCACCTCTGTCATTCCGACTTCCCGTTAAGATTCTTCGTCCCTGCGCTCCTCAGAATGACAGCGCATACTGTCATCCTGAGCGCAGCGAAGGATCTTTAAGATTCTTCGTCCCTGCGCTCCTCAGAATGACAGCGGCGGGCGGTTACGCCGTACCGATCTTTTTCAGGGGAAGGAAGTGAAGACATTTGAGCGGTGATTACCGGCACGAATGGAAGCATGAGATCACCTGGGTGGATCTGCTCTCCATCCGGGCAAGGCTCCGGGCCGTGGCCCAGCCGGACCCCCACGCCATCGACGGCGTCTACCTGATCCGGAGCCTCTATTTCGACAATCCGGACGACAAGGCTTTAAGGGAAAAGCTCGTGGGCGTCCCCCACCGGGAGAAGTTCCGGATTCGCTACTACAACGGCGACACCTCCTTCATCCACCTGGAGAAGAAGAGCAAGGTGGACTCCCTGGGCACAAAATACAGCGCCCTGCTGACGAAGGAGGAGGCCCAGCGGATCGTGGACGGAGACATCGACTGGATGCGCACCCATCCCGCCTCCCTGGTCCAGGAGCTCTACTGCAAGATGCGCTACCAGCGCATGGCCCCCAAGACCATCGTGGACTACACCCGCCAGCCCTTCATCTATCCCCCCGGCAACGTCCGCGTCACCTTCGACTACAACATCCGCACGGGGATGCGATGCACGGACTTCCTGAATTGGGACTGCGTCACGGTCCCCGCGGGGGACGCCCCCATCCTCCTGGAGGTCAAGTGGGACGAATACCTGCCCTCCATCATCCGGGACTGCGTCCAGACCCCCGGCCGCCAGGTGGGCGCGTTTTCCAAGTATACCCAGTGCAGGATTTACGGGTAGTGAAGAGTGAATTCCAACCTGTCATCCTGAGCGGAGCGAAGGATCTTAAAGATTCTTCGTCACTTCGTTCCTCAGAATGACACGGCAGACACCAACATAACGTAAAAGGGGAGAATCAAAATGACATTCAACGACATCTTCAAATCCGGCTTTTTAGAGAACGTGGCCGCGGTCAGCGTCTTCGACATGGTCCTGGCCCTGGTCCTGGCCTTCGGTCTGGGCCTGTACATCTTCCTGATCTACAAAAAGACCTACGCGGGCGTCATGTATTCCTCCAGCTTCGGCGTGACCCTGGTGGCCCTGACCATGATCACCACCCTGGTCATCCTGGCCGTCACCTCCAACGTGGTCCTGTCCCTGGGCATGGTGGGCGCATTGTCCATCGTCCGGTTCCGCACGGCCATCAAGGAGCCCCTGGACATCGCCTTCCTGTTCTGGGCCATCGCCGCGGGCATCGTTCTGGCCGCCGGCATGCTGCCGCTGGCCGTCTTCGGCAGCATCCTCATCGGCGTCATCATCCTGATCTTCGCCAACCGGAAGGACATGACGAACCCCTACATCGTGGTCCTCCGCTGCGGGAACCACGACAGCGAGACCGCCGCCCTCGACTTCCTCCAGGGCAAAACGAAGCGCTGCACCGTCAAGAGCAAGACCGCCCAAAAGGGCTCCGTGGAGCTGAATCTGGAGATCCGGCTCCTGGACGACAACACCGATTTCGTGAATGCGCTTTCCGAGCTTCCCGGGGTGGAGAGCGCGGTGCTCGTCAGCTACAACGGAGACTACATGGGATAAGGAGGCGGCAGCGTGTCGACCCATCAACATATCGACCGGATCTGCCTTGCCGTCCTGCTGTGTACGATTCTTCTGACTGTGCTGTTTATGAACGGAGCCCGGCTGGGGATCCGGGTGATCACCGATCAGGAATCGGGAAGGTCCTCCGCCTGCTTCTCCTACAACGACCGGAACGACAGCTGGGACTATTCCCATCCCACGGTGATCCGGCTCGATCAGCAGTCGGTCCGGGGCAGCGGCGCCTACTTCTACGGCACGGACCTGGTCATCGCCGAATCCGGCTACTACCACATCTCCGGAGACCTTTCGGAGGGCCGGATCCTGGTGGACGCCCACAGCTATTCCAAGGTGTTCATCCTGCTCACCGGCGTGGACCTCCACTGCGAGGAGGACGCCTGCTTCCAGGTGCGTCAGGCGGAGAAGGTGTTCCTCAACCTGGCCGCCGGGTCGGAAAATCATTTTTCAGGGGGAAAGGTCTGGTCCGACGAGGCCATCAGCGCCGGCCGGGACGGGGTGATCTTCGCGGGAGACGACCTGACCATCAACGGCCAGGGCAGCCTGACCATTGAGGCCCCCTTCCGCCACGGCATCGAGGCCAACGACGACCTGATCATCACCGGCGGGACCATCACAGTCAGCGCCGCCACCGACGCGGTGAACGTCAACGACAGCTTCCGGTTCGCCGGGGCGGACCTCAGTCTCACCGCCGGGGACGACGGCGTCTCCGTCAAGACGAAGGACACGGGCTACTTCTACATGGAGTCCGGCAGCGTCGCCATCGACGCGGGAGATGACGGCATCCACTCGGCGGGGAACGTGACCCTGGCCGGCGGCGATCTCACCGTCACCGCCGTGGACGACGCGGTCCACGCGGACAATATCATCACCGTCACCGGGGGCAGCCTCACCGTGCCCCACAGCTATCGGGGCCTGGAGGCGGCCCAGATCGACCTCCTGGGCGGAACCCGCGACATCGGGTACGGCGACGAGGCCATCCACCTGACCGGCGGAACCGCCTCCCAGCCCGAGCCCGAGGACATCGTGGAGACCCCGGAGCCGGTCCACGAGGTGGAATATACAACGGGAACCTGGCTCTGGGTGGGCGCCTCCTTCCTGGTCCTGATCCTCGGTGTGGCCCTGGTGAAAGCCTTCAAAAAACACGGATAACTGCTGAGCGTAAGCGAAGGATCTTTTACCTGAAATCGTGAATAATGCCAAGATTCTTCGTCACTTTGTTCCTCAGAATGACAGCGACTGAACAGATACAAACACGGATAAATACAACGAATCCGGGACGCCGCTGCGCGGCGCCCCGGTGTTTTATCCGAATACTTACCGAACCGGCGCCACGTCCTCGTCGTAGTGGGGGGCCTGGGGCATTTCCCAGCCGAAGTGGTCCGTATGGAGCAGATGGTGGCTCTTTTCCGAGCAGGGCGTTTCGAAATACTCGGCGTAAAGCGCCTGCACGTCGGGATTCTCATGGGAGAACCGCATGGGATTGTTCTCGTCGTAGTCGTAGAGCACCTTGCCGCGAGCCCCTGCCCGCTCCTCGTTGTAGTGGATAGGCTGCCCGCCGCCGCCGGCGCAGCCGCCGGGACAGGCCATGACCTCCACGAAGTCGTAGCGGACCTCCCCCCGCCGGAGGGCCCGGATCAGCTTCCGGGTGTTGCCCAGGCCGCTGGTCACGGCGGTGCGCACCTTGACCCCCGCCACCTCATAGGTGGCCTCCTTCCAGCCGTCGAGACCCCGCACGTCGGTAAACGTGTGGTCCGGGTCCGGGTTCTCCCCGGTGAGAATGTACACGCAGGTCCGGAGGGCCGCCTCCATGACGCCGCCGGTGGCCCCGAAGATCACCGCCGCGCCGGTGCCCGTGCCCAAAGGCGAATCGAAATCCGTCTCCGGCAGGGCCGCCACGTCGATCTGGTCCGCGGAGATCATCCGGCAGAGCTCCCGGGTGGTCAGGGAGTAGTCCACGTCCCGGCCCGCTCCGGCGTCGCTGAGATTGGGGATCGCCAGCTCCGCCTTCTTGGCAAGACAGGGCATGACGGACACGCAGACGATTTTATTGGGGTCCACGCCGATCTTTTCCGCGAAATAGCTCTTGGTCACGGCCCCGAACATGGCCTGGGGGGATTTCGCCGTGGACAGCTCCCCCACCATGTCCGGATACTGGGACTTTAAAAACCGGACCCAGCCGGGGCAGCAGGAGGTGAACATGGGATATTTGTGTTCCTTCCCGTCCTGCATCCGCATGAGGAATTCCGTGCCCTCCTCCATGATGGTGAGATCGGCGGTGAAGTTGGTGTCGAAGACGTAGTCGAAGCCGATGCGCCGGAGGGCCGTGGCCAGCCGCTTTTCCGTGGCAATCTCAGGCGGCAGATCGAAGGCTTCGCCCCAGGCCGCCCGGACCGCCGGCGCCACCTGGACCACCACGATCTTGTCCGGGTCGTTGAGGGCCCCGTTCAGGCCGAAAATGGCCTTGGTGTCGTCCCTGGCCCGGAGGGCGTTGACGGGACAGTGGGTGATGCACTGGCCGCAGAGGGCGCAGTCCGCCTCTCGGATGCTTCTTCCCCCGGAGACCCCCACGGTGGTGTGGGAGCCGGTGCCCACCACGTCCCAGATGTTCAGAGTTTGAACCTTCTCGCAGAAGCTGATGCACCGCATGCAGCGGATGCACTTCGACTCGTTCCGGATCAGGGGGAAGGTCTCGTCCCAGTCGTCGGGATCGTATTCGTGCCGGAAGTTCATGCGGTCGTCCATGTTGATGGAGTTGGCCACCTTTTTGAGCTGGCAGGACTTCTCCCGGTTGCAGGCGGGACAGTTCAGCCGGTGCTGGGAGAGGATCAGCTCCAGATTGGTGCGCCTTGCCTCCCGGACCTTCTGGGAGTTGGTGCGGATGGCCATGCCCTCGGCGCAGACGTTGTTGCAGGCGGTGATCAGGTGATCGGTGCCCTCCAGCTCCACCACGCAGATCCGGCAGGCGGCGATTTCGTTAATGCCCTTCAAATAGCACAGGGTGGGCACCTGGCATCCGGCGGCCCTGGTGGCCTCCAGGATGGTGCTGCCCTCCGGCACGGAGACCGGAAGCCCGTTGATCGTAAGGTTTACCATTCGCTTTTCCTCCCTCCCTTGAAGTTGCCGCAGCCGAAGTGGTCGCAGCGCAGGCACCGGGACGCCTCCTGTTTGGCGGCCCGCTCGGTCATGGGCTTCTCCATGAGCTCGAAGTTGTCCTTCCGGTCCGCGGCGGAGCGCTCGGTCAGGTTCACCCGGCCGCAGTACTTCCGGTCACGAAGGGACGGCGCGGGGATCTCCACATCCACGGTGATCTGATGGTTGTAGCCCAAAAAGTTGTCGATGTTGGCCGCCGCCACCTTGCCCGCGGCGATGGCCCGGATGGCTGTCTTGGGTCCGGTGACGCAGTCGCCGCCGGCAAAGACGCCGGGGGCGTTGTCCACGGCGGTCCAGTCCTTGGCGGAGATCACGCCCCGCTTGATGGGAATGCCCTCCTCCTCAAAGTACCGTGTGGCAATGGCCTGTCCAACGGCCACCACCACCACGTCGCAGGGCACCAGCTCCAGCTCCTGGCCGCTGGAGATCACGTCGGCCCGGCGATTGTGGATCAGGCCGATCTGCTTGGGCTCGGTCCAGAGCCCGGTGACGCGGCCGGCTCCGTCCACCTCGATGGACACGGGCGCATGCAGGTCCAGCATCTCGGCCCCTTCCTCCAGGGCGCCCTGGACCTCCTCCACCTGGGCGGTCATGTCCACGCTCCGGCGGCGGTAGACGATGGAGACCTTCTCGGCCCCGCAGCGGATGGCGCTTCTGGTGCAGTCCATGGCCACGTTGCCGCCGCCGATGACGGCCACCCGCTTGCCCTGGAAATCGGGCAGGATGCCGTCGCCGATGGCCCCCATGAGGTCCACGGCGGAGAGCACGCCCTCGGCGTCCTCTCCCGGAATGCCCACCTTCTTGTCGTCGTGGGCGCCAATGGAGATGTACACCGCGTCGTAGTCCCGGCGCAGGTCCTCCATGGAGATCATGCCCTCGCCGGAGCCGATGCCGGTCTCCAGCTTCACCTCCACGCCCGTGGAGAGGATGCAGTCGATGTCCTCCTGGAGCTTTTCCCGGGGCAGGCGGTAGCTGGGAATGCCGTACCGGAGCATGCCGCCCAGGAATTTCCGCTTTTCAAAAATCGTGCACTGATGGCCCATGAGCTGCAGATAATAGGCCGCGCTGAGGCCGGAGGGGCCGCCGCCGATGATGGCCACCCGCTTTCCCGTGGCGGGCGCGCAGGCGGGAGCCGGGACGGTGCCCGCGCCGTTCACCGCCGCCAGCTTGAGGCCCCGGATGTTCACGGGGCCGTCCAGGATGGTCCGGCGGCAGCGGCTCTCGCAGGGATGCTCGCAGATCATGGCGCAGGCCACAGGCAGGGGGTTGTCCTTCCGGATCAGTTTTACCGCGTCGGCGTACCGTCCCTGCTCCACCAGGGCAACATACCCGGGAATGTCCACGCCCGCGGGACAGTTGGCCACGCAGGGGATGGACTGGGTCACGCAGGCCGCGCAGCGGTGGTTCCGGATGTGGGAGATGAAGTCCTCCTCACAGCCCTCAAGACATCGCAGGATCATCTTGGCCGTCTCGGTGCCCAGGGCGCAGTCGGCGCTGTCCCGGACCACCATGGCCGTGTCCCGGATCTTCCTTAATGTGTCCATGTCGGCCCGCTTTGCCAGAATGTCGTCGAACATGTTGTCGATCTGCTTGAGGCCGATCCGGCAGGGCACGCACTTGCCGCAGGTCTGGGCCCGGCACATTTTGAGGAATGCCGCCGCCAGATCCACGGGACAGATGCCGGGGGGAGACACCTGGATCCGGCGCTCCATGTCGGTGTACAGGCCCTCCACCGTGGTCTGGGCCCGGCTCGCCGACATAATGGTCAGTCTGCTCATTGTTGTTCGCTCCTTTGCTTTGCGTTTCCGTGGTTTGCTTGCATGCTTACCCTTTCATCATACCATAAATCGGCCTGCTTTGGCTAGTGCCATTCTCCAAGCGTCCCAAAGCCCCTTGTGGGATTTGACAAAATTCCATATATACAGGGAAACGATAACTGTTCAGTCGCTCGTGTCATCCTGAGCGTAAGCGAAGGATCTTTTACCTGATATCGTGAATAATGCCAAGATTCTTCGTCACTTTGTTCCTCAGA
>CAJOIC010000078.1 GCA_905234625.1 uncultured Oscillospiraceae bacterium | reverse complement strand
GTGTCGGCGGTGGAGTAGGTGGCGCCGCCCAGCAGGCAGTCGGCCTTGCCCATCTTCACCAGCATGGTGCCGAAGTAGTTGCCCTTGAGCAGGTTCTTGCGGCAGTCCTCCGGGGTCATCTTGCCCTTGCGGAGCTCCACCATCTTGTCCACCATGGCGTCCATCTCGGGATAGGCGGCGGGATCGATGATCTCCGCGCCCTCGATATCGAAGCCGCCGGCGGCAGCCGCGGCCTTGACGTCCTCGACCACGCCCACCAGGATGGGCTGCAGGAAGCCGCCCTTCAGCAGACGGTCCGCCGCCTCCAGGATGCGGGCGTCGGTGCCCTCAGTAAATACGATGGTCTTTTTTTCCGCGGCCTTCAGGGCCTCGATGAGTTCTTCAAACATTTCGGTCATCCTCCATATATTTCTTGGTTTTATACGAAAATCACGCTATTTTTATGGTATCACGCACGGCGCTAAATTGCAAGTTGGTATTTACAAAAAAAGCCCCGTCGTTTATAATACTCTCAGTTATCATATAAGCATCACAAATGAGAAAGAGTGGACCACATGGACGAACACCGTTTTTGCGATATCCTGGCCTCCCTGCGGAAGAGCAGAGGCGTATCCCAGCGGAAGGCCGCGGCGGACCTGCATATCTCTCAGGCCCTCCTCAGCCACTACGAAAACGGCGCCCGGGAGCCGGGCCTGCCGTTTCTCTGCCGCGCCTGTGATTACTATGGGGTGACGGCGGACTACCTTCTGGGCCGGGCGGAGCGCACCGCGCCCCCCGCGCCGGACCCCGCCCTTCTGCGGGAGACCGCCGCCGCCCTGCGGGAGATGGCCGCCCGGATGGAGGCGTACATGGGATGAAGCAGGAGAACATTCGGAACTTTTCCATCATCGCCCACATCGACCACGGCAAATCCACCCTCTCCGACCGGCTCATCGAGCTGTGCGGCGCGGTGGACGCCCGGCAGATGGAGGACCAGCTCCTGGACAATATGGACCTGGAGCGGGAGCGGGGCATCACCATCAAGGCCCGGGCCGTCACCCTGCACTGGAAGGACTACCAGCTGAACCTCATCGACACCCCGGGGCACGTGGACTTCAATTACGAGGTCAGCCGCTCCCTGGCCGCATGCGAGGGCGCGATCCTCGTCGTGGACGCCTCCCAGGGCGTGGAGGCCCAGACCCTCGCCAACACCTACCTCGCCCTGGAGCACGATCTTGAAATACTCCCCGTCATCAATAAGATCGACCTGCCCGCCGCCGACCCCGAGCGCACCAAGACCGAGGTGGAGGACATCATCGGCATCCCCGCCATGGACGCGCCGGAGATTTCCGCCAAGAACGGCGTCAATATCGAGTCCGTGCTGGACGCTATCCTCACCTCCGTCCCCGCCCCCCAGGGGGACCGGGACGCCCCCCTGAAGGCCCTGGTCTTCGACAGCCAGTACGACAGCTACCGCGGCGTCATCGTCCTCATCCGGCTCAAGGACGGCACCCTGAAAAAGGACATGGACGTGAAGTTCATGGCCACCGGCGCAAGCTACAAGGTCGTGGAGGTGGGGCATCTTCTCCCCACCCGCATGGAGCCCTGCGACGCCCTGTACGCCGGGGAGGTCGGGTACTTCACCGCCAGCATCAAAAACGTGGCGGACACCCGCATCGGCGACACCGTCACCGGCGTGGAGCGCCCCGCCGCCGACCCTCTGCCCGGCTATCGCCCCGCCCGGAGCATGGTCTACTGCGGCATCTACACCGAGGACGGCTCCAAGTACCCCGACCTGCGGGACGCTCTGGAGAAGCTGCAGCTCAACGACGCCAGCCTGTCCTTCGAGCCGGAATCCTCCGCGGCCCTGGGCTTCGGCTTCCGCTGCGGCTTTCTGGGCATGCTCCATCTGGAGATCGTCCAGGAGCGGCTGGAGCGGGAGTTCGACCTGGATCTCGTCACCACCCTGCCCTCGGTCATCTACGAGATCGAGATGACGGACGGCACCGTGAAATACGTGGACAATCCCCACAACTACCCGGAGGTCTCCGCCATCCTGGAGGCCCGGGAGCCCTACGTCAACATGACCATCATCACCCCCCAGGAGTTCGTGGGCAACATCATGCCCCTGTGCCAGGACCGCCGCGCCATCTACAAGGGCCTGCAGTACCTGGACGAGCGCCTGGTGGAGCTGACCTACGAGATGCCCCTGGGCGAGATCATCTACGATTTCTTCGACGCGCTGAAGGCCCGCACCAAGGGCTACGCCTCCATGGACTACGAATTCGCGGAGTACCGCCCGTCGGAGCTTGTGAAGGTGGACCTTCTCCTAAACGGCGATCCCGTGGACGCCCTGTCCCTCATCGCCCACAAGGACAAGGCCTATCCCCGGGCCCGCAGGCTCTGCGAGAAGCTCAAGGAGAACATCCCCCGCCAGCTCTTCGAGGTCCCCATCCAGGCGGCCATCGGCGGCAAGATCATCGCCCGCGAGACCGTCAAGGCCCTGCGCAAGGACGTGCTCGCCAAGTGCTACGGCGGCGATATCACCCGCAAGAAGAAGCTCCTGGAAAAACAGAAAGAAGGCAAGAAGAAGATGCGCTCCCTGGGCAGCGTCCAGCTCCCCACGGAGGCGTTCCTCGCCGTCCTCAAGCTGGACGAGTGACAAGAGGAGGTACGCTTTGAAAAAGCTGTTATCTATTCTCCTGTGTCTGTGCCTGGCCCTCAGTCTCGGCCTTCTGCCCGCCCTGGCGGCGGAGGAGGCCGAGACTGAGGTCCCCATGATCGGGGAGACCGAAGAGCCTCTGTCCGAAGGGGCGGCGGAGGCCCCCGAGGAGCCCGCCCCCGTCCCGGACGGCGGTATCCAGGAAAACGTCTGTTATTACAGCTTCATCCCCGGTTCGGAGGAGGACCCCACCCTGCTGGACACGGAGGTCGTGGCTGTGGGCGGACATCCCGGAAGCATCCCCACCTGGAGCGGGATGAGCTTCACCTGGTATCTCGCCGCCGACCTCTCCGGCGATCCCGTGGACCCCGCCTCCTTCACCGTTGCGGACGGGGACGATGTCCTTTCCTTCTACGGCTTCCTGGACACCGTGTGCGTCCGGCTCCACGCGCAAAACGGCGGCGTGACCCAGGAGGTGTTCCTGAACCCCGGCGACACCTTCGACACGGCCAGGCAGGCCGAGTACTCCACCGGCGACTGGCCCGCCGGCTGGGCGGACGCGGACGGGAACCTCTTCAACACGGAAAACACCCCCATCCGGCAGGACATCGACCTCTACGCCCTGCCCGGAAGCATCCGCATCACCTATGTGTACGAAGATCAATGGCTCGCCAGCGAGGGTCTCTTCGACCCCGGTACGCCGAAGCATGCCCCCACCGCCTATATCCGCTACTATTATGACGAGGACCTGGGCATGACGGGCCAGCCGTACAGCATCATCGGCTGGGAGGACGAGAGCGGCAGGGCCGTGGATATCTCCACCGTCACCGTCGCCGCGAGCCGGACCTTCTACGCGGTGCTGGACCACTCCCCGGAGGTCGAAAAGGCGGAGACCGACCCGGACTACGACTGGGGCTTCGACTGGTCCCTGGACACCTTCACCCACACTCTCACCCTGGGCGGCGCGGAGGTCCTGACCCCCGTTGCCGCCGGCCCGGACGGCATCTGGACCACCCCCTGGGCGAAGGACGCGGCCTCCATCGAGAACGTCGTCGTGGAGGAGGGCGTGAAGGAGCTCGACGCGGGCTTCTTCTATGGCCTGACCGAGCTTAAGACGATAGAGCTCCCCTACTCCATCGAGCGGGTCGCCCACGATATATTCCTCGCCTCGGATAAGCTGGACAGCATCGCGGTGGCCGACGGATACTGCGAATGCATCGGCTGGCTGGACGAGGATGGCTTCGTTTTCTCCGGCGAGCGCATCCTGAACGGCGAGAAATACAGCGGTGACCTCTACTCCGCCTGGATCTACACCTGGACCGAGGGCCGGTTCACCGACGTGGGCAGCACCGCCTGGTACCACGACGCGGTGCAGTTCTGCTATCAGACCGGGCTCATGAACGGCGTGGCCGGGAGCCTCTTCTCCCCCGGCGGCACCGCCACCCGGGGCCAGGTGGTCACGGTGCTGTGGCGTCTGGCGGGGGAGCCTTACCTGGAGGACGAGAGCTGGTACGGCGCCTTTTCCGACGTCCCCTCGGACGCCTGGTACAGCGACGCCGTGGCCTGGGCCGCGGCCTTCGGGATCACCACAGGCTATACGGACGGCGCCTTCCGCCCCGGCACCCCCGTGACAAGGCAGGAATTCCTCACCTTCCTCTATCGCTACACCGAGTCCTGGCTGGGAGAGCAGCCCCCCGCCTGCGACCGGGACACCCTCCGGGAATTCGCGGACTACGCCGACGTGGCCTCCTGGTCAGAGCAGGCGGAATGCTGGAGCGTGAACGCCGGGCTCCAGAACGGCTCCGAAAACAAGGACGGCACCTACTCCCTGAACCCCCGGCAGTCCATCAAGCGCTCGGAGATGGCCGCCTTCCTGACGCGCTACTGCGATACCCTGTCCATCATCCACCTGGTATGATTTGACCCAAATAATCATCCACCCGCCTAGCGGGTGGTTTTTCATTTTCGGGCATAGCCCTTGTATACTAGCAGCGCCTAAAGGCGCATAAACGGTCTGGCGCACGCG
>CAJOIC010000077.1 GCA_905234625.1 uncultured Oscillospiraceae bacterium | reverse complement strand
TCACCTTTTCGCCCGGGTGGCTCTCGCAGCCCTGCAGGAAGTGGGGCGTGGAGGCCGTGGACAGCATCCGGTTGCGCAGGATGACGCCGCGGACCCGCAGTGGCTGCAGCAGCGCGCTGTATTTATGAGACATAGAACCAAACCTTTCCATGGGGGGAGGCGGCAAACCGTCTCCCCCTCGGATTATTTTGCGGTATTACTCTTCGATCCAGAGGCGGGACCAGATGGTCCGCATGTTGTCCTTGTAGTAGACCTTCTCGCCGGTGTAGCCGCCGATCCGGTTCGACATGAAGTCGTAGTTGGGCTGCATGCCGGCCACCAGGATCGCCCAGTGACGGGCAGGGAACTGCTGGTCCATATCCTGCGCGATGGCGGTCTGCTCATCCGCGGAGGAGGCCTGGCCGATGGAAGCCAGCTCGTCCATGTACTCCTGATCATCATGACCGTAGGAGTTGGGCATCTCGCCGCTGCCGGTCATCATGAGCGCCAGCATGTACTCGGGGAAGCCGCCGGCAAAGCCCGCAGACTGCCGGGGATCGTCCATATCCTGGGAGTGCTGCACGGCCTCCATCATCTCCGCGGCCACGGTGACGTTCATGGTGACGTTGATGTTCTGCTTGAGCTCGCTGGCAGCCAGCATATAGAGATCCAGATTGGAGGTAGGATCCAGCTCGACCTCGAATTCAAAGCCGTCGGGATAACCGGCCTCCTCCATCAGCTCACGGGCGCGCTCGGGGTTGTACTCAAACTCTTCCTCCAGCTCCGCGGGCCACTCGCCGTAGGTGGACCAGCTCAGGCCGGGACCCCACAGGCCGGGCACGACCACGGGACCGTCGTTGCCAAGATAGATGTTCGCGGCCTCGAGGTCGATGGCGAGCTGCATGGCCTGGCGGACGCGGATGTCGCTGAAGGGCTCCTGGGGGATCTTCAGCGCGATGGCGGGAGGCGAAGAGGTGTTGTAGGCATAGAGCTGACCGGCGTCGGCGGCGGAGAGCTGCGCCAGCTGGTCACCGGAGAGGACGGCCTTGCCGTTTTCACCGAACCAGTCGAGAGCGCCGGACATGGACTGGGCCAGGATGTTGGCAGAGTCCGCGATGTACACGAGCTTGATCGTGTCGATGTAGGGCAGCTTGTTCTCGGGATAGCGCTCATCGTAGCCGTAGTAGTTGTCGTTGCGGGTGAAGGTCATCGAGTTGTCGACAACGTAGTCGGTCAGGACGTACGGACCGGTGCCCTTGGCGTTGTGCCAGTCGCTCTGGTCGCAGTCGTCCCACTCAGGACCGGCGATGTTCACCTTGGCGTTCATGAAGTTCGTGAGCTGGACGGTGGTGGACATATCCGGCTTGAAGGTGAAGACGACGGTGTGATCGTCCACGGCCTCCACGCTCTCGAGCATATCGAGGGCACGGCCCCAGTCATACTCGGTGTCGACCTTGGCGTAATCGCCGAGACCGAGCAGACGGGAGTAGGACCAGACCACGTCGTCCGCGGTGAAGGCGCGGCCGTTGTAGGGCTCGCCCTCCTGGAAGAAGACGTCGTCGCGGAGCTTGACGGTGAGGGTATGGGCCTCCTCGTCGAACTCGCCGCGGTCCACAGCCAGCTGACCGGCCAGATACTCCACGGGGATGCTGCCGGCGTCAAAGGCGAAGGTCTCCGCGTCATTCAGGCCCCAGTCCATGACCCACAGGGTCTCGTACCAGAAGGCGAACTGGTACTCGTCCATCATGGAGGGGTCAAAGTAGTTGTAGAACTTGGGGTAGTAGACGGTTGCCTCGCCGCCGTACTGGGGTTCCGTGCCGGTGGTCTCGTGCACGACGGTCTCCGGCACGGCCGGGGCCTCTTCCGCAGCAGGAGCTTCCTCCACGGCAGGCGCGTCGGCAGCCGGCTGATCCGCAGCGGGCGCGGGAGTGCTGCCGCCGCCGCAGGCCGCCAGAGCAAAGACCATGCTCAGGGCCAGCAAGAGTGCGATAAGCTTTTTCATTGTTTTTCCTCCTAATTTATTCATCTAACAGGCCGTTTCGCCCGTTTAGATCCGAAAAGAATCGTTTCACGCGACATCCTCCGCGGCAGCCGCCTCTGACGGACGACTGAGCCGGGCAAGGACCTTGTTCAGCTTTTTGGTGTTGTAGCTTCCCACGCCGCCCTTGAGTCGGGGATCGAGCAGGTCGCGGATCGCATCGCCGAACATGGACGAGCAGAAGGTCAGAAGCGCGATGGCGATACCGGGGACGATGCATAACCAGGGCGCCGTGAACAAAAGCTCCCGCCCCTGGCCGGTGATGAGAGCGCCCCAGCTGGGCGTGCCAGGAGCCACGCCGTAGCCAAGGAAGTTCATGGAGGCCTCCATCATCACAACGCCGCCGAGAGAGCCCGCCGCGGAGATGATAATGAGAGGCATGATATTCGGCACCACATGCTTGAACGCCTTCCACAGTACGTTTCCGCCCAACAGGTCGGAGTTGTCACAGTAGCCGGAGTCCTTCACCGAGATGGCGGAGGAGCGGACCATGCGGGAGCCTGCGATACCGCTGGGAACAGCCAGCGCGATGATCATCTGCGGAATGCCGTTTCCCATCATCGCCATCATGATGAGAAGCAGCAGCATCTGCGGGATGCAGCCGAAGGCGTCCACGATCCGCTGTACGATAAGATCGAACCAGCCGCCGATCACCGCCGAGAGCACGCCGATGACGAGGGACAGCACCGTGGACAGCAGTGTGCAGCACACGCACAGGATCACCGAGGTCCGGGCGCCGTAGATCATATAACTCAGAAGATCCATGCCCAGTCGGTCCGTTCCCAGCAGATGCGCAGGATTTTCAAAGGGCTTCTGCAGTCCTGCCCGAACGTCCATAGGCAGATTGCCGTCCACCATGGGCGTGGGCGCGATAACGTCGGCAAAGATCGCCACCAGCAAAAACAATATCAGGATCACAAGACAGATGCCGCCGATGGTCTTTTTTCGGAAGAGGTCTTTCAGTAACTGCATGTTTCGCTCCCCCTCTCAGTCGAATTTGACGCGAGGGTCGATCCACTTATAGGCGAGATCGACAATCAGGTTAACAAGCATCACAAATACGGTCATCACCAGAACGCATCCCTGCACCACGGGATAATCCCGCTGGCCCAGCGCCGTCACCATCTGTGTGCCGATGCCGGGGATATTGAAGATGTTTTCCAGGATCATGTTGCCGCCCACCAGCGCGCCTACGGATCCGCCGATAATGGTGATGACGGGGATCATGGCGTTTCGGAAGGCGTGTCGGAACAGCACCGTTTTCTGCTTTATGCCCTTCGAGTAGGCCGTGCGGACGTAATCCTGCCGCAGGGTGTCAAGCACCTGCGTACGCACAAAGCGCAGCTGCATGCCCGCCTGGGTCAGCGCGCCCAGGATACCCGGAACGAGAAACATCTTCAGATTTTGTATCGGGTCTTTCCAGAAGCTCACATACACCACCGGCGGCGCGTACCCCCACCACTGGGCGGGGTAAAACAATATCAGCGTAGCGATCCAGAACATGGGAATGCTCATGAGGATCACGGCGATGATGCGGATCGTGTAATCCGGGATGGAGTCCTGCTTTGCCGCACAGAAAAGGCCCAGCGGGATGGAGATGAGGTTCGACAGGATCAGCGTGATGATGCCAAGCTCCAGGGAGATGGGAAGCTGCCGCCAGAGAATGTCCCCCACGCTCTGGAACTGGAAGAAGGAGTCGCCGAGATCCCCCCGGCATACCTGGCCGAGCCAGATCACGAACTGCTCATACCAGGGTTTGTCGAGCCCGAGCCGGACCCGGACGGCCTCGGCGTCCACCGTCTGGCCGGATTTCGTCATGCGGGTCACGATGGCATCCACCGCGTCGCCGGGGATCGAGCGCATCAGGACAAACACGATGAGACACACAAGAAAAATGGTGGGGATCAGAAGCAGGATCCGCTTCAGCGCGTATTTTGCCATAGCTCGATGACCTCCTTATTTCCCCGTGACCCGGTGACAGGCCACGAAGTGATCGCCGCCCACATCCACAAAAGCCGGCTCCTCCTCCCGGCACCGGTCGTCGGCATAGGGGCAACGGGTGCAGAAGTTGCAGCCCTTCGGCGGATCGATGGGCGAGGGGATCTCCCCCTTCAGCAGGATCCGCTCCCGCGCCCGGTCCACGATGGGGTCGGGGATGGGCGCGGCGGAGATGAGCGCCTGCGTATAGGGATGCAGAGGGTGATCGTAGAGCTCATCGGAGTTTGTCAGCTCCATGATCTTCCCCAGGTACATGACCGCCACGTTCTGGCTGATGAACCGGACGACGGACAGGTCGTGCCCGATGAATACGTAGGTAAGCCCCAACTCCTCCTGGAGCTTCATCATAAGGGCGATGATCTGGGCCTGGATGGACACGTCCAGGGCGGATACGATCTCGTCGCAGACGATGAAAGACGGCTGCAGGGCGATGGAGCGGGCGATGGAGATGCGCTGGCGCTGGCCGCCGGAGAACTCGTGGGGATAGCGGCTCGCCGCGTCCCGGCGCAGGCCCACCATCTCCAGCATATGGCCAACGCGCTCCTCGATGGCCTCCTTCCCGGAGATCATGTGGTGGATGCGCAGGCCCTCCGCGATGCAGTCCCCCACCGTGAACCGGGGATCGAGGGACGCAAACGGGTCCTGGGTGATCATCTGCACCGTACGGCGCATGCGCCGCATGGTCTTTTTGTCGATGTCCCGGAGGTCCGTGCCCTCGAAGACGATGTCGCCGGAGGTCGGGGTCAGCCGCCGGATGAGGCAGTTGCCGACGGTGGTCTTGCCGGAGCCGGACTCACCCACGATGCCGAGGGTCTGCCCGCGCTTGATGTTGAAGGAGACGCCGTCCACGGCCTTGACGCCGACGGTGCGCTTGAGCAGGCCGCGGGTGATGGGAAAGTGCATTTTGAGATCCCGGACGGTCATGATGTTGTCCAGGTTCGAGAGAAAGACGTCTTTGTTCTCGCTCATACCTTCAGCACCTCCTTGGCGCCGTTCAGGGCCTCCTCGATGTGGAAGCAGGCGCAGGTGTGACCGGGCTCCACCTCTGTGAGAACCGGGCGCTTCGTCCGGCATTTTTCCGTTGCGTACCGGCACCGCTCGGAAAAGGCACAGGAATCGGGCGGGATTTTGGCCATATCGGGCGGCTCGCCCTCGATGGGGGAAGATCCAGCCGCGGCACCGCGTTGATCAGGCCAATGGTATAAGGATGATGCGGATGGCGGAACACCTGCACCACGTCGCCGTCCTCGACGATCTTCCCTCCGTAGACGATCTTGACGGAATCGGCATAACGGGCCACGATGCCGAGGTTGTGCGTGATGATGATGAGCGCCGTGCCAAAGCGCTCCCGCAGCCGGTTCATCTGCTCGAGCACCTGGGCCTGAACAGTCACATCCAGCGCCGTCGTTGGCTCGTCCGCGATGAGAATATCCGGGTTGCAGGCCATGGCCATGGCGATCATGGCGCGCTGCTGCATGCCGCCGGAAAACTGAAAGGGATAATCCCGGAGCCTTGTCTCCGGGTTCGGAATATCCATGAGGGCCAGAAGCTCCGCGGCCCGCGCCCGGGCGCGCTGAGGAATGCTCATGCCCTTGTACGTTTCCCTCTGTTCCGGCGAGAGGTTTTTGTCCTCCACCGCGCCGTGACGCAGGATGTTCTCCTCGATCTGGGCGCCGATGGACATTACGGGGTTCAGGGCGGTGGACGGCTCCTGGAAGATCATGCTGATCTCGTTGCCCCGGATCTCCTCCAGCTCGGCGTTTGACAGCTTCATGAGATCCCGGCTTTTGAATAGGACCTCTCCGCTTTTGATAACACCGGGTGGATAGGGGATCAGCTTCAAAAGCGACAGGGCGCTGACGGACTTGCCGGAGCCGGATTCGCCGATGATGGCGACGCACTCGCCTTTTTTGACGGTGTAGGACATATCGTCCACCGCCCGCATCTCGCTGTCCTCGCACAGATGCTTTACTTCCAGTATCACTTCTGCCATATCCGGTTCTCCATTCGTTTCGCCGCGCAGCGGAAGATTTGTGCTTGCTTTACAAAGCCCCGGCCGTCCCGCGCCGCAGCGAGGCGGCGGCCGGGCGGGGCAAGCAGCGGATTCTGCAACAGTATCCAGTGTATCAATGTGAGTTTATCACAAAATACCGCCCCCCTCAACTTCATTCGAGCACAGAAAACGCTCCTGTTTTTGTAGGGATCCTACAAAAACAGGAGCGTGCGGCCCGGCAGCGTCTTATCAAAGCTCCGCGTCCGTCAGCCGCGGGCGGAGGTCCCGATCCTCCTGCCGGATATAATCCAGTATGCGGAAGGACAGCTCCAGATGGAACAGATATTCGTCCCGGGAAAAATCGTAACCGAGCAGTTCCTCGATCTGACG
>CAJOIC010000076.1 GCA_905234625.1 uncultured Oscillospiraceae bacterium | reverse complement strand
ACCAACGAACGATCCGCCCTCGGGCGGGTCGTTTTTTGTCCGCGGGAAACTGGCGTTTTACAAAGCCGCCGGCTTGCGTTATAATAAGATCATACAACAAAACGAGATCCGAAAAAGGAGCTGAGCACATGAACATCAAAAATCTGGCTGCCGGACTGGACGGCAGCAAATACGTACCCTACGATGAGCGCACGGGAGACAGCTCCGTCGTGTTTTTCACCCGGGACCTGTCCGAGGAGGGCCTGCGGAAGATCTATGACCGGGTCGCCTCCGTCATAGAGGGCAAGGTGGCTGTAAAGCTCCATACCGGAGAGGCGGAGGGCCCCAATATCCTGCCCAGACCCTGGGTGAAGGAGCTCATCGACACCCGCCTGCCGGAGGCCACTATTGTCGAGACAAACACCTATTACGAGGGCAGCCGCTATACCACCGAGGCGCACCGCAAAACGCTGGAGATCAACGGCTGGACCTTCTGCCCGGTGGACATCACCGACGCCGAGGGCGTCACCACCCTGCCTGTGAAGGGCGGCAAGTGGTTCAAGGAGATGCACGTGGGCAAGACCCTGCCCACCTATGACTCCATCGTGGTCCTGACCCACTTCAAGGGCCATACCATGGGCGGCTTCGGCGGCTCCAACAAGAACATCGGCATCGGCTGCGCGGACGGCCGGATCGGCAAAAAGGAGATCCACACCGTCGCGGGCTCTGACGATATGTGGAGCATCGCGGAGGAGGAGCTCATGGAGCGCATGGCCGAGAGCACCAAGGCCACCGTGGACTTCTTCGCGCCTCATATCTGCTTCATCAACACCATGCGGAACATCTCCGTCTCCTGCGACTGCGAGGGTCCCGAGGCGGAGCCCGTGGTCACCCCGGACATCGGCATCGTGGCGTCCCTGGATATCCTGGCGGCGGACAATGCCTGCATCGATCTCATCTATGCCCTGCCCGAGGGCGGCGGCAAGGCCATGATCGAGCGGGTGGAGACCCGCCATGGCCTGCGCCAGCTCAGCTATATGAAGGAGCTGGGCATGGGCAACGACCGCTATACCCTCATCGACATCGACAATGGCGATGCCGTCATCACGGCGGCGGAGGCCGTGAAGGACATAGCGCCCGTCTGGGTCCCGGACCGCTACAATACCTTCTGGGGCCGCAACCGGCACTGATTCATACGAAAAAACGCCGTCCTCCCGTTTCGGAGGGCGGCGTTTTCGGTGTCCCGCGGTCAATCCTCCCCGGCGGCGGGCTTTCCGTAGACCCGGGCTACCAGGCGGTTCACGAGCCACACCCACACGCAGGAGGAGATGGCGGACACCAGCATGGAAAAGGGCAGGGCGTGGAGATAGGCCCCGGGGAACTCCGGGACGGGACCGATGGCCATGAAGGTCATGAAGAAGTTCATGAGGACGCCCATGAGGGCCCCGCCCGCAAGGCCGGACACGATGTACCCGGCGACGGGCTTTGTATCGCAGCGGACAAGGCGCGCCACCCAGTCCCCGAAGGCCGGGATGCGCAGAAACAGCGTCAGCATGACCCCGGCGCAGTAGGCACAGGCGAAGGTCTTGCATAACGTGACGAGGGCCGTCTGTCCCAGAAACAGGGACACGGCAACGGTCATGGTCAGCCCCTGGGGCACGTTGAACACGGCGTTCCAGAGGTTTTCCGGGCTTTTGTTGAACATGGCGCGTTCCTCCTTGGGCGGGAGAGGGATTTCCCACAGGAGGATTATACCATATCGGGACCGGGAAGGGAACACCTCCTTCGTTCCCGCACCCAAAAACGGAGCGCCCGGGTCGGGGCGCTCCGCCTTGCTTGTCGGTCCGGGGGAGCCTGGCTCTCCTCGGACGTCATTTACGGGTCACAGGGTGCCGGTGACGGTGAGCACGGCCACCCCCGGAACGACAGCCCATACGCCGTTCTCGTCCTGGGAGCTGGAAGCGGTGGGGACCGTGATGCGTCCTGCCGCGGTGGCGAACTCGCCGGTGGCCTCGTCATAGGTGTAGTCGGTGACCGCCGTCAGCTCCTTGCCGTCCAGCGTCGCGGTAAGGCCGTTCAGCACGGGATCGAAGGTGTCGGAGACGACGATCTGCGCCTCGGCCCCGGCGGCCTGGGTACCGGCGTTCTGGATGACGAAGGTGTAGGTCAGATCTCCGCAGCCGGTGACGACCTGAGGGCTGACTGCCTTGGTGATGGTGAGCTCCGTCTCCCCCGCTGCGGGCAGGACCGCCGTGGCCGTCAGAGGCTCGCAGGAGCCCTCCACGGTGACGGTGTTGGTGATCTCCGCGCCGACGCCCAGGGGGGCGTACTCCGTCACCCGGGCCTCATAGATCAGGGTGACATTCCCCTCCGGGGGGACTTCGACGCCGGTGACAGAAAGGGGCGGTCCGGCTGTGACGGCGGGCTCCGGCTGGAGCACGCCGTTTTGGTAATACAGAAGACTGCCCTGGACGTATTCCAGGGGGTAGAGGGTCTCGTCCCCGAAAACGTAGCCGCCGAGGTCGTCCGTGACCGTGAGGTCGGCGACGGTCTCTGCGCCGTCGTTCACGATGCTGATGGCGTAGGTCACGTCCCCGCCGGGGGCGTAGCTGTCGGATACAGGGGTCTTGGAGACGGTCAGCGAGTTTAGGATCTCGCCGGTGACGGTATTGGAATTGGTGACGCCGCCGGTGTAGGTGAGCGTCGCCCGGTTGGTGAAAATCGCTATGGTGAAAACCTCCCGAGTTTTCCGCGCGATCGCGCTGTGGGTCATGTCGGGTATGCATCCCCGCATCCCAGTTTATGCCGCCCCGGCGCTGACTGCCACCAGGCTGAGACGGCCGTGCATGGGGCATCCCGCGGCGGACGGTATTCCCCGATCCGTTACCTTGTTGCGAAAGGATACCATGGCAGCGCGGGATGACCCTTGGCACGGCGGCCGCCGGGGTATAGCGCTTGTGTTTTTGCGGGGAGTATGCGATAATAGGCGGGGGGTGAGCTCGTGGACCGGGAGGAATACATGCGTCGGGCGTTGGCGCTGGCGCGGGAGGCTGCCGCCGCGGGGGACGTTCCCGTAGGCGCGGTGGTCGTGGACGACGCCTCGGGCGAGATCCTGGGCGAGGGCCGGAACCGCCGCGAGGAGCGGCACAGCGCCGTCTGCCATGCGGAGATCGAGGCCATCGAGGCGGCCTGCGGCCGCCGCGGGACCTGGCGGCTGGACGGCTGCACGCTGTATGTCACCCTGGAGCCCTGCCCCATGTGCGCCGGAGCGGTCCTGAACGCCCGGGTGCCCACGCTGGTCTACGGCGCGAAGGAACCCCTCACCGGCTCCTGCGGGAGCGTGCTGAACCTCTTCGAGGAGCGGTACGGCTTCCATCCCGCTATCTACGGCGGGATACTGGCGGAGGAATGCGCCGCCCTCCTGCGGGATTTTTTCCGGGAACTACGATAATAAAGACAAAGGAGAGCCCCAATGCCTGACTACATCATCGCCACATCCTCCACCTCTGATCTGCCCAGGACGTACCTGGAGGAGCACGGCATCCCCTTCATCCCTTACACCTACACCATCGGACGTGACCTCTACGAGGACGACTGCCGGGAGGAGAGCCGCCAGGCGGTCTACACCGGTATGCGAAACGGCGATATCCTCAAGACCTCCATGATCAACGAGTTCGTGTACGAGGATTTCTTCCGGGAGCTGCTGGACACCGGGAAGGACGTCATTTTCCTGGACATGTCGAAGAAGATGTCCGTCTCCTTCGAGAACGCCAACCGGGCCGCGGAGCTTGTCCGGGCGGATTATCCGGACCGGAAGCTGTATGTGATGGATACGCTGTGCATCTCCGGCGGCTTGGGCCTGCTGGTGGACAATATGGTCCGCCGCAAGGAGGCGGGCATGAGCTTCGACGAGGTCGTCGCCTGGGGCGAGGCCAATAAGCTGAAGATCGCCCACCGGTTCACGGTGGACGACCTGAACTACCTGAAGGCGGGGGGACGGGTGTCAAACGCCTCGGCTCTCGTGGGCTCCATCCTGTCCATCAAGCCCGTTCTGTATGTCCCGGACGGCGGCACGCTGGACGTGGCGAAAAAGGTCCGGGGCCGCAAGGCGGCGCTGAAGGCCATCCTGGACGGTATGCGGCACGACCTGTCCGCCGTGGACTGTACCGGCACGGAGATCCACATCCTCCAGGCTGACTGCCGCGCCGACGCGGAGCTGGTGCGGGACACCATCAAGGGGGAATTTCCCCAGCTGGGGGAGATCACCATCACGTCCCTGGGCGTGGTCATCGGCGCCCACTGCGGGCCGGGCCTGCTGACGGTGTTCTACCTCTGCGGTGACCGCAGCCCGGAATGATCGCCGCGGAAAAGAAGTCCGGCCGAGCCGGCTGGGTAAGGTCTCTGAAAGCCATCCTTCTCCTCGGCGTGGCGCTCCTCGCCGTCATAGCGGGTGTTGCAGGCGTCATGCGACTGCGCTCCTCCGGCTCAGGCGGCGAGGCGTTATATGTCTATGCCACCGACGACGGCCAACTGATGCTGTGCAGGGGCTCCGCCGCCGGAGCGGAGCCGGTCCTGCTGGCCGAGGGGATGGCACGCGACGTGCGGTTTTCCAAAAACGGAAAATACATATATTTTGTCGCTGAGGACGAAGTCTCGAATGCCGCTCTCTATGCGATCTCCGTTGCAGACGCTGGAAAGCAGGGCACGTCGCCGAAAAAGGTGTCGTCCGACGTATCGGCGGATCAGCTGGAGGTACTGGACAACGGCGGCGCTCTGTTTCTCAAGGGAGACGGACGGAGGCGGGAACTGTACTGCTACGACGGCAGCGAGAGCGTCCGGCTGGCCGGCGGGACGGATCTCTTCGTCCTGAATGAGCAGCAGAGCCAGGTCTGCTGCACCGAGTGGGACGATGCGGGCAGCACCGCGTCGCTGTACCGCATCGAACTCAGGAGCGGCGAGCGTCAAGCGCTCGTCGAGGGCGTCAGCGGTGTGGCGGACTTGCGGTACGCCGGCGGGAAGATCAGCTTCCTCTATGTGACCGGAGGGAAAGAAGAGGTCCCGATGTACTGCTTTGCCAGCGACCGCCTCGCCGCGAGCGATGCGGCCGCGCGGCAGCCGGACGCGGCGGACTATTACACCGGCGGGTACTCCACCGACTGGGACGCGTATTATCAGGCGCTGGAGGAGTGGTATCCGGTCGAGGCGCGCAACAGGATCCGTCAGGAGCTGAAAAAATGGACTTATCCCATCGACTGCTATACGCTTTATCGCTATGACGGC
>CAJOIC010000075.1 GCA_905234625.1 uncultured Oscillospiraceae bacterium | reverse complement strand
GGACGTTTGCCCCGTCCACGCCGGGGATGTTCGGGATGACGGGCGCGGCGCCCACCGCGGCGATCACCGCGTCGAAGCCCATGCCCTCCAGCTCCTCCGGGGTCACGCGGCAGCCGAGCTTCACGGTGACGCCCTGCTTCCCGAGCTGGTAGATGAGCCAGTCTTTATAATCCTTCAGCGTCCACTTGAAGGGGACGTTGTCCGCGTGGCAGATGGCGCCGCCGAGACGGTCCGACGCCTCGAACACGGTCACCTGATGGCCCCGCTCCCGCAGGAGCAGCGCCGCGCGCATGCCGCCGGGGCCTCCGCCGATGACGGCGACGTTCTTCACCCGCTGGGGCTTCGTCACAAGATAGCGCTCCACCTCCTCGAAGCCGAACCGGGGGTTCACGGAACACACGGTGGACATGAGGTCCGACTTGCTGCGTCCGTGGCAGCGGTTGCAGCGCAGGCAGGGGACGATGTCGTCCGCCCGGTCCTCATACAGCAGCTCGCCGTAGTCGGGGTTGGAGATCCACGCGCGGGCCATGGCCACGAGATCGACCTTGCCCTCGGCGATGGCCTTGTCCGCCAGGGCGGGGTCGAAGTAGCCGCCCACATTGCTCACCAGGAAATCGAAGCCCTCCGCCTTGATCCGGCCCGCCAGCTCCAGGAAGGGCGTGGGCTCCAGCTCGAAGGGGATGGGGTGGTTCTCGTCCCCGCCGGGGGAACGGACCTGGACGATGTCCACATAGGGCTCCAGCATCCGCAGGATCCGGATGCCCTCCTCGAAGGTGTACCCGCCCTCGGGCTCCTCCGCGGAGAACTGGATCTCGATGAGCATGTCCTTCCCGGCGGCCTTGCGGATCTCCTGGAGCATCAGCACGGCGAAGCGGGCGCGGTTCTCCAGGGTGTCCGCGCCGAACTCGTCGGTGCGCTTGTTGGTCAGGGGGGACAGGAGCTGGCTGGGCACCTGGGCCCGGTAGCTCATATGGATGGTGACGGCGTCGAAGCCGAGTTTTTTATAAAGAGCGGTGCGCTGACCGTAGCTCTTGGCGATCTTATAGAGGTTCTCTGCGGGAACGTCGTCCCCGATGCCGCCGCCCATGCCCTCGCTGCCGAACATGGAGGCCGTGGGGGAGTTGGCGCTGACGTTCTCGATCTCGCCGTTTTCGTTCTCATAGCGGTAGATGCGGCTGGCGGAGAAGAGGGACCCGCTCACCAGGCTCCCCACCCCGTGCATAGCCTCCACCAGCTCGATCATGTAGTTCTGGCATTTGGCGTTGTACATATCGAAATCGGGGAAATGGGAGATATCCAGCCAGTCCGGCAGAGGGGGCTGACCGTAATTGTCGTCCACACCGCAGAGGGTGACGAAGGCCGCGCCGGTGCGGGCCCTGCCCAGGAAATGGGCGATGGTGGCGTCGGCGGGATACTCCTCGGGCCCCTGGGAGAAGTGGGGCATGGAGTTGGAGGACTGCATCCTGTTCTTCAGGACGAACTTTCCGGCCTTGATCGGTGACAGTAGGTGGGGGTACGGACTTTTCATTCTTCTGCTCCTGTATGTCTCCCTGCCCGCAGGGGCTTAGGATAATTGTTTCACAACTCTATAACAGATTGAGTATAACATTTCACCCCGCGTTCGTCAACCGCGCCGGGCTCGTTATTTTCCTCGCAAACACAGAGAAAAGCCCGCTCCCGAGGGAGCGGGCGAGGGCTCATAGCCGCTGGATGCGCCGGTCGGAGGCGCCGCCGCCGGTGATGAGGGGCACGGACTCGTCGATGACGATGGAGGTGTCCAGGCCGTACCACTTGACCTTGGAGCCGGCGGCCCTGCGGATGGCGTATTTGGTGTTCAGGACGAGCTCGTCCAGGGCGGAGAGCTCCGTCTTGGTGGAGACGGATTTGTGGATGATGCAGAACTGGAAGGTGCCCACGGTGGAGTCGCCGTAGATGGAGTATTTCTTGTGCTGATCCGGCAGCTCGCCGCTGGCTTGCAGATCCTGGACGATCTGGCGGAGGTAGACGTTGATCCTCTGGCTGCACCGGAAGCCCAGGTTCAGCTTCACCCGGAAGATGAAGTCCGTGCCGAAGGTCTCCACCTCGTAGGTCATGGCGTCCGGCTCGCTCAGCATGTTCACGTTCACGAACCAGTAGGCCATGGCCCGCTTGGGCTTCTTGTCCAGGATGGAATAGAGGATGTCCCGGTCGATGAGCTCGGTGTCGTTCTCCCCGTCGAGGTAGACGAGGTTGTGGGTGTCCATCGGGATGTCCCTGTCGTCATGCAGCAGCCGGAGGTTCGGGATATAGTCCGCGAAGCGCAGGCGGGTGCTGTACTTCCGCTCGAGCTGCGTGCCCCGGTACCAGACCGCCTCGATGAGCAGCAGAAGGAGCGTCAGGATGACGGTGACATAACCGCCGTGGGAGAATTTGCCGAGGCTGGAGATGAAGAACACCGCCTCGATGGCGCCGAAGATCAGGAGCACGGCCCAGGACAGCACCCCCTGCTTCCGGACCTTCCGCAGATACACCGAGATGAGCAGGGTGGTCATGAGCATGGTGACGGTGATGGCAAGGCCGTAGGCGCTTTCCATCCGGGCGCCGGACCGGAAGTACAGCACCACCAGGCTGCACCCGATCCACAGGATGCTGTTGACGGAGGAGATATAGAGCTGGCCCTTGGTGTCCGAGGGATAGCGGATCTCCAGGTGCGGCAGCAGGTCCAGGCGGATGGCCTCGGACACCAGGGTGTACGACCCGGTGATGAGGGCCTGGGAGGCGATCACCGCCGCCGCCGCGCCCAGGAGCACCGCGAAGGGACGCAGCGCCTCGGGCAGCATCAGGAAGAAGGGGTTCAGGTCCATGATCCGGTACAGGAGCTCGTTCCCCTGGCTGCGGATGATCCAGGCCCCCTGGCCGAGATAGTTGAGGATGAGGCAGAGCTTCACGAAGGGCCAGCTGAAATAGACGTTCTCCCGGCCCACATGGCCCATATCGGAGTAAAGCGCCTCCGCGCCGGTGGTGGCCAGGAACACGCTGCCCAGGATCATGAAGCCCGCCTTGTTCCCCGGGCTCAGGAGCACCTGCACGGCGTAGACGGGGTTGAAGGCCCGCAGCACCGACGGCAGGGAGACGATCTGGGTCAGGCCCATGACCCCCAGGAAGCTGAACCACAGCAGCATCACGGGACCGAAGGCCCGGCCGATGCGGCTCGTGCCCGCGTGCTGCACGGAAAACAGCACCGTGATGATGGCGAGGGTGATGAGAACCACCTTGCCCTGGCCGGGACCCATGACCCGGTCCACCAGCGGGATGCTGCGCAGACCCTCCACCGCCGTGGTGACCGTCACCGCCGGGGTCAGGACGCCGTCCGCCAGCAGCGCCGCGCCTCCCAGCATGGCTGGGAAGATCAGCCACTTGCCGCAGTTCTTCACCAGGGCGTACAGGGAGAAGATGCCGCCCTCCCCCTGGTTGTCCGCCTTCAGGGCGATGAGGACGTATTTCACCGTGGTGAGCAGGGTGATGGTCCAGATCACCAGGGACAGGGAGCCGATGATGAACGCCTCGTCCACATGGGCGATGCCGCCGTTGCCCTCCAGGATCGACTTCATGACGTACATGGGCGAGGTGCCGATGTCGCCGTAGACGATGCCGATGGTCACTAGGAAGAGCCTGAACCGAAACCGTTTTTTCTTATCCATACGATAAACCGACCTTTGCGTCAAAATATCACCGCGTACCGAAGCGGTATTCCGTGATCTCCGAATACTCCTCCCCCGGCCGGAGGACCGTGGAGGGGAAGTCCGGGAAGTTGGGACTGCAGGGGTAATGCTGGCTCTCCAGGCAGAGGCCGCCGCGCTTTGGATACCGGACGCCGTTCTTGCCGCAGGGCGCGGCGTCCGCGCCGACGAAATTCCCGGAATAGAGCTGCACGGCGGGCTGGGTAGTGGAAAACGCCAGGGAGATTCCCGTATCGGGGCTGTACGCCGCCCCGCCCGGGCCGAAGCCGGGGCCTTTGTCCAGGATATAATTGTGGTCGTCCCCGCCGCAGAGAAGAAGGGACGCCTCCGGCGCGCCGATGTCCCGGCCGACAGGCTTTTCCTCCCGGAAGTCCAGAGCCGTGCCGTCCACGGGGACGATGCGCCCGGTGGGGATCGTCCCCGGACCGACCTCCGTCACCCGGGAGGCGTCCAGCCGCAGCCGGTGGGAGAGGATATCCCCCGCGCCGGAGAGGTTGAAGTAGCTGTGGTTCGTCAGGTTCACGACCGTGGTCCGGTCCGTGACGGCCCGGTACACCATGCGCAGGGCGTTATCGTCCGTCAGGGTATAGGTCACGGCGACCCGCAGCCGCCCGGGGAAGCCCTCCTCCCCGTCCGGGCTCACATACCGCAGGACCAGGGCGCCCTCCTCCTCAGAGGCGTCGAACACCCGGCGCTCGAAGGTGCCGTGGAGGTGGTTTTCCCCGTCGTTTTTCGGCAGGGCATAGGTCGTCCCGTCCAGGGTGAAGGCGGCGTCCTTGATGCGGTTGGCATACCGGCCCACCACGGCCCCGAACCAGCAGGTCCCGGCCTCGTAGCCCGAAAGCCCGTCGTATCCCAGGACCACATCCACGGGCCGTCCCTCCCGGTCCGGCACCACAATGCTCTGGACCGTACAGCCATAGTCCAGGACCCGGACCGTCATGCCCGCGCTGTTTTCCATAGTATACACGGATACGGTCCGGCCGTCGGCGGTAACGCCGAAGGGCTCTTTTTTGATGTGCGTCATGAGAGCGTACCCAAATATCCTTCCAGAATGAGCGCCGCCGCCACCGCGTCCACGGTGGCCTTGTGCTTTTTCTCTTTTTTTCCGTTTTCCCGCAGGATGCGATGGGCGTCGATGGTGGTGCGCCGCTCGTCCCAGAGGACCACCACCGGCGCACCAGCAGCCTCCAGCAGCGCCGCCAGGGCCCTGGCCTTCTCCGCACGGGGACCCTCCGAGCCGTCCATGTTCCTGGGCAGGCCCAGCACCAGCGTCCCCACATCCCGGGCTTTCGCCTCCGCCGCGATGGTCCGCGCCAGGGCCTCCGCGTCCCATTGTGTGATGACGAAGGTCTCCCCCGCGATCATCCCCAGAGCGTCCGAGACGGCGATCCCCGTCCGGGCGTCACCGTAATCGATGGCCATCACTCGCATGGCTGCCTCTCCTTTTTTATTTGGATTTCCGCTGAGAAAAATATACCACAACCCTTTTCCCGGCGCAACAATACTAATTATAAAAAAACTCTTGCATTCCGGCTTTTCCTGTGGTAATATGCTATTTACCTGCCGTCCGGGCGGGAGAACCCGTTATGGCCGGAACAGGGAGGCAGGAGGTGCCGAAAAAATGGCAGCAGACGCTAGAATCAAGGTCGTGCTACGCTGCAGCGAGTGCAAGCAGAGGAACTACAATACGTTCAAGAACAAGAAGAACACTACGGACAAACTTGAACTGAAAAAGTATTGCCGTTTCTGCCGCAAGCACACGGTGCATCAGGAAACCAAGTAAGGAGGGGCGACATTTCAATGGCTGAAGAAAAGAAATCCGCCGCTCCCGCCACCGCGAAGGTAGCCGTCAAGAAGACCGACGAGAAGCTCGGGTTCTTCAAGCGGGTCGCCAAGTGGTTCCGCGACATGAAGAGCGAACTGAAGAAGGTCGTTTGGCCCACGCCGAAGCAGACCATGAAGGGCACAGCCGTGGCCGTGGTCATGATGGTCGTGTGCGCCGTCGTCCTCTGGGGCTTCGACAGCGCCGCCCAGGCGGTCGTCAAGGCTCTCATCAACATCTTCGCTTGACATCATGGCAGATAACGCAAAGTGGTACGTGGTGCACACGTACTCCGGGTATGAGAATACCGTTTCCGCGTCCATCCTGAAGGCCGCGGAGAACCGGCACATGGAAGACCTCATCCTCGAGGTCAAGATCCCCATGGAGACCGTCACCGAGCATACCGACAACGGTGACAAGACCTATGAGCGCAAGACCTTCCCGGGCTATGTCCTGGTGAAAATGGTCATGACCGACGAGAGCTGGCATCTCGTCCGCAACGCCCGCGGTTCCACCGGCTTCGTGTCCATGGACGGCAAGCCCGTCCCCCTGACCGAAGAGGAGGTCATCGACCTGGGCATGGAGCGGCACGAGATCGTCGTGGGCTTCGAGGTAGGCGACTCTGTCAAGGTCACGGACGGTCCCCTGGAGGGCTTTTTCGGCACGGTGGACGAGATCGAGCCGGAGAAGGACCGCGTCCGCGTCATTGTTTCCATGTTCGGCCGGGAGACGCCCGTCGATCTCGAGCTGGATCAGATCGAGGCGGTCAAAGAAGACTGACATTTTACTACCTCTATTTATAGAGGAACAGAGGAGAAATAACTATGTCTCAGAAAGTAGTTGGATACGTTAGATTCCAGGTCCCGGCGGGCAAGGCGACTCCCGCTCCCCCCGTGGGCCCCGCGCTCGGCCAGTACGGC
>CAJOIC010000074.1 GCA_905234625.1 uncultured Oscillospiraceae bacterium | reverse complement strand
GTTGCCCGTCATTTCCATATTATAGGTCCAGATCGTACAGGAGTAGCCGCAGGAAAGGATCACCGTCGGCGCGTGGAAGACGAACATCTCCCCCGTCTCGAGGGAAAAGCCCGACGCCCCCGTGACGGGCGCGCCCTGCTTTCCGCCCTCCGTGTACAGCCGGTTTATCATCACCCGCTCGAAAAAGCGCACCTTCTGCTTTTTCATCTCCTGATACAGAACGGGTTTTAAGTACTGTCCGCCGCGGAGCTTCGCGGCGATGAGGTCCTGATAGTTGTATGCTTTATAAAGATTCGTGTTTGGGTCGATGGTATCCGCACCCTTTAAGTCATCCAGATCCGCCTCGATGGGAAGGCCGATCTCCTTGAGGAGCATCAGCGCCTCCCAGGTCCCCTTGACGGCGATATAGTCCCGGTGACCCATCCTTCCCCGGGTATTGCCCTTTTCCAGATTCTCCTCCGGGGTCATGGGGCTGAAGGGGTTCGAGAGAAGATTGTTCCAGTGGTCCATGCCCGCGCCGCCGCAGCCGCTGCGCTTGATGGCGCCCTTGTCAGCCACAGCTACCTTCGCGCCCCGCCGCGCCGCCGCGATGGCCGCGCAGCTGCCCGCAAGGCCGCCGCCCACCACGAGAACATCCATGTTCACATGGGTAACTTCTCCGTATTTGATCTCATAGGGCCAGCGAAAGCCGGTCTCACGGATCCCCGCCTGGTTCGTCATATCGTCGCACTCCTGTTTGCAGGACAAGCCCAGAGGGGCGCCCCCTGAGCTTGTCCGGTATGATTTCTTATGGTCCGAGCTTCGGATCAGTCCGCAGGCTCCTCGCTGGGGCCGGCGTCGCCGAAGCGCTCAAACACCGTGGGCTCGAAGGTGCCCTCGCCGGTGATGGAGACGGTGAAGCCATCGGGGAAGGCCCAGTCACCCGCGCCGGGAGCCGGGTCCATGGGGCCGCAGACAATCTGGTCGTCCTCGATCACGGCCTCCTCACCGGCATACTCCGACAGACCGCCGAAGGGGTTGTCCTCGGTGAGGGTGAAGCTGCCGTCCTCGCGGATCGTCAGGGTCCAGAGTATGTGAGCGTCCACCATCTCCTTGTAGTCGTCATAGACATAGACCGCGGCCTCCGCAGCTTCGTCGGCCGCTCCGTCCTCCGCGGGCTCGCCGGAGGGCTCGCCGCCCTCGTTCTCCTCACGGCCGAAGACCTCGTCGCTGATGCTCTCGGGCTGGAAGGTCATATTATCCGCGTTCACCAAAACGGAAAATCCGGTGGGATAGGCCCAGTCGCCCTCCGTGGTGGACTTATCCGGGTCCATGGGGCCGCAGTCCACGCGGTTGCCGTCGGTCTCGCTTGTCTGGCCGGCATACTCCTGCACGCCGATGAAGGGGTTGTCCTCAGAGAGGGTGTAGCTGCCGTCCTCGTTCAGGGTGAAGTTCCACATGATGCTGAAATCCATGTCGGCTTTGTAGTCATCGAAGACATAGGTGCCGGGAACAACGGTGCCGTCGGGATCATACTCAATCTCTTCGACCTCCTTGGGCTCGTCAGCGGTCTCCATGAAGGAGTCCACCAGAGAGGCGGTATCGCCCGCATCCTCC
This sequence comes from uncultured Oscillospiraceae bacterium, assembly GCA_905234625.1. GTDB lineage: Bacteria > Bacillota > Clostridia > Oscillospirales > Oscillospiraceae > CAJOIG01. Next base: position 3,898 of record CAJOIC010000074.1, on the reverse strand, counting down.
GCCAGAGCGGGGGCCTCTTCCGCCGGAGCGGGTTCTTCGGCCTTCGTGCCGCCGCAGCCGGCAAGCACCGCGATGAGCATGGCGCAGCCCAGCAGCAGAGCCAGGAGCTTCTTGGTGTTCTGTTTCATTTTGGTTCCTCCTAAAAAGTTTTTTATATTTCAAAGATTACGGGATAACCTTTGATGACTTAATTATTCTCTGTCCAGCCCAGGTTCAGGAAGTTCAGCCAGGGCCAGTTCATGTGATCGCCCCAGCCGCCCACGGCCTGGGAGAGGGCAAAGCCGTCCATGGGCACGAGCGCGGTATTCCCCGGCTCCGCCCGGCGCACGGTGCAGGCGGGCTCCATCTTGTAGGTGACGGTCTCGCCGTCCACCTCGACCTGGACCTGATACTGGGTGGAATACAGCACATGGCCCAGAAGCTGCGGGTCCGTGAAGTCGTACACGGTGGCCTGCGCCTCGTCCGTCGTCACGGTAAAGCTGCCGTCGGCGTTTTCGATGAGCCAGGACTTCTCGCCGTCGCTGCTGTGGGAATAGCTGTATGCGCCGTTGATGTTGGCAAGATCGTCGATGCCGATCTCGTGGATGTTCGCCACGCCGAAAATGCTCTGGCAGGTGACGGTGCCGTCCGTACGGGAGCCGCCGCCGGTCTGGACCCGGTAGGTGAAGACCGAGTCGATGTCCCAGCTTCTCTCCAGCGTGCCGTCGAAGCCGTCGACTTTGCTGCCGTCCACGGAGATCGTCATTTTCGTGAACACCGGGGCGTAGGGCCAGTAGACCATGTTCACGGAGATCTGGGTGCTGTCCGCGTCCGCGAAGACGCTGTAATCGCCGTCCGGCATCTGCTCGCCGTTCGGAAGGTCCACCATGCCGGTGTTGGGCTTCAGCACATACTGATCCTCCGGAAAGATCTCGGTATAGCCATTCGTCAGGGTGATGGTGAAATCCTCGGCTGTCAGGCCGGAGGCGTCCACACCCGCGGGCCAGTGAATGAAGAAATAATCGTCGGCGTCGTAGCCCTCCTGGGGATAGTCGCACAGCGTGGGTTTTTGATAGCCCGCGGCGCTGACCCAGGTCCATACCGGGTCTTTTCCCACCTCTGGGGCTTTGGCGAGGGCGGTCTTGTGGGGTTCGCGGAATTTCAGCTTATTGATGGTCGCCGCGCCCCAGAGAGCGCCGTCCTGGGCAAACACTCGACCGAAGATATACACCCGCGCCCGGAACAGGGCCGGAGCCAGCTCCTTGCCGTCGTAGGTGATGCCCCGGACGGAGAGGTTGAAGGTATACAGGCCGTTTCCGTCGCCGCCCTGGGCGCTCCATTCGAGACCGCCCAGCTTCACCTCATAGGAGGGGTCGTTCACCCAGGTAAGGTCCCCGTCGTGCAGGTGATAGGCAAGCTGTCCGTTTTCGAACTCACCGCCGAGGGCCGTACCGGAGAACACGAAATCCTCGGGGTAATACCCGTCGCCCTCTTCGAGCTGTACATAGGCGTTCGTCGTATCGAGCTTCGCTGGATCGGGCTCAGAGCCGTCCGCCAATGTGATCGTCATGACCGCCGCCGTATCCGGCTCGTAGGTCACGTCGTTGTCGGACTCCCGGGGGATGCAGGTGCCGCCGTCCGTGAAGCCCCAGCCGTAGAGATCGCTCTCCACCGTGACAAAGGCCTTTTTGCTGTAGTTGTCGTCCGTCGGTTCCCCGCCGGCGCCGCCGCACCCGACAAGGCCGAGCAGCAGGGCCGCCGCGCAAAGGTAAGCAAAGATTCTTTTCAAGTCATTCACCTCAATCGTTTATCTCTTTCACCCGGCAGCAGGAGACGAAATGATCCTTCTCCACCTCTTCCAGCGTCTGGGGTTCCAGACATGCTTCCGTGGCGTAGGGGCAGCGCTTGGCAAATCGGCAGCCCGGCTGGGGGTTGATGGCCGAGGTGATCTCCCCCTTGAGCAGTATGCGCTTCATGGGATGATCGATGTCCGTGGAGGGGATCGCCGAGAGCAGCGCCTTGGTGTAAGGGTGCAGGGGCCGTTCAAACAACGCGTTCGCGGGGCTCGTCTCCACCAGCTGGCCGAGGTACATGACGCTGATGTCGTCCGAGATGTGCTTCACCACGGAGAGATCGTGGGTCACGAAAAGGTAGGTCAGCTGTTTTTCCTCCTGCAGATCCATCAGCAGATTCAGCACCTGCGCCTGGATGGAGACGTCCAGGGCGGAAACCGGCTCGTCGCACAGAATAAAATCCGGATCGAGGGCGATAGCCCGGGCGATGCCGATGCGCTGGCGGCGGCCGCCGTCCAACTCGTGGGGGTAGGAGTAGCGTAGGCGTTCCTCGATTCCCACGCGGTCCATCAGCTCCTGCACCCGCTCGTCGATCTCCTGGCGGGAGAAGCGGCGGGATTCCTTGAGCGGCTCCCGGATGACCTCGTCCATGGAGTAGCGGGGGTTCAGGGAGGCGTAAGGGTCCTGGAAGATGATCTGCATCCGCTCCCGGATCTTTTTAAGCTCCCGGCCCTTGACGTTCGTGATGTCCTGCCCGTCGAACAGGATCTGGCCGTCCGTGGGATCGTGCAGCCGGATCATGGTGCGGCCCAGGGTGGACTTGCCGCAGCCGGATTCGCCCACGACGCCCATGGTCTTGCCCTTTTGGATCCTCATGGTCACGTCGTCCACGGCATGATTGGTACCGGCCGGCACATAGAAGTACTTTTTCAGATGTTTGATTTCCAGTAAAGTGGACATGATCAAACCTCCTTCCCTGCCCGCAGGCACTGGCAGAAGTGTCCCGGCGTGATTTCCACATTGGGGATATTGCCCTTGCGGCACTCGTCCGACGCGTACTGGCATCGGGGCGCGAACACGCAGCCCTCAGGCAGCTCCGTGGGATCAGGCGGCATGCCCAGGATGGGCTTTAACCGCGGGGAAGAATCGTTCAGCTTGGGAATGGAGTCGAACAGTCCCTGGGTGTAGGGGTGGGCCACATGTTTGAAAATATCCGCCTTGGAGCCACTCTCCACGATATGTCCGGCGTATACCACGGCCACCTTGTCGCAGGTCTCGGCCACGATGCCGAGGTCATGGGTGATAAGGATCATCGCCGTGTTGAACTTATCCCGCAGGTCCCGGATCATGTCCAGCACCTGAGCCTGGATGGTCACGTCCAGGGCGGTGGTGGGCTCGTCCGCCAGGAGAAGCTCCGGGTTGCAGGCCAGCGCCATGGCGATGACCACACGCTGTTTCATGCCGCCGGAAAACTGGTGGGGGAACTCCACATACCGCTCGGCGGGGATGCCCACCATTTCCAGCATCTCCACGGTGCGCTGCCGGGCCTCCTCCTTGGTGCAGTCGTTGTGGAGGGCGACCACTTCGGTGATCTGGTTGCCCACCGACATGACCGGGTTCAGCGCCGTCATGGGGTCCTGGAAGATCATGGAGATCTTATTGCCGCGAATGCCCAGCATGTCCTTTTCCGGCAGAGCCAAGAGATCCCGGCCCTCCATGGAGATCGTGCCGCTCTTGACGCGGGCGGGGGGCTGTGGCAGGATGCGCAGGATCGCCTTGGCGATGGTGGTTTTTCCCGCGCCGGTCTCGCCTACGAGGCCGAGGGTCTCGCCCCGGTCCAGGGTGAAGCTGACGCCGTTCACCGCCTGGACGATATCGCCGTCGGAGGTGTACTCCACGACCAGATCCTTCACTTCGAGGAATTTCTGTTCTGTCATGGGTATTCCTCCTTACTTCTTGAGCTTCGGGTCCATGGCGTCCCGCAGGCCGTCGCCGAAGAGGTTGATGGCGAGGACCACGATGGCGATCATAAGACCCGGGAAGATCATCATGTGGGGGTACAGCAGCGAGTAGCTCCGGGCGGCAGAGATCATGGCGCCCCACTCGGGGATGTCCGCCGGGATGCC
>CAJOIC010000073.1 GCA_905234625.1 uncultured Oscillospiraceae bacterium | reverse complement strand
AAGCGGAACGCGCATCCGTCCCCACCTCGATGTTCTCATAGGAGAACCAGAGGATCTGGCCCACCTCGCCGGTGACATACGCCTGACTGATCTGTCCGGTCCATACGCCGTCCTCGGTCCCGGCCACGGCCATCCGCGTCTCTGTGTTGAGATACCAGCCCTCCGGCAGGACCGTCGGCTCGTAATGCCCGAGCTTTGCCCAGACGACCTCCGGCTCCACCTGCATGGGATAGGGCTCCCGTCCGCCTAGAAGATACGCGATCTGCGCTTCCAGCTCCTCCTCCGTCAGCTCGCCGGGGTCGGCGGTCAGGGTGAAGATGAGGTTCTTGTCCTCATCGAGCCACAGGGCCGTCCTCGTTCCGTCCGCCGCCTCGTCGATGTACACCGTGAAATCCCGGTACTCCGTCACGGTGTCCGCGCCCTCCGCGGTTTCCGTGCGGACATAGAAGGGGACATCGGTCAGCGTCTTTTCCTGTCCGCCAAAGTCCGCCAGCTTTTCCCCGAACGCCGCCGCGATATCCCCGGCGGGACGCTCGTACCGCTCGCGGATGATTCCCTCGCCCGCTTCCTCCGTATAGGTCCACTCCACCCAGACGGAACCGTCGCCGCTCTCGGCGGAGCCCCGGCCCGTGGTCACAAGGACATGGGTGCTGAGCACATCATCGGCAATGGGCCAGTCCGGGCCGATCTCCTGTCTGGCCGCCCAGGCCTTGTCCGCCTCCTCCGCGTCATACTCCCGCTCCGCGCGGTAATCCGCGTAGTATTCATCGGTAAAGCCCTCGCAGGCGTCCAGCGCCTTCCAGCCGATGCTGTCCGCCAGAGCCTCCAGCGCGTCCCGACCCGATACGTTCCCGAACACCGTGTGGACCGTCACGAAGACCCGGTCCAGGTCGGCAACGATCATGGAGGCGTGCCCGCCCATGATAAGGCTGACCTCCGTGCCGTCCTTCGCCGCGGTTTCGATGCTGCTGTACATGTTGGTAAAGGTCCCCTTGACGGCGCTGAAGAGCTGGTACTCCACCTCCTCGCCGCCGGCAAGGATCTGATCGACCTCCAGCTTCATGGTGCCGTCCCGGTAGGCGTATCCTCCCGTGCTCCGAACATCGCCCGTCATGATGGCGGTCGTGTCGATGCCGCTGCCCTCCGCCGGGAGGGTGATGAAAGCGTCGTCGTGCATGGTCAGGCCGTACCTTGCCAGGATGCCGTCCAGGGCGTCCATCATCTCCGGAGACCATGCCCCCACCCGCAGGTAGGCCGCGGGGATGGCCGGATCGTCGGTGTGGGGGACCTCGTGCGTGCTGTCATATCCCTTTTTATAGGCGTCCCACTCCAGGAAGGCCTGATACTCCGGCGTGTCCCGCCAGCCCAGGACGGATACGTCCACGAAGCCCCCGTCCCGCTCTCCCAGGACCATGTCCCGCAGGCCGTACTGATATGCCGCTACCGCCGCCGCAGACAGGGCCAGGACGATCACCGCCGCGACAAGGAGCATCCGCCCGGGACGGCGCCTCCTCCGCATGGACGCGGTATCTCTCAGCCGCGCCGCCGCCAGCCCCCGTATCCGCTCGGCGGACATGTCCGAGGGCGCGGGGGAAAACTCGTTATCGATATAGTCGCTCATAAGCTCTGTGATGTGAAGCTCCATCAGCTGTCTTCTCCTTTCATCAGCTCCCCGCGGAGGGCGTCCCGGCCCCGTTTGAGCCGCTGGCGCACCGCCGCCGGCGTCATGCCCAGAGCATCGGCGATGGCCGCCGCGCTCTCGCAGTAGTAATAGTACCGGACGAAGATCTCCCGGTCCGGTATGGCCATGGCCTGCACCGCCGCCCGGACCCGCTCCCGGCGCTCCGCCGCGAAATACAGCTCCTCCGGACCGTCCGCCGGCAGCGTCAGGATATCCTCCTCCAGCGCCAGCTCGAAGCCCCGGCTCCGGAGCCTGTTGACGGCGCGGCTGCGAGCGATGCTGGCGAGATATCCCTTCACCCGCCCGGGCATTGGTTTCCCGGCGTTCTGCCACAGGACTAGGAATACGTCCGCCGTCACCTCCTCCGCGTCCTGGTCGGGACAGCGCCCGCCCAGGACGTTCCGCACCACCGCCCCCACATATGCGGTATAGCGATCGATAAAATACATGAGACCCGCCTGGTCCCCGTTTTTCAAAAGCGTCAAAGCGTGCTTCTCCGTCATCGGCACACCTCCTGTCATTGGTTTTGACAGCTGTCACCTATAATAACACCGAAAATCGCCGGAGTGTGACAAAAGCCGCCCCCGGGCCGGGAGCGGCTTTGTGTGTCGATATCAGCTTATCTGTATTCCTTCGCGAGGGCCTCGAACACCGGCAGGGCGCGCTTGATGCGCTCCGTGGGGACGCAGTAGGCGATGCGGACATGGCCGGGGGCGCCGAAGCCCGCGCCGGGGACCACCAGAAGGTCGTGGGCCTTGGCCCGCTCGGAGAAGGCGAAATCGTCCGGCTCCAGGCTGCGCGGGAAGAGATAGAAGGTGCCGCCGGGCTCTACGCAGGTAAAGCCCATATCCCGCAGACCATCGAGAAGCAGACGGCGGTTCTCGGCGTACACGGACAGGTCCGACGTGTCGTTCACGCAGTCCGCCGCCACCCGCTGGAAGAGGCTGGAGGCGTTCACATAGCCCAGGGCCCGGCCCGCGCCGGCCACCGCCGCGAACACCAGCTCGCTCTCCGCCATCGACGGCGTCACGGCTACATAGCCGATACGCTCGCCGGGAATGGACAGGGACTTGGACCAGGAATAGCACACCAGGGTATTTTTATAATACTTGGGGATATAGGGCACCACGGCGCCGTCAAACACGATCTCCCGGTAGGGCTCGTCCGCGATGAGGTAGATCGGGCTGCCGAACTCCGCGCTCTTGGCCTCCAGGACCTGGGCCAGTCTGCGGATGGTCTCCTCGGAGTACACCACGCCGGAGGGGTTATTGGGCGAGTTCACCAGCACCGCCTTGGTCCTGGGGTTCACGGCCTTCTCGAAGGCCTCGAAATTGATCTGGAAATCCTCGATCTGGGGCGGGATGAGGACCATGGAGGCCCCGGCCTTCTCGATAAAGACCTTGTATTCCGGGAAATACGGCGCGAAGACGACGACCTCGTCCCCGGGGTTGCACAGGCCGTTCAGACAGCAGCACAGCGCCGCCGCCGCGCCCACGGTGCAATAGAGGTCATCCCCGGTATAGTCCATGCCGAAGCGGGCGTTCAAAGCGTCCGCCAGGGTCTTCTTCACAGCGGGGTCGCCCGCGGCGCTGGTATAGCCGTGGAGCAGGACGGGGTCCGCCCCCCGCAGCCAGCGGATGGCCGACTCGTTCACGGAGTCCGGCGCGGGGACGCTGGGATTGCCCAGGGAGAAATCGTACACATTCTCCGCGCCAACGACGGCGGCGCGCTGACGGCCGTATTCGAAGAGCTCCCGGATCACGGAACGCGCCGTGCCGAGGCCCACCATTTTTTCGTTGAGCATGTCTCTGTCCTTCTTTCCTTCGGTTATTTACATTGGTAAATCATATCACATCCGCGGAAGAATGTCCATCGTCCGCGGAAAACTATTTTTTCTCGCCCCGGAGCAGCACCAGGCGGTCCCGGATGACGGCGGCATACTCGAACTCCAGCATCTGGGCGGCCCGCTTCATTTCCTTCTCCAGCTTCTCGATCTCGGCCTTCCGCTCGCGTTCGGTCATCTTCACGCCGGAGGCGGTCATGGCCTCGGCTTCGGAGGCGCTGGCGGATATCTCGATGAGGTCGTGGACGGACTTTACGATGGTCTGGGGGACGATGCCGTGGGCCTCGTTGTAGGCCTGCTGCTTTGCCCTGCGGCGCTCCGTCTCCGTGATGGCGGCCCGCATGGAGGGAGTCACCGTGTCGGCATACATGACCACCGTGCCCTCGGCGTTCCGGGCGGCGCGGCCGATGGTCTGGATGAGGCTCGTCTCGGAGCGCAGGAAGCCCTCCTTGTCAGCGTCCAGGATCGCCACCAGGGACACCTCCGGCAGGTCCAGCCCCTCCCGCAAAAGGTTTATGCCCACCAGCACGTCGAACTCTCCCAGACGCATGTCCCGGATGATCTCCATCCGCTCGATACTGCCGATGTTGTGGTGCAGATACCGCGTGCGGATGCCGGCGTCGGTGAGATAGGCCGTCAGGTCCTCCGCCATCTTGACGGTGAGGGTGGTGACCAGGGTGCGCTGGTTCTTCTCGACGCGGGCGTTGATCTCCCCGATGAGATCGTCGATCTGCCCCTCCACAGGCCGCACATGGATGACGGGGTCCAAAAGCCCCGTGGGGCGGATGACCTGCTCCGCGATCTGCCCTGCCCTTTCCCGCTCGTACTGGCCCGGCGTGGCGGAGACATACACCGCCTGGCGGATGCGGTCATCGAATTCCTCGAATTTCAGCGGGCGGTTATCGAAGGCCGAGGGCAGGCGGAAGCCGTATTCCACCAGGGTCTCCTTCCGGCTCCGGTCCCCCCGGTACATGGCCCGGACCTGAGGCAGGGTGACGTGGCTCTCGTCCACGAAGAGGATGAAGTCCTTTGGGAAATAGTCGATGAGGGTCATGGGCGCGCTGCCCGGCGCCCGGCCGGAGATGATGCGGGAGTAGTTCTCGATGCCGGAGCAGTAGCCCAGCTCCTGCATCATCTCAATGTCGTACTCCGTCCGCTGGCGGATGCGCTGGGCCTCCAGGAGCTTTCCGTTTGCCTCGAACCAGGCGACGCGTTCCTCCATCTCCTTCTGGATCTCCGTGATGGCCCGGGTCATTTTCTCGTGGGTGGTGACGTAATGGCTGGCGGGATAGATAGCCACATGGCTCAGCACCCGGTTGGGCACGCCGGTGACCACGTTGATCTCCGAGATGCGGTCGATCTCATCCCCGAAATATTCCACCCTGTACGCATACCCGCTTGCGTAGGCGGGATAGATCTCCACCGTGTCTCCCCGGACCCGGAACATGTTGCGCTCGAAAGCGATGTCGTTTCGCTCATAGCGGATCTCCACGAGCTTGCGCAAAAGCTCGTCGATGGGCTTTTCCATCCCCGGCCGCAGGGAGATCACCATGTTGGCGTAGTCGATGGGGTCGCCCAGGCCGTAGATGCAGCTCACCGATGAGACGATGATGACGTCCCGCCGCTCGAAGAGGGAGCTTGTCGCGCTGTGGCGCAGGCGGTCGATCTCGTCGTTGATGGAGGAGTCCTTCTCGATAAAGGTGTCCGTATGGGGGATGTACGCCTCCGGCTGGTAGTAGTCGTAGTACGAGACGAAGTACTCCACGGCGTTTTCCGGGAAGAACTCCCGGAACTCCGAGCAGAGCTGCGCCGCGAGGGTCTTGTTGTGGGCCAGGACCAGGGTGGGCCGTTGGAGCCGCTCGATGACCTTCGCCATGGTATAGGTCTTGCCGGAGCCGGTGACGCCCAGAAGCACCTGCTCCTCGATGCCGTTTTCCAGGCCTGCCGCCAGCGCCTCGATGGCCTCCGGCTGGTCCCCGGAGGGCTCATACGGCGATACGACCTTGAACTGCCCCATACTGCCACGCTCCTTTGCATTTACTGAATCATCAGTATAACAGATGCCCGTGAAAAGCACAAGAAAACCGCACGCTGCGCATCCGCCCTGTGAATTGTAATATTTAGGTAGACAAGACCTGACTGTCTAGGAGCAGCAGGCAGAAACGGAGGTTTTCAGTACCTATGATTGAGAAACAACCTACAATGAAGTCCCTTAAGGAATGGGAGCAAGATTTGCTTGGTAGCGAGGTCGAAGCACTTGAGGAGTATGGTTACATTGTATCAAATGTTCCCATCAGTGCGAATGAGGTGCTTGATTGCATCCTTGATTACAGAGGCGGTATTTCTTCCGGCTGGGCGCTGCGTTCTCTTGTATCTCGTGTGTATGGAGTGGAATTAGGATGAGAAAAGTAAGTGACTACACGAAGAAGTTGAACCGCTTTGGGAACAGCCTATCAAAGATGCTGGAAGAGGATTTTCCGAAGAACACCGAGATAGCCGTTAAGATTGAGAATCATATGGCAGCTATCCAGTTTCAGATTCTCGGTGCATTCCTAGAGAAAGGAGAGCCTAAGTAATGGAACAGACTGTATATACCTTTTGCGGTTATGTGTATGGCAGCTTCACTGCAGAGAAGACCGGTGAGCTTATCAATTACTGCAATATGTACGTAATCTCCCCCATCTCCGGCCGTGAAAGTGATGATCGTCACTTTGGCGGTTACCAGGCAGAAAAGTTCAAGTGTGTTTCGCCTGATGTGTTTAAGGATATTGAGCCTCAAAGTAAGGTAAACCTTTATTTCGATCAGCGTGGGCGTGTGACGTTCGTTCAGATCGTTAAATAAGTCCAACCATTAGCCTTTATATATATCCCTTACCATGGGCCCCAAAACGTGACATTTTTGGGGCCCAAAACTATAAGAAACGCGCTTCGGCGCGTGTGCACCCCCCGCTAACAGGGGTGCACTACCTACAAAGGAGTCAATCATGGATGGTAAC
>CAJOIC010000072.1 GCA_905234625.1 uncultured Oscillospiraceae bacterium | reverse complement strand
TTCACCCTGACCTGATCCGGAGGGGTTTTACGAAAAAGGAGGAATCACCATGAAAAAACTGCGCGCACTGAGCCTGCTTCTGTGCCTCGTAATGCTGCTGGCGCTCCTGCCCACGGCGGTCTTTGCCGCCGACATGGGCGAGTATACGCTGGATCTCTCCGCAGGCAACGTAACGATCAGCGGAACCAGTTTTGAGTACCTGATGCAATTTTTCGGCATTGCCAAGGAGAAGGGATTCATTTCCGTTACCACCAAGTCGGTTTCGGGCGGCATATTGGCCAGTATTGATCTGGATCGGGACGGAACCGATGACATCCAGATCAAGATGGCGAAAGCGACCGACAAGAAGGGCGTTTTCCGTGCGGCCAGCGGCGCCAGCGTCAAGGGAAATCAGACCATGAAGCTCGGCGCGGTGCCGTCATCCTATTCAAGCGCCAAATTCTACAGCACCATCCAACTGAAAATGCCCGCTACCGTGGAGATCCTCAGCAATGTGGAGGTCATCGACGTGAACGTGGATCTGCAGCCGGACACCCGGCCGGACTTCACCGCCAAGGTTACGGGCGAGTCCGCGGACAAGGTGGAGGTCGCCGACGAAGCCTGGATCGACATGGAGGAAAATTTCGCCATCAGCACGGCGGTGGAGAGCAAGTTCGTGCTGATTGCCGATCACTACTATGAATACAGCCTGACCCTGACGGCCAAGTCCGGCTATCAGTTCGATGATACCACCACGGTGAGCATCAACGGAGACGCGGCGCTGCTGGCCAGCATGTCCACCTATCAGATCCTGGACGGCGGCGCGACTCTGGAGATCTGGGGCATCGTTCCCGATGTGCTGATCCCGAAGCTGCCGGAGCCGGCGGTCCTGGATCTGTCCGCCGGGACCGTGTCTCCCACCACCAGTGAGTCCTATGCCATTGCCAATCATTTGGAAGGACTGGCGGCTGAGGGAATCATCGACATTTACAGCACCTCCAGCTATACGGAGTATGATCTGGACAAGAACGGCACGTATGACGTCCGCCGGACCGATGATTCGTCCCAAAAAAGGGCCACCTTTAAGCTCAAGGATGATTGCTCCATGCTCTACAACCAGTCCACGACGCTGAAGGACGATACCTGCCTGGATCTGGAGACAGCAGGCTATCTGCCCTGTGCCAAATCGCTGGACATTGTATTCCTGAAGGACGAGAAACCCTTCACACTGGATCTCACCGGCGATCCCGTGGTTCTGACAGGAGACGACGCCGTGGCGCTGGCTTCCTTCTTCTATCGGCTTGGCGACGGCAGCGTGATCGCCGTCACCGATGAGGGCGACACGCTGAAGGTGGACTGGGACTGCGACGGCCATGACGACATTCTGGTGGAGGGCCTGTATGACCCCGCCTTTACCTGCTCCTACCTGGCCGACGGCGGGCTGGAGGGAGAGTCCGCGATGGTCTTCCCCGACAGCTACTGTGCCCTGGCCAATGGGGCCGCATACCCCTATTTCACGGCGGTGACAGTCCGGTTCCCCGGCGCGAAGGCGACTGTGACCTTCGACGCGGGGGGCGGCGACGGGACCATGGAAGCGGGCGCCGTGGAAAAGGGCGCGAAGTACGCCCTGCCGGAGTGCGGCTTTACCGCTCCTGAAGGCAAGGAATTTGAAAAGTGGGACAAGGGCGCGCCCGGGGACGAGATCCTCGTCACCGAGGATCTGACGGTCACGGCGCTGTGGAAGGACAAGGAGGAAGAACCCGAACCCGAGCCGCTCCGCGTCATGCCCTTCACCGACGTGATCGAGGGAAAGGACTGGTTCTACAGCGATGTGAAGATCGCCTATGAGAGCTATCTGGTGGACGGCTATACCGACACCACTTACGAGCCCAAGAAGAACCTGACCTACGCCCAGGCGGTGAAGCTGGCGGCCTGCATGCACGAGCGCTACACCACAAGCAAGGTGACGCTGGAAAACGGCAGCCCCTGGTATCAGCCGTACGTGGACTACGCCAAGGCAAACGGCATTATCTCCGATGAATATGACGCCTGGACAAAAGACGATTGGAATGCCAACGCCACCCGGGCAGGCTATATCAAGATTTTTGCCAACGCGCTGCCTGCGGAGGCGTTCACGGCGAAGAACACCGTGGCGGATGATGCGATCCCCGATGTGAAGATGGATCATCCCCAGGCTGCGGAGATTTACAAGCTCTATCGGGCCGGCATTCTGGAGGGCTCCTCGAAGACGGTCGACGGCGAGAAGGTCGAGCATTTTTGCAATCCCGGCGACCCGATCCGCCGGTCCGAGGTGGCCGCCATCCTGACCCGGATGATGTATCCGGGAACCCGGAAACCTTTCACCCTGACCTGATCCGGAGGGGTTTTACGAAAAAGGACGCAGATTCTTTGTATTCGTGATTATTTGGACTGGGCAAAGAGCCAGGCCCGGACTGCGTCCAGCTTGTAGGCGCAGTCAAAGGAGCTCATGTGCTCGATGCCCCGGTTGTTGGCCTGAATGACGGTTCCGACGGCGAACTGTCCGAAGTTGATGGCGTTGCCCTCGGCGATCTCCGCCCGAAGGGCTTCCTCCATGTCCGCGTCGCCCAAGTTCGCGTCCCAGTCATAGGAGACGCTGTAGGGAACGCCCTTTCCGTCGAGGTCCGCCATCACATCCGCCTGACCGGCGGAGGCCTTGGGGTCGCCGCCTGCGGCGATGTAGAAGAAGGTCTGGGTTTCCAAGCCCTGAAGCTCGTCCATCTGCCACTGGCCGGAGACAAACAGCTCCGCCGCGAACAGATCCGGGTGGTTGGCGGCCAGGTACAGGGAGGTCATGCAGCCCATGGACTGGCCGGTGGTGTAGAGCCGGTTCGTGTCCACGTTGTTCTCCGCCGCCACGGCCTCCACCATTCTTGCCGCCGCGTCCACATACTCGGATACATAGGGCGGGTTTACATTGTCCTCGATGACGATCTCCGGGAACACGGGAACGAGCACATAACAGGGGCGCTTTGCCTGCTCCGAGGCAGTGGCCCAGATGATGCCGCCATAGCCTTGGGAGAGGGAGTACTGCAGATCGGTACCGGCGCAGGTGGCGTCGCCGATGAACATGATCATAGGCAGGGGCTCCCCGTCCGCCTGCTCGGGGATGAAGAAGTTATAGGGGATGGTCAGGCTGGTTTCCTCGTCCACATATTCCCGCTGTTCGAACTTGTCCGCCACCTCAGCGTACATCTCGGACGCAGAGGGCTCCTCCAGATAGTCGAAGGTCTCCGGGTCCATGGGCTCCTCCACGGGCGCTTCCGCAGTCTCCTCCACGGGCTCCTCGGCGGATTCTTCCGCAGGCTCTTCTACAGGCGCTTCCTCCGGCTCCTCGACGGGCGCTTCCGCAGACGCCTCCACGGACTCGGTCTGAGAGGGACCGGTCTGGGAGGCCTGGGGCGCGGATTCCGCAGCGCCGCCGCAGGCGGCCAACATGGCCAGCAGCATGGCGGCCAGCAGGATCATGGATGTGATTCGTTTCATTTTCGTCGCTCCTTTTTCGTAGTCGGTTTGATACCTTGCAAGTATAGCCCTGCAACCTAAAAAGAACCTAAAGGCAGGATACAGCCCCCTGCGCATTACGAAAAACGGGGATGCCGCGGCGGCATCCCCGAAGGTTTGGTGTGATTACGCGGCCATATAGTCGTCGTAGGCCTCCTGGTACGTGTCCACACAGTCCTGGAGTCCCATGGAGTCGCAGGTGGAGACGTAGGCGCTCCAGGCGTCGTCGGTGAGGGGCTCCTGGCCGATGACCCACTTCATGCACTGCTCCGCGGCGTAGGCCGTCACGTCGCTGAGCTTGGTGGAGATGGAGGTGGCCTGATCCGCCGTCAGACTGGCCCCGTTGGGATAGGTGTGGAGGGTGGAGGTGCCCTCCAGGCTGCTGAACAGGTCGATGCACTCCCGGACCTCTCCGGAATAGGCCGCCAGCTTGGCCTTGTTGTCCGTCAGGCCGATGATGCCGTTGACGCCGTAGATGGCCATGGCCATGTTGAAGTTCATGCCGTCGGGGTTGTTCAGCAGCAGGTCCGTGAAGACGGGCTCGCCGTTCTCGACGGTGTAGGTCACGCCCTCCACGCCGTAGCTGGTGAGCATAGAGCCTTCCTCTGTGAAGAAGTAGTTGTAGAAGTTCAGCACCAGCTCCGGGTCCTCGCAGGAGGTGGTGATGGAGGTGCCCTCGTTGGTGGAGGCATAGAGGATCTCGTCCATGAAATCGTATTCTCCGGATGGGCCCTTGAACCAGGTGCTCACGGGCATGATCCGCATGTCCGGATCGTCGGTGTAGCCCAGAGGGGCGTTCATCTGATCGGCCCGGCTGCTCCAGATAAAGATATCGCCGCTGCCGATGTAGCCCATGGTGTCGCCGCGGCCCAGATCCGCGACATAGAACTCCTTGTCGATGACGCCGTCGGCGTAGAGCTTGCTCAGGTCCTCCAGATAGGCCCGGAAGCCGTCGGAGGTGACGCCGGTGCGGACCTGCCCGTCCTCCAGATAGACGGCGATGGCGCTGTTGTCGGAGCGGAGGGAGAAGAGCTCCGTGCCGTAATAGGCCTCGGCCCCCGCCATGCCCGCGCCGGGGTCCAGCGGATAGGTGTGGCTGCATCCGTAGGCGTCGTGGACCTGATAGAGCAGGTCAATGAAGCCGTCGAAGGTGTCCGGAAACTCCGTGCCCAGGGCGTCCAGCCAGTCCGCCCGGACGAAGGCGCCGCCGTCGTTCACATAGTCGTCGAACATGCTGACCATCTGCAGGTGCATGCCGTTGGTGGTGATGTTGTCCCGAGTGGCCCGGTCCTTGGCCTCGAACATCCGGTAGTAGTCCGGGGCCGCCTGGGGCAGCAGGTCGCTGAGGTCGAGAATGATGTCGTCGGCGTATGCCTGGGTCAGACCGCCGGAATAGTAGCGGCTGGCCTTCATGGCGTCGGGCCAGTCGCCCGAGGCGATCATGAGGTTAAACTGCTCCGAGGCGGAGAAGAAGCTGGCCTCGGTGTAGTGATACCGGACGCCGGTGGCCTCCTCGATGACGTCCACGGAGCCCAGCTCGTTGTAGGAGGTGAGACCGGCGCTGCCGAAGGCGTTGTTGTCAAATTCCGTCCAGAAATCCACGGTCAGACCCTCGCCCAGGGGATACTCGATGACCACGGGGGGCTCCTCGGGCTCTTCGGGCGCTTCAGGCTCCTCCGGCTCCTCTGCGGAAGCCTCCTCCGAGGCCTCCGCGGGCTCCTCCGCAGGGGCCTCTGCTGCTTCGGGCTCCTGGATCTCCGGCTCCGATAGGGACGCGGGAGCGGCCTCAGAGGCCGGATCGGAGGCCGGGGCGCTGCCGCCGCAGCCGGAGAGCAGGGCCAGAATCAGGGTCAGCACCAGTGTCAGGGCAAACAGTCGGTTTTTCATTGTCATCCATCCTTCCTTTCCGTGACGGATATCCGCCTTGGTTTGTCTGATTCTTTTATATAGAACCGGAAGCGTTCTGTCAATGCCAATGGCACAAACGGAGGGAACCGGCACAAAGGGAACGGGCCAAGAACCATGAAGCCCCGGAAACGCAATGCGCTTCCGGGGCTCGGTTTATCCGGGTCAGATGGTCACGGTGATCGCGCCGGTGTAGGTGCCGGGAGCGATCTCCACATCCTCGCCGTCCACGTTCAGAGTGCCCACCACGGTGGAACCCTCTTCGATGGTCAGGCTGCTGAGATAGGAGGTGCCCGCCACATTCCATACGGAGCCGTTCTTCAGGGTGACGATGACGCCGTTGTTCACCACGGGCTGTGCGGTGTTGATGACCTCGCCCAGCTCCTCGCAGTTCTCCTTGCAGACCTTCTCCACCCGATGGAGTGCCTTGGAGGCGGAGATGATGCCGTTGACGGTGGCGTTGTCGAAGGTCAGTCCCAGGTTCCGGACGCCGTCATAGCCGTTGCCCTTGCTGCCGGGGCCGCCTCCGGGGCCGCCGGGACCACCGGGACCACCGGGGCCGCCGGGACCGCCGGGACCGCCGGGACCACCGGGACCGCCGGGACCACCGGGACCGCCGGGACCGCCGGGACCACCGGGACCCTCCGCTCCGGGAGGGGGACCCATCTGCATCTTGGGACCGGTGTCGCCCTTCCTGCCGGTGGAGCCATTGTAGAAGTCGCCGGTGACGGTCATATCCTTGAAGGAGGCGATGACGTCATAGGTCTCCCGGGCCGTCTTGTTGTCGTGGGCGGGATCGAACTCGTCGTCCTCCACGGGATCCTTGTAGTAGCCGGCGGGATTGCCGGGATCGTCGGAGTTGATGACCTGGAGGATGATGCCGTTGCCGGGGGACAGGACGGCGTTCTCCGCGGTGATGATGGGGGCGCAGCCCTTGACCATGACGCATGTCTCGTCGGTGTTGAACACAGACCCGTCCTTGATCTCCAGCCTGCCGCCCTCATTGCGGAAGCACATGACGGCGAACCGGCCCGCGTCCACCTTGGTGTTTTTGAACACGCCGGAGGCGGTCTCGTTGGCCATGATCAGGGCGTAGTCCGGCACGTCGATGCGGCAGTCCTCGAAGGTGTCCACGCAGTCGCCGATGGAGAAGGCGCCGTAGCCGCTGGGGCCGGTAATGGCCACGTCGCAGTTTTTCAGGTTGAGCCGGCAGCGCTGGACGCCGTCGGTGGACATGACGCCCCAGCCCTCGGAGGTCAGAATGCAGTCCTCATACCAGGCGTCGGCAAAGTCCGCCAGATTGGTGGCCCGGCAGTTGCCCCGCAGGCCCAGCATCCAGGGCACCCGGCGCATGTTGCCGGGCATGACGTTGTCCTCGTAGTCCGCGGGAAGCACGCCGTCCCGGGCGGAGATCTCGCAGTCCTTCACATAGAGCTTGGAGTGGCCGCCGGCAAAGACGGTGCCACGGGCCGCGCCCTGGGTGGAGATCACGGAGTCCTCCAGATAGACTGTGGCGTCGTCCGCCGCGCAGACGCCGGCGCCGTAGCCGATGAAGTCGTTGCCGCCGTTGCCTTGAAGGTCGATCTCCGCGCCGGAGATGGTGTAGGGGCCCTTGCCGCCCGCCATGACGCCGTTGAAGTTTTCGTCCTGGCTCTCGATGACCACGTCCAGGCACTCGCCGTCCTTGACTTCGCCGTCGGTGACGGCGGACAGGGCGGACTTTTCCTCCACCACGGCGCCGCCCTCGGCGTAAATGGCTGCGCGGAAGTTATAGCGCTGCACGGGAATGGGGTCCAGGACCTCCAGGACCACGTCGCCCTCATAGTTGCCGGGAGCGGGTGCCACGGAACGGCCGTTGTGGGTCATGACCAGGGTCTTGCCCTCAGGGGGAAGAAGCTCCGCGCCGGGGGCGATGACCAGGCCGAAGAGCTCCGTGGTCTCGGGAACGATCCACTGACCTTCCACTTTCCTGAATTCTTTCAAATCGGGTTGCCTCCTTTGTAGGTTGGAATAATTGATCACAAATCACCCGTTTGCACGCCGTTTGCGCCAACGCCTCAATGGGCGACATCCATCGCCGGCCCATATAACCGGCGCCGGCGGGCGCGGAATGGGTTTTTGTGAAGAGAGAAAGGGGTGTTGCGGGCGCAACACCCCTTTTTTGGTTAGCCCGGAGGGGGCGCGCCGTCCGGCGGAGGACCGGGATCGCCCACCATCTCCACCACTTCGCCGTTGAGATAGCGCTCATAGGCGTCCTGATAGAGGGCGGTGACCTCGTCGATGCCCATATTCTCGATGTCCTTCACATAGGCGTCGAATTCGGAAAGATCCCGCTGGCCGGTGACGAACTTCAGCACGTTCTCCTCGATGTAGGTCTTGATATCGCCGTAGATCCGGTTGGAGATATCTGTCTCATCGGCGTTCAGCTTGGCGGTGCCCAGGGTGCGGCCGGTGGTCAGATTGCTCTGCCAGATCTCGCTGGCGGCCTTCTGGTCGGGGGTGTAGCCGGACTGCTCCCGGACCTCGTCCCGGTAGAAGGGGCCGCGGTCCATGCAGTACATAAACAGGGCCACGGTGGTGTTCATGTCCGGGTTGTTCAGAATCAGATCGGTGAACACGGGGGTGCCGTCCTCGCCCCAGACGAAGCTCTCGCCCTCGATGCCGTAGTTGGCAAGGAGCGCGCCCTCGTCGGT
>CAJOIC010000071.1 GCA_905234625.1 uncultured Oscillospiraceae bacterium | reverse complement strand
CCTGGCGGACAAGGCTATCGCCGAGGGCAAGGTCGATCTCGTGGCCATGGCCCGCGCGTGGATCTCCAACCCGGACTACGGCGAGCTGCTGTACGAGGACCGGGCGGACGATATCGTCCCCTGCCTGCGCTGCAACCGCTGCCACGGCCGCGGGAAGAACGACATCATGAGCACCGTCTGCTCCGTGAACCCCCGGTTCGGGTTCGAGGCGGTGGAGCGCTATCTCGTCACGAAGCCCCAGCGGGTGAAGAACATCGCCGTCATCGGCGGCGGCCCCGGCGGTATGCGGGCGGCGCTGCTCCTGCGGGAGCGCGGCCATCAGGTGACCGTGTTCGAGGCGTCGGACCGGCTCGGCGGCGCCATCTGCCACGCGGACAACGTCCCCTTCAAGTGGACGCTGAAGGACTATAAGGACTGGCTCATCTACCAGCTCGGCAAGCAGGGCGTCGCCGTGAAGCTGAACTGCCGGGTGTCTCCGGAGGAGCTGGAGGGCATGGGCTTCGACGCGGTGATCGCCGCGGTGGGCGCGGCGCCCGTGGTGCCGAACATCCCCGGCGTGGACGGAAAGAACGTCCTCACGGCGACGGATGCCATGGAGCACCCCGAGAAGGTCGCCGGGAAGGTGGCCGTCATCGGCGGCGGCGAGGTGGGCGTGGAGACCGGCATGTACCTGGCTCAGCTGGGCCATGAGGTCACCGTCGTCGGCCGCAATAAGATCATCGCCGGCGACTGCACCTTCATGCACTACCGCTCCATGTTCCAGGCGGCCTGGGAGGCTACGGAGGGCCTGAGCTTCATCCTGGGGGCGGAGGTCCGGGCCATCGGGCCGGAGGGCGTGACCTACGCCCTGAAGGAGACCGGCGAGACCGGCTCCGCGGCGGCGGACACCGTTGTCCTCGCGGTGGGTATGCGGGCCAGGACCGACGAAGCCCTGTCCTACTACGGCAGCGCGCCCCACTTCTACATGATCGGCGACTGCACGAAGCCCGGCACCATCCAGACCACGAACCGCAGCGTGTTCTCCGTCTGCTCGTCCATCTGAAGCCTGCGGGACCCTTCCCGTATCGCGATAGAAAAAACAAACCAAAAGAGGAGGGAGTGTTTCCATGCCACTGCATAACCAGACCTTGGTCGGCGGCTGGGGCAAGGCGGACAGCCTGATCGTCAGGATCATCCGGTGCATCTCGTATGTGGCCGCGGTGTGTCTTGTGGGCATCATGTTCGTCGCGTTCTTCAATGTATTGGGAGAGAAGATCCTCCACAAGGGCATCCCCATGTCCACGGAGCTCATCAAGTATCTCCACGTTCCCGCGGTGTTCCTGTGCGCGGGGTTCGTCACCCTGGACCGGGGCCAGACGAACATCGACCTTCTGAGCCAGAAGTTCCCCAAGAAGGTGCAGGATATCGTGAATATCTGCAGCTTCGTCCTGGGCGCCGCCATCAGCGCCTTCGTGGGCTACCGCGGCCTCGTGCAGATGTCGAAGCACATCGCGAACCACGTGAAGTCCAGCACCACCGGCGTGGGCTTCCCCCTGTGGCCGTTTTCCCTGATCTTCGCCTTCGGCTTCTTCATGCTGGCGTTCAGCTTCCTGTGGAGCATCGTCCGCGTGGTCGTGCCTAAGGTAGACGTTGCGCCCGCCCCCGGGGCGGAGAATGAGGAAGGAGGCGAGGAAGCGTGAGCGCAGCAATGATCGGCGTCATCGTGTTCCTTATCATGATGGTGCTCATTTTCCTGGGCGTGCCCATTTTCGTGTCCCTGATGGCCTCGGCCTTCGTGGGCTTTTTGTGGGTGGCCGGCGGCAACCCCGCCATGATGCTCAGTAAATTCACCGCCACCCCCTTCGATCTCGCGGCAAACTACAACTACGCCGTCTTCCCCATGTTCATGCTCGTAGGGGCGCTGGCGGGGGAGACCGGCATCGCGGGCGGCGCGTTCAAGGCCATGCATAACTGGCTCGGCCGCATCAAGGGCGGCCTTCTGTTCACGGTCATCGCCGCGAACGCCGTCTTCGGCGCCTGCTCCGGCTCCTCCGTCGCCGGCAACGTGGTCTTCGGCAAGCTCGCCATGCCCGAGCTGGAGGCCGCGGGCTACAGCCGCAAGTACTCCCTGGGCTGCATCGCGGCGTCGGGCGCGCTCTCGACCCTGATCCCGCCCTCCATGGCCATCATCATGTACTGCATGATCTCCCCCATCACCATGAACGTGGGCACCGCCCTGATGTGCGGCGTGGGTCCCGGCCTGTTCACGGCGCTGGCCCTGGCCGCCACCGTTCTCCTCATCGGCGTGTTCTCCAAGGGCAGCCTGCCTCCCGGCGGCGGTCCCAAGGTCCCCATCGTGGAGAAGCTCAAGAGCCTGACGCTGCTCATCCCCATCCTGTGCCTGTTCGGCCTCATCATCGGCGGCACCTTCGCCGGCTGGTTCACCGCCACCGTCGGCGGCGCCATCGGCGCCGTGGCCGTCACGATCTACGCCTTCGCCAAGCGCATCCCCCTGCGCCGCATCGCTTACAATCTCTGGGACGCGGCCTGCATGGAGGCGGGCGTCTTCCCCATCATCATCGCCGGCCAGCTCTTCGGCTCCTTCGTCTCCGCTACGAAGCTCGCGGACACCCTGGCCCA
Organism: uncultured Oscillospiraceae bacterium; assembly: GCA_905234625.1. GTDB lineage: Bacteria > Bacillota > Clostridia > Oscillospirales > Oscillospiraceae > CAJOIG01. Next base: position 3,440 of record CAJOIC010000071.1, on the reverse strand, counting down.
GTCCATCGCGAACGTCAACGCGCCTCCGTTCCTGATCTTCTGCCTCGTTCTGCTGCTGTACATCTTCTGCGGCTGCTGCATGGACGTGGTCTCCATCATCATCATCACGGTCCCCGTGGTGTTCCCCATCCTGACCGCCGTGGGGTACAGCCCCTATGTGCTGGTCATCACCCTGTGCTTCGTCTGCGAGATCGCGGGCCTGACGCCGCCCATCGGCATGAACGTGTTCGCCACGTCCAACGCCCTGCGCATCAAGCCCTCCGAGATCTTCGCCGGCGTTGTGCCCTACTTCACCTGCGAGATCATCGTCGTCCTGCTGATGGCGCTCTTCCCGCAGATCTGCCTGGCCATCCCCACCGCCCTGGGCGCTGCGGGGCTGTAAGCCATGCTGAGCAAGGAATACCTGGCCTTCAGGGAGGCCTTCGCCAAGCTGCCGCCTCCGGGCGAGCTGGGGCCTGACGAGCCGCCTCCCGAGGGCGTGTATCTCCTGGGCGGGGGCTTCCCCATCCCCGAGGGCGTCACCGTGACGAAGGAGGCCCTGGGCGGCGTGCCCGTCGAGTGGTCCCGCCCGGCGGGAGCACCCCGGGACAAGCTCATCATCTATCTCCACGGCGGCGGCTTCCAGCCTGTGCCCAAGGGCCTGTACATGGACTACCCCTTCGGCGCGATCCTGGCGGAACGCTCCGGCCTCAACTGCGTGGCCGTGGACTACCGGATGATGCCGGAGAACCACTTCCCCGACACCGTCCACGACGCCGCGGCGGCCTACACCGCCCTGCTGGAGCAGGGTATGCGGGCGGAGGATATCGCCGTCACCGGCGAGTCCGCCGGCGGGAACCTGTCCCTGTCCCTGTGGCTGTGGTGCAGGATGTACGGCGTGGCCCGTCCCGGCGCCATCGCCGCTCTGTCTCCCGCCGTCGATCTCTCCGGCACGGAGGGGGCCATCGGACGGCCCCTGGCTCCCGGAAGGGACCTGACCGCGCCCCTCATTTCCCCCCGGTACGGCGATTACCGCGGCATGAAGCGGGTCTTCGTCCAGTACGGGGCGACGGACCTGGAGGCGTTCCTCGTGGGTCCCGGCGAGGAGATGATCGCCGACATGCGCGCCCAGGGGGTGGATGTGGTCTATGACCACTGGCCCGAGCTGGGCCACGCCTTTGCCGCCGACGCGGGGCTCTACCCCGAGGCGGATGAGGCCTGCGCCCGCGCCATCGCCTTCATGAAGGCGGAGATCGGCGCGTAAATGAACGGTTGTAACGCGAAAAGCGCTGCAATAGATTTCCCAAAATTTTTATAGGAGGAAACAACATGAAAAAGTCACTTGCACTGCTTCTGGCCCTCGTGATGGTGTTTGCTCTGGCCGCCTGCGGCGGTTCCGGCAGCAGCACCGCCGCCGAGCCCGCAGCTCCCGCTGCGGAGGAAGCCGCTCCCGCTGAGGCTCCCGCTGCCGAGGAGGCCGCCCCCGCCGAGGAGGCCGCCCCCGCCGAGGAAGAGGCTCCCGCCGCTGCCGATGTGGAGCCGCTGGACATCAGCTTCTCCACCACCTATCAGCAGACCGAGACCGGCGGCGAGGTCATCCAGCACTTCATCGACCTGCTGGGCGAGTACTCCGGCGGCGCCATCACCGTCACCCCGTACTGGGGCGGCACCCTGTACGGCGATCCCGACATCCTGGACGCTCTGGAGTCCGGCGCTATCAACATGACCACCTTCGGTCATATGCCCCACACCGGCACTCTGAACTATCTCGGCTTCCCCGGCTTCGCCCCCGGCGGCACCGAGGCCTGCCTCGATATGTTCAACGAGGTCTGCTTCAACAACCCCGAGACCTCCGCTCTCGTGCAGGGCGAGCTGGCTGAGCACGACATCATCTTCCTGAACGTCCTGCCCGGCGGCGCCAACGCCTTCTGCACCACCTATCCGTTCACCGACCTCGCCTCCATGGTGGCCGGCTCCACTTCCTTCGGCAACTTCGACGCCGCCATCTTCGAGCGCCTGGGCTTCCAGGTGACCATGGTCACGCCTCCCGAGACCTATGACGCGCTGCAGCGCGGCCTGATCAACGGCACCCAGATGGGCTTCACCCCGATGGTCTCCCTGCAGTGGTACCAGGTCGCTCCTTACTGGGCGCTGGACGGCACCTACACCGCGGGCAACTTCATCTCCGCGAACCTGACCTGGTGGAACGGCCTGTCCGCCGCGCAGCAGGACATCATCCGCCGTGCCGCTGAAGACACCGCCGAGTGGTCCATGGCCAAGTACGACGACGAGATCGACGCCAACATCGCCACCGTCGAGGAGGCCACCGGCAACGAGTTCATCCAGCTCTCCGACGAGGACATCGCCACCATCTGGGCCGCTGTCTTCGAAGCCAAGGCTGACGCCGCCATCGCCAACGCTGCCGCCAACGGCAAGACCGAGGGCATGATCAAGATCCTCCAGGTCTGCGCCGAGAAGACCGGCTACGACTGGACGGCTCCCGAGGCCTGAGGCAGGCTTCCGGCCTGAAGCAGGCTGCTGGCCTGAAGCAGGCTGCTGGCCTGATTCATCAGCATAACCCAAAAGGGACGATCTTCGGATCGTCCCTTTTTCTGTCACTTGAAGCGGCGTGTCATATGTGGTAGAATGTTGCCGAATGGATTATGTAAAGGAGCGCGGCGCATGAAGAGCTTCAGCCTGACGGTGGGCGGCATCGAGCGGCGGGAATACTTCGCGGCCTGCCATGAGAGCGCGAAGCGGTTTTATATCCTTCTGGCCCTGAGCATGTTTGCCATCTGCGGCCTCATCATACTGTTTACCGGGAACGCCAGTCCGGCGGCCTTCCTGTGGCCTCTGGCGATCTATGCCGCCGTGGTGGTGTTCTATGAGGCGGTGGTCCATGTGAGCTACAAGGACCAGCTCGCCGTCATCGACCCGCCGGTGGAGTATGAGTTCACCGGTGCGGGCTGGACGGTGAGGAAGGGCGACGTCACCGCGGAGATCGAGTGGAAGCACACTCCCGCCCTGCATCGGACGAAGACCTGCCTCTTCCTCTATAACGACGACACCACCAGCAATCTCCTGCCCCTGCGGCTGATGACGGAGTCTCAGGCCAAGGCGGTGGAGACCTGGTTCAACAATTCCCGGGCGGCCTACAAGGCCTATCAGAAGAAAGAGGACCGCGCGGCGCGCAAGCAGTTCCGGGAGGAACATCCCGGCCTGCGCCTGGGCCGTACCGGCCCTGCGTGGGGCCCCTGGAAGAAAAAGAAATGATCGAGGTGGTTTGAATGATCAAGACAGCAGTGCTTGTCTCCGGCGGAGGCACGAACCTCCAGGCGGTGATGGACGCCCATCTGTTCGGAGAGATCCCCAACTGCGAGCTGACGGCGGTCATCTCCTCCGACCCGGAGGCCTACGCTCTCGTCCGGGCCAAGAGCGCCAATATCCCCGCGTATGTGGTG
>CAJOIC010000070.1 GCA_905234625.1 uncultured Oscillospiraceae bacterium | reverse complement strand
GAACACGGCTCGTTGGACGGCTTTCCGGGATAGGGAGGAAAGGCAGAGATGGATGAGAACAAAACCGTATTCCGCAAAAAAACACTGGACCGCATCTCCTCCCCGGAGCAGCTCACCAGCTACCTGCGGGTGACGAATCCCGGGATCTGGGCGCTGCTGGCCGCTGTGATATTGTTGCTGGCGGGCATCTTTGCCTGGGCAGCTGTGGGAACGCTGGAAACCAGCGCCCCCGCCGCCGTGATCGTGGAGGACCATACGGCGCAGATCGTGCCCGCCGGTGGGGAAAGGCTCAGCGCCGGGATGCCCCTGCGGGTGGCCGGACAGGAGACCGTTATCGCTGCCGCGAATGCAGACGAATACGGCCGCAGCGTGGGTACAGCGGCGCTGGAGCTGCCGGACGGTGTGTATGAGGGCGCCGTGGTGGTGGAGCAGACGCGCCCCCTGGACTTTTTGCTGACGAGCAGGTGAGGCCATGAGGGAGAGGACAATCAAACCGACGCTCCAAAAGGGCGTCGCCAGGGTCCCGGTGGTCATGCAGCTGGAGGCCTTGGAGTGCGGCGCGGCAGCGCTTTGCATGGTCATGGCCTATTACGGCAAATGGGTGCCCCTGGAGCAGGTGCGCCTGGCCTGCGGCGTGTCCCGGGACGGCAGCAAGGCAAAGAACATCTACCTGGCGGCGGAGCACTATGGCTTTAAGGTCAAGGCCTTTCGCATGAGTCCGGAATCCCTGAAGGAAAAAGGACAGTTCCCCTGCATCCTCCACTGGAACATGAACCACTTCGTTGTCCTCGACGGCTTCAAGGGCAAGTGGGTCTATCTGAACGATCCCGCCCGGGGCGAGGTGAAGGTGAGCTGGGAGGAGTTTGACCGTGCCTTCACCGGTGTCACCATCATCCCCGTTCCCGGCGAGAGCTTCGAGCCCAGCGGAAAGCCCAAGAGCACGGTGGAATTCGCCCGCAAGCGCCTGGTGGGAGCTGGCGCGGCGGTGGCCTTCGTGATGCTCACCACGGCGATCTCCTACCTCTTCGGCATCGCCAACTCCGTCACCTCCCGCATCTTCATGGACCGGCTGCTGACGGGGATCAACAAGGATTGGCTCTATCCCTTTATCTCTATCATGATCCTGCTGGCGCTGATCCAGCTGGCGGTGGCCTGGGCGCAGACGATCTATTCTCTCCGGATCAACGGAAAAATGGCTGTGATCGGCAGCACCACCTACATGTGGAAGGTACTGCGCCTGCCCATGGAGTTTTTCTCCCAGCGGCTGGCGGGAGATATACAGGGCCGCCTTTCCCTGAATGCCTCCATCGCCGGAACGCTGGTGAACACCTTCGCTCCCCTGATGCTGAATACTATCATGATGGTGTTCTACCTGGTACTGATGCTCCGGCAGAGCGCCCTGCTGACAGTCATCGGCATCGTGACCCTGGCACTTAACGCGGTGATGGCCCGGGTCATTTCCTCCAAGCGCATGAACATCACCCGGGTGCAGATGCGGGACGCGGGAAAGCTGGAGGCCGCCACGGTCAGCGGTATCGAGATGATCGAGACCATCAAGGCCAGCGGCGCGGAAAACGGCTTTTTCCAGAAATGGGCGGGCTACCAGGCCTCGGTGAACGAGCAGAGCGTCAAGTCCGCCAAGACCAATTCTTTTATTGGCATGATCCCCGCTTTCTTCTCCGCCCTCGCCAACTACGCGGTGCTCATCATGGGCGTTTGGATGACCATGGACGGCCGCTTCACGCTGGGCGCGGTGCTGATGTTCCAGGGCTTTCTCGGCTCCTTTATGTCCCCGGCCATGACGCTGGTGAGCGCCGGGCAGACCATCCAGGAGATGCGCACCCAGATGGAGCGAGTGGAGGATGTGATGGAGTACCCGGAGGACCCCAGCGTCGCCGACAACGCCGCCGAGAACGCGGAAATAAAAAAGCTCCGGGGTAATATCGAGCTGAAAAACATCACTTTCGGCTACTCCCGGCTGGAGGAGCCGCTGATCGAGAGTTTTTCGCTTTCCCTGAAAACCGGGCAGCGGGTCGCCCTGGTGGGCGCCTCCGGCTGCGGCAAATCCACCATTTCCAAGCTGATCTCCGGGCTCTACCAGCCCTGGAGCGGAGAGGTGTTGTTTGACGGCAAGCCCCGCAGCGCCTATCCACGGGATGTGGTCACCGGCTCCCTGGCCGTTGTGGATCAGGACATCATTCTCTTTGAAGATACCGTCGCCAACAACATCAAGATGTGGGATGACTCCATCGAGGATTTTGAGATGATCCTGGCAGCCCGGGACGCCCGGCTTCACGACGACATCACCCGTCTCCCCGGCGGGTATCAGCACAAACTGACCAGCGGCGGAAAGGACCTCTCCGGCGGCCAGCGCCAACGCATGGAGATCGCCCGGGTACTGGCTCAGGACCCGACCGTCGTCATTCTGGACGAGGCCACCTCCGCCCTGGACGCGAAAACGGAGTACGAGGTGGTGAACGCCATCCGAGACAGGGGCGTCACCTGCATCGTGATCGCCCACCGCCTGTCCACCGTACGGGACTGTGACGAGATCATCGTCCTGGATCACGGCAAAGTGGCCGAGCGGGGCACCCACGACGAGCTGATGGCTCTGGGCGGCGCCTACGCTGACCTGGTGGCCAACGAGTAAGGGGGCAAAGCTATGGGCTGGTTTGAAAATCAGATAGAGGAACGCCGTCAGGCGGATCAACAGCTTCTGGAGGACTCCTTTGTCAGGATCGCAGGAGTTGTCCTGGGTCGCCGCAGCGCCGAGAAGCTGGGAGACGAGCGGATCGTCACCAAGGGCGCCATCGACGAGCTGCTGAAATTCTATCACTATAAGCCGGTGGAGCTGCCGGAGAGTATCCGGACCGCCGACGAACAGCTGGACTACTGTCTGCGTCCCCACGGGCTCATGCGCCGGACGGTGGAGCTGACCGAGGGCTGGTATAAGGACGCCTATGGACCGATCCTGGCCTATACCAGGGAGGAGGGTCTGCCCGTAGCGCTGCTGCCGGGAAAGCTCCGGGGCTACGGCTTTACCGATCCGAAGACCGGACAACGGCAAAAGCTCAACGCCAAAACCGCGGCGCTCTTTGAGCCGGTAGCCTTGTGCTTCTACCGACCCCTGCCCCAGAAAAAGCTGGGTATTCCCGACCTGATCCTATACATGAAGGACTGCGTGTCTCTGGGCGATATCGCCTGCATCGTCGCCGCAACGCTGGCGGTGACGGTGGTAGGCATGTTCATGCCTCGGATCACCAGAGCCCTCACCGGGCCGGTGCTCCAAAGCGGACGGGCGGACGCGCTGATCGGCATTGCGATCTGCATAGTCTGCGTGTCTCTGTCCGCGCAGCTCATAGGCAGCGTAAGAAGCATGGTGCAGAGCCGCCTGAGCGTGAAGACCGGCCTGGGAGTCCAGGCGTCCATGATGATGCGGCAGCTGTCCCTCCCGGCCAGCTTTTTCCGGAAATACAGCCCCGGCGAGCTGAAAAGCCGGGCCATGTCGGTCAACCAGCTCTGCTCCATGCTGATGAATCTGGTCATGTCCACGGGCCTCAGCTCCCTTACCTCGCTGTTGTACATCGGGCAGATCCTTCATTTCGCCCCGGCGCTGGTGCTCCCGTCGCTGGTCATCATAACGGTGACGGTGGTCTTATCCATCGTCTCCACCCTGGCCCAGATCCGCATCAACCGCCGGCAGATGGACCTTTCCGCCAGGGAGTCCGGCATGAGCTACGCCATGATCACCGGCGTGCAGAAGATCAAGCTGGCCGGTGCGGAAAAGCGGGTCTTCGCAAAGTGGCTGAATTTTTACGCCAAGGGGGCGGAGCTTCAGTATAACCCGCCCATGTTCCTCAAACTCAACGGCGTGATCTCCACGGCCATCGGGCTTTTTTCCAACATCGTGCTCTACTGCCTGGCGGTGCGCAGCGGTATCGGTCAGTCCAGCTATTTTGCCTTCACCGCCTCCTACGGGATGCTCATGGGTGCGTTTATGTCAGTGTCCGGCATCGCCCTGTCTGCCGCCCAGATCCAGCCGATCCTGGAAATGGCGGAGCCCTTTTTGAAGACCGCGCCGGAGACATCGGAGCACAAGGAAATCGTCACCCAGCCCGCGGGAGAAGTCGAGCTGGATCACATTTCCTTCCGTTACAGCGAGGATACTCCGTACATCATCGACGATCTTTCCCTGAAGGTAAGGAGCGGCGAATACGTGGCCATCGTGGGCAAGACCGGCTGCGGCAAATCCACCCTGGTACGGCTGCTGCTGGGCTTTGAGAAGCCGGAAAAGGGCGCGGTGTATTACGACGGAAAGGATATAAACGGCCTGGACCTGCCATCTCTGCGCCGTAAGATCGGAACCGTGACCCAGGATGCGGGACTGTTCCAGGGGGACATCTACTCCAACATCGTCATCACCGCCCCGGAGCTGACGCTGGACGAGGCCTGGGAGGCCGCCGAAAAGGCGGGCATTGCCGACGATATCCGGGCCATGCCCATGGGGATGCACACCCTGATCGCCGAGGGCCAGGGCGGTATCTCCGGGGGCCAGCGCCAGCGCATCATGATCGCCCGGGCCATCGCGCCCAAGCCGAAGCTGCTGATCTTCGACGAGGCCACCAGCGCCCTGGACAACAAAACGCAAAAGCAGGTCTCCGAGGCCCTGGACGCCATGGGCTGCACCCGCATCGTCATCGCCCACCGGCTGAGCACCATAAAGCATTGCGACCGCATCCTGGTTATGGACGGCGGGAAGATCATTGAGGACGGCAACTACGATGAGCTGATCGAAAAGGGCGGCTTTTTCGCGGAGCTGGTGGAGCGTCAGCGGCTGGATACGGCGGGATAAAGCAAGAGGAGGAAAAAGGTGGCTTACTATATCTTACAGGATGGATTTGAGCTTTGCGGCTGGAAGGGGCTCCCCTTCGCTCTGCGCTATCCCAACCCCCGCTTTGCAGATTTCTTTGATCGGGAGGACTACCGCCTGGTGTATCGCCTGGACGGAAAGCATGACATCCAAGCGGAAAACCTGACGAATTCCCAGAAAAAGCTGCTGGAGAGGCTCATCCGGCTGGGTATCGCCGTTCCCAGCGACGGTATTCGGACGCTTGCGCCGTCGCAGGCGTATAAAAGCTATCCCGGCATGTATAAGAACAGTGCGCAGTGGTCGATCACGGGACGGTGCAACTACAACTGCCGCCACTGCTTTATGTCCGCGCCGGACTATCGCGGAGAGGATCTGACGATGGAGCAGGTCGCCCGCATTCTGGACGGTCTGACGGAGTGCGGCATCCGATGCCTTTCTCTGACCGGAGGCGAGGCGCTGGTGCATCCCCGGTTTTACAATATCCTGGACGAGATCGCCGTGCGGGGCCTCGTGCTGGAGACTCTGTACACCAACGGCGAGCTGGTGGACGGACATCTGCTGGACGAGCTGGAGAAGCGCAGGATGCGCCCGGCCTTCCATCTCAGCTACGACGGCGCGGGCTGGCACGACTGGCTGCGCGGCGTTCCCGGTGCGGAGGCGGCGGTGATTCGGGCCTTCCGGCTGCTGCGAGCGCGCGGCTATCAGATCAGCACGTCTATGTGCCTGCATCGGCACAATATCGGCGTGCTGAAAGAGAGCGTCGACCTGCTGGCCGCCGAGGGCGTGTCCCACGTCAAAATGAACGAGGCCTCTCCCACGGGCCGCTGGAAGAACGAGACGGAGCACTTCCTTTCACAGGACGAGGCATTTGAGGCGATCGAGGCCTATCTGCCGCAGTATGTGGCGGACGGCATGCCCGTTTCGGCACAGTTTTGCGGCTATATCGACTTCAACAAAGAGACGCACCGGATCATGATCCCCTATCAGAAGTTTTCCGGCGCGGAGGGCGGCGACCGGGCCTTCGCCTGCGGCGCAGTGAAAAACGGGCTGTACATCTCCCCGACGGGGAAGATCCTGCCCTGTATGACGCTTGGCGGCACGGCCATTGATCCTATGTTTGAATCCGCACTGGAGAGGCCGCTTTCCGAGATTTTGTCGGATTCCCACTATCGGGACGTATGCCTGGTGAAAATGGGCGAGTGCATCGACCACAATGAAGCGTGCCGGGACTGCCCGTATCGCCTGGCCTGCGGCGCCGGCTGCCGAGCCTGCGCCTGCGGAGAGACGAGTACGGATTATTTCGGCATCGATGAAGACGCCTGCCGCTTTTTCAAGGGCGGCTGGTATGAGAGGGCGCAGGCACAAATCGAACGATACAAGGACAGCTTTCCGCCCGCGGAAGACGCGGAGCGGTCGGGCAACGGAGCGACATCATGCGGCGCTGCCGCTTGGAAAGAAACAAATCATAATCTTGGGAGGCTAGAAAAATGTTGAACAAGGAAAAAACGGAGCAGTTGATGGAGATACTCGGCGAGCTGACACAGGAGCAGAAGGCGATCCTGACCGAGGCGTTGAAAAACCCGAGTTCCGACAAAGAGCTTTTCGA
>CAJOIC010000069.1:6754-7114 GCA_905234625.1 uncultured Oscillospiraceae bacterium | reverse complement strand
TGGCGGCGCATACGGCGGCCTTCTCACGGGGCGGACCCTGGCTGGAGGCGCTGCGGGAGTATCTGGACGGGAATTTCGAGGAGCTCGCGTCGTTTTTCGCCCGGCGCTTCCCGGCGGCCAGCTTCACCGCTTCCGAGGCCACGTATCTCGCCTGGGCGGATATGTCGGCATACCTCCCGGGTGACCGGCGCGCAGCCGCCTATATCGCGGAAAAGACCGGCGTAGTGGTGCAGGACGGCACGTCCTTCGTGGGGAACGCGGAGGGACATATCCGCATGAACATCGCCATGCCCCGGGCGCTGCTGCGGCAGGGCCTGGACCGCCTGGCAAAGCTGCCGTAAGAAGCGGTGACTGGACGGT
>CAJOIC010000069.1:0-6682 GCA_905234625.1 uncultured Oscillospiraceae bacterium | reverse complement strand
ACGCTGATCTGGGGTGTCAGATGTATCCCATGCTCCGCAGGAGCCACAGCCAGAAGGTGAGGGTGAAGGCGGACAGCAGGGTGGTGAGCATGACGACGCTGGAGGACAGGGTCCCCTCGTGGCCCATGCTCCGGGCCATGACGTAGCTGGAGACCGTGGTGGCGGAGCCCAGCATCACCAGGATGGCCACCAGCTTCTCCTCCCGGAAGCCCAGGAGCACCGCCAGCGGCAGGAACACCGCCGCGAAGCCGACGAGCTTGATGGCCGCCGCGGTGACGGAGGGGGCCAGCTTCCCGGTGGCCTTGCGGAAGTCGAAGGTCGCGCCCATGGCCATGAGGCCCATGGGGCTGGAGATCCCGCCCAGGCTCGTGACGGTCTTCCGGAGGATGGGGGGCATGGGGATGCGCAGGGCGGACCACAGAAGCCCCGCCAGGATGCCCAGGATGATGGGGTTCGTGACAATGCCCCGGAGGGTCTTTTTCAGCAGAGCGCCGTCGAGTGGCTTCCGCTCCGGCTGGAAGAAGGACAGGACCACCACCGCCATGACGTTATACAGCGGCACGCTGCCGATGATCATGAGCGGGGCCATGCCGGCGTTGCCGTAGATGTTCGTGATGAAGGCGATGCCGAGCAGTGCCGCGCTGGAGCGGTAGGCCGCCTGGATGAACTCTCCCTGGATGCTCCTGTCCCGCCAGAGGAAGGAGATCCCCGCTGCGAAGGCGATGGAGAACAGGGTCACGAAAAAGCAGAACAGCACGAATTTCGTGTCCCAGGCCTGCGAGAAGTCCACCGTGGCCAGGTCCGAGAACACCAGCACCGGCAGGGCGACCTTGAACACGAAGGTGTTCATGCCGGAGGCCAGCGTCTCGCTCAACAGGCCGACGCGCCGGAAAAAGTACCCCAGCGCCATCAGCAGGAAGATGGGGATGGTGGCGTTGAGACTGAAAACGAGATTGTCCATGGAAGCGCCTTTCTATCCGATGCCGTGGCCCGGGAGGGCGGCGGCGCGTTTTATTCTGAGGAAGGAGTACCGCGGCGCGGGGACGGGCAGGACGGCGTGGAGCTCCATCTGGGGATGCCGGGCCGCCTCCACGGTCCGGCCCTCCGCGTCCGTCATGGGTCCCATGACGAAAGAAAGCGGCGCCTGTCCCGGCATGAGGAGCTCCATCCCGTCCCCGGGGAAGAAGCGGTTCCGCTGGGTGAGGACGGCGTTCCCGTCCCCGTCGCAGGCCTCCACCATGGCGGCCACGTCGCTCTCCGAGAAGTAGCAGGCGTCCTCGGTGTACTGTCCCGGCGCCCCGAAATAGAAGCCCGTGGAGTAGGGCCGGTGGCTGACCTGATACACCTCCCGGGACCAGACGGGGTCCAGGGGCTCCCCCCGGGCCGCCGCCTCCGCGGCGTGACGGTAGGCGTTCGTCACCGCGGCGGCGTAGTAGCCGGATTTCGTCCGGCCCTCGATCTTGAGGCAGTCAACGCCCGCGGCCATGAGGGCCGGGACGTGGTCGATCATGCACATGTCCCGGGAGTTGAGGATGTACGTCCCGCCGTCCTCCGAGATCTCGAAGTACTCCCCGGGGCGCTTTTCCTCCACCAGGTGATATTTCCAGCGGCAGGGCTGGGCGCATTCTCCCCGGTTGGCGTCCCGGCCGGTGAGGTAGTTCGACAGGGTGCACCGCCCGGAGAAGGACACGCACATGGCCCCGTGGCAGAAGGCCTCCAGCTCCAGGTCCGGCGGGGTCTTGGCCCGGAGGGCGGCGATCCGGTCCAGGGTCAGCTCCCTGGCCAGCACCACCCGGGCGGCCCCCAGGTCGTAAAAGGCCCGGGCGGTGTCCGCGTTCATGACCCCCGCCTGGGTGCTCATGTGGAGGGCGGCGTGGGGGGCGTACCGCTTCACGGCGTTCATGACTCCCAGGTCCGCGCAGATGACGGCGTCGGCTCCCGCGTCCTCCAGAAGCTCCAGAAAGGGGGGCAGGGCGGCCATCTCCCCGTCGTTGGGGATGGTGTTGCAGGTGACGTAGACCCGGACGCCCCGGTCATGGCAGTAGGCCACGGCCCGGCGCAGCTCGTCGTCCGGGAAATTCCCCGCTGCGGCCCGCATGCCGAAGGCCCGTCCGGCGAGATACACCGCATCCGCACCGTAGGCGGCGGCCAGTATGAGCTTTTCCATGTCCCCCGCGGGGGACAGCACTTCCGGTCTTGTCATGGAGGCGTCTCTTTTCTCGTGATTTTCCCCAGTATAACACAAACGGCCTACCGATGGTAGGCCGTTTGCGCTTGGGGGGTGATCTGTGGGTGTCAGTAGCCGAAGCCGAAGCCGCCGAAGAACTGACGGAAGAAGTCTTCCATATCGCTGCCGTCGCCGTAGTAGTAATACTGGCCGCCCTGTCCGGGCTCGCCGGAGGGCTGCTCGGCGCTCTGCGTGGACTCGTCGGTCTCCTCCTCGGGGAGCTTTTCGTCGAAGACGACCGTCAGGGTGAGCTCCTCACCGTCCCGCCAGACGGTGAGCTCAGCCTCGTCCCCGGCGTGGTACTGCTTGATGAGGGAGGTCAGCTCGCTGGAGCCTGCCACGGACTGACCGTCCAGGGCGGTGATGATGTCCCCGGACTGGAGGCCCGCCTTCTCGGCGGCGCTGTCCTCGTTGACGGTCTTGACGTAGGCGCCCTCCACCATGTCATAGGCGTCGGCGATGGAGGCGGACACGGTGGTGCAGGAGATGCCCATGTAGGCCTTGTCGGCCACGTAGCCGTGCTCCAGGAGCTGGTTCACGATGTGGGCGGCGTCGGAGATGGGGATAGCGAAGCCCAGGCCCTCCACGCCGGTGGAGCTGTATTTGGCGGTGACGATGCCCACCACCTGGCCAGCGGTGTTGTACACGGGGCCGCCGGAGTTGCCGGAGTTCACGGCGGCGTCGATCTGGAACATGTTGACGGCCACGTTGGACTCCGTGGTGATGGTGCGGTCCGTGGCGGAGACCATGCCGCCGGTCATGGTGTAGCTCAGCTCGCCCAGAGGATTGCCCACGGCGTAGACCGTCTGGCCCACGGTGAGGTCGTCGGAGCTGCCGAGCTGGGCGGCGTTCAGGCCCACGGCGTCGATCTTCAGCAGGGCCAGGTCGTTGTCCTCGTCAAAGCCAATGATCTCCGCGTCGTAGGTGGTCTCGTCGTACATCATGACCTCGATGGGATAGCCGCCCTTGTAGGCGTCCTCCACTACATGATAGTTCGTCAGGATATAGCCGTCGTCGGAGATGATGACGCCGGAGCCGGTGACGCTGGCGGAGGTGGACTGGCCGAAGATGTTGTAGCCGTAGCTGATGGTGGTGTTGATGCCCACCACCTGCTGCTTGGCCAGCTCATAGATGGCGGCCGCGGCGTCATTGCCCGCGCCGTCGTAGGACACGGTGGCGATCACGGGCACCGGCGTGGGCGACAGGCTGTCCAGGGCCTGACTAAGGGCGGAGTCCCGGCTGCGCGTGGCGTAGTAGGTGCCCGCGGAGCCCGCGGCTCCGGCCACCAGCGCGCAGGCAAGGCACAGGGCCACCACGCCGCCGGTGCGCATGCCCGTGCGGGCTTTCTTCTCCCGCGTCGCCTTCTTGGCGGCGGCGCCGGTCTCCGGCGCGGAATAGCCGAAGGTGTTCTGCTGCTCCGGGGCGTCATAGCTCCGGGCGTCGGCGGCGGGAGCCTCATAGACGTATGTCTTCCGCTCCTCCCGGGGCGGGATGTAGCTGTAAGAGCCGTCCTGGGGCGCGGCGTTCACCGGTTCCTCCGGTGTGAAGGATCCGTCGTTTTCGGAATAAAGATCGTTTTCCTCGTTCATTATTGATTGCCTCCGTTTAGGTTAGCTTCTGCACATAATGTACCCCTCCGGCCCTGTGATTTCTACGGGAAAATGTAAAGAAAATTTGACCAATTTGTGAATCGTGAAAGCCGGATTTTTCGACTCCGGCTTAACGCGGGCTTAATGCAGGCGTGATACAATAGTACCGTAAAAAACAAATAAGGGGGAGCGAACCATGAAAAAAACCACGCGCTTTGCCGCGCTGCTTTTGGCGCTGGCGCTGCTGATGAGCCTGTCCGCCTTCGCCTCGGGCGAGGCCTCCGGCTCGGAGGAGTTCAACACCGCCGCGTCCACCTCCGGCGAGGCCGAGAGCACCGCGGTCTTCACCGTCGCGGACGGGGAGGTCACGGTCCGGGACGGCGCGGACTATGCGCTTACCGGCAAGATCGGTCCCGACGCCGCCCGGGGCGTCGACCTCACGGTGAACGAGTTTACCGCCAGCGGCATCCAGGTCACCGGCGGGGAGTACGTCATCGAGGACTCCGTCATCACCCACGAGGTGTCTCCGGTGGAGAGCGCCACCGAGGCCGGCGGCTACTGCGCCGGGGTGACGGACGGCCTGCTCACCATCAAAAACTCCACCCTCACCGCCAAGGGCAAGGGCGGCGTCTTCGGCAACTACACCGTCTACTGCGCGGAAAACGGCACCCTGGTGGTGATCGATTCCCAGATCATCCAGCAGGGCACCGCCGGGGACCCGGAGGGCCTGACGGACCTCATCATGGAGCCGCCCTCCAACGGCGGGCTCCTCATCTCCGGCTACTCCCGGGCGAACATGTCCATGGGCGTCACGAAGACCTATTACTACGGCTCCTATGTGGAGACGGACGGCTGGGCCGCCATGAGCACGGACATGACCCGGGACCTGTCCTTCTATGCCTATGACTCCGTGGGCCGGGGCGTCCACGGCGGGTACGGCACCTACGCGGACACCAGCTGCAAGGACTACTTCTACGGCAGCGTCCTCTCCGGCGCGGAGCTGGGCGCGATCATTTCGAATAACGGCGAGATCCACATGGCCTCCGGCGACGACGCCACGGAGGAGGCCCTGGTCTATCTCCCGGCGGACTATGAACTCTCCGCGGATTATATCGCCCGGGAGGGCCGCAGCGTCATCGAGGGCGGACGCCACGCCCTGCAGATCCACTCCCCGGAGGAGTCCCGGGGCACCACCCGGGGCATGACGGCGGTCTTCACCGCCAGCGACACGGAGCTTGCCACCCGGGAGGAGCTGTACGAGAACGCCACCCTGGTGGACTGGGCGGCGGACTACGGTCCCGCCGTGGCGGAGTATATCGACTTCACCCGGGGCGCGGTCGTGGTGGTGAAATCCGCCTATGCGGACATCGACCTGACGCGCTGCACTGCGGAGAGCACGTCGGACACCATCCTGCTGACGGCGGTGAACTCCGACTCCATGAGCTGCTATGCCCTGAAGGAGCACGATATGACCGGCCGGGGCACGGTCCTGACCATGACGGACTGCGATATCGCCGGGGACGTAAAGGCTTACGACTACCAGAGAAACTGCGCCGTGGAGCTCGTCGGGACCACCTGGTCCGGCGCGTATGAGACCTGGACGAAGGCCGAGTGGGACGCCGTATGGAGCGACGAGGCCAAGGCCGAT
Organism: uncultured Oscillospiraceae bacterium; assembly: GCA_905234625.1. Classification (GTDB taxonomy): domain Bacteria; phylum Bacillota; class Clostridia; order Oscillospirales; family Oscillospiraceae; genus CAJOIG01. The sequence goes on along the minus strand of CAJOIC010000069.1, from coordinate 1,218 downwards.
CCCCTGTGCTGCTGGGTGCTGGACGCGGACACCTACCATGACGGTACGGGCAACGGCTCGACCCTGACCGTGGACGGCGGCTCGACCTGGATCGTCACCGGGGAGAGCCGGCTCGTGAGCCTGACGGTGGAGCCCGGCGGCGTCGTCGACGGCGTTGTGACCGTGGACGGGCAGATGGTGGACGTGACCGCCGGCGGGACCTGGACGGGGGAGATCGTCGTGACGCCGAACGCCTCCGCCGAGCCCAGCGGCGAGGCGTCGTAAAGAATCCGCCTCCGGCGCTTGACAAAGCCGTCGGGGCGGAGATAATTGTCACAGTGTGACATATACACCGAGCCGCCCTCACGCGAGGGCGGCTCAGATATCTGTAAAAAAATCGTCGAAGGAATCGACTTTATAAATGCGCTTCATAGCCAACAGGATGCTGATGCGAACGCTGTATCGGCCCTGCTCCATTTTCGCCAAAATGTCGGCGTTGATGGGGAGACCCATCACCTCCATCTGCGCAGAGGCTTCATCCTGCGTCAGTCCGGCCTGTTTTCGGAGTCTTTTTAGATTTTTCCCGATGGAAATATCTTGCTTCAGTCCATTCGACATATGGCACTCCTTGGTCAAAAACTGGATAAATTTATCCTGTCCTTGATTTTATCCAAGATATAGTGCTAAAATTGGATAAATACATCCAGTTTTAAGGAGATGTCGTCATGAACGGTGATATGAGCGCAGATTATCAAAAAATGTACTACATAATGTGCGACGGGGCGTCCCGGGCGCTGGATGCTCTGCCGGACCTGCCGGATAACCGCCCGGCCCGGGAGCTTTTGGAGAATGCGCTCCTGGAGGCGGAGGAGATGTACATCGATTCCGCAGGAGACGCTCGGCTGGCGGAGCTGCTGTCAGATCTCCTTGAACGGGAGGGCACGCGATACATGGAACTGAACGAGCGGCTGCTAAAGGATCCCTCGGCGGCGGTCCCGGAGGAGCTCGACAGAAAGTGCCTGGAGCTCATCGAACGGATGCAGGGAAAAAGGAAGAAATAATAAAATTGCCGGGAGACTGCACTCCCGGCGATTTTGATTGTTGCGTATCAGTATGCCACGCCCCAGTAGACCATGTGCCTGGCGGGCTTGCCGCAGCAGACGCACACGTCGGAGATCTTCTCCTGCTTGTAGGGGATGCAGCGGCTGGAGAGCCCCGCCTCCGCCTTCATCTGCTCCT
>CAJOIC010000068.1 GCA_905234625.1 uncultured Oscillospiraceae bacterium | reverse complement strand
GAGCTCTTCCATGGTGTAATTCTCGATGCCTTTGGGAAACAGCGTATTGTCCTCCCTATGGGCGAGGCACCAGTCGTTCCACTCCTGCGCCGCCTTATACTCCGGCGAATCCGTCGAGCCGATGGCGTTCACATTGGTGTAAACGATCCCCTCCGAGGGCTGTACCTCGGGCGTGATCGCGACATATCCCTCCATCGACGGCGATGTTTCCTGGGTATAAACGTCGCTCCGCCGCTCATCGAGCTGCAGGAGCCCTACCGCCAGCGCCGTTCCCGCCAGCGCGACGGCACAGACGGCTGCGACCACTGTGGCGCTCGTCCATTTGCGGATTTTTCTCTGCACAGGTCTTTCGATCCGATCCATAACATCCTCCTTGATCTTGTCGGCGGAGACGATCTCTTTTTCCCGGAGCTCGATACTGTTTTCCTCATATTCGGAAAGCAGCTCGCGAATATCGAATTCAGTCATAGAAGTCGCCCTCCTCAATCAGACTTTTCAGCTTCTCCCGACCGCGCCGCAGCCTGGATTTGACCGTTTCCGCGTTCATATCCATCTCGTCCGCGATCTCGGATATCTTCTGATCGTAATAGTAATAGCGAAGAAATATCTCCCGGTCAGGCCATCCCATAGCAAAGATCGCGCTTTGGAAAAACCGCGTTCGCTCGTGGGCTTCCGCCAGCCGTTCCGCTATATCGCCGGATACCAGGACAACGTCCTCCTGGGATACGGTGAGCAGCTTTTTATCACGCAGATGGCGGCGGGCTTCATTGCGAGCTGTTGCCGCCAGCCAGCCGCGCAGCCGGGGCGTATTCAGGCGGCTCCGATTCTGCCATAGCGCCACAAAGACGTTCGCCGTCAGCTCCTCCGTGTCCTCCGGCGAGGCAAACGCGCCGAGCTGATTATGGATCACCGTGGCGACGTAGTTCGTGTATTTGTCGATGATATGGGAAAGCGCCGCCGTATCATCCTTTGCAAGCAGTTGGATAAGCCTTTTATCGACCGTAGAGATCACCTCCTCGCGCTGATTTTGAGAATTCTCGCCTATATGGATGCAGAAAAACCGGATTTGGGTGCATCGTTGTTCCAGAAACAACAAAAAACGGCATGGCCCACAGGTCATGCCGAATGGATTCTGCCGTATTACCCGAACAGCTCCTTCAAGCGCAGGGAGGCGGCGTAGAGCTCGTTTTTGGAGTAGGAGTTGTTCTCGTCCGCGAGGACGAGCCTGATGGCGTCCTTGGCGCGGCAGTCCTCCTGCACCATCTTGTCCACGAGAAGCGCCTCCGGCGTGACGGTGTGCTCCCGCTTGCGGAACATATAGTCCTCCGCCAGCTCCAGGACGATGCAGAACTCCCCCTTGTCGTAATTCCCCTTGGCGAGAAGGAGCGACTTTACCTCCTCCGGGGCGCCGCGGAAGGTCATTTCGTGGAGCTTCGTCAGGTCGTTGCAGACGCACAGCTGCGCCCGCACACCCTCGCCGATGAGAAATTCCACCGCGTCCATGATGCGCTTGGGCGACTCATAGAACACATACGTCCGGGTGAAGCCCTCCCGCATCTTCTCCAGGACCCGGCGGCGGTCGGCGGCCTCCCGGGGGAAGAAGCCATAGAACAAAAAGGTGCTCAGGTCGAACCCGGAGATCGACAGCGCCGTCACCGCGGCGCAGGCCCCGGGGACGCCCACCACGTCGATGCCCTCCTCCACCGCGGCCTTGATGAGCTCGTTGCCGGGGTCGGAGATGCAGGGCGTGCCCGCGTCGGTGATGACGGCGATATCCTTCCCCGCCTTCAGCTCGGAGATGAAATACTTTGCCTTGCCGTGCTCGTTGAACTTGTGGTTCGAGACGAGCTTGTTGCGGATCTCCAGCTTATTCAAGAGCACCATGCTCCGGCGGGTGTCCTCCGCGGCGATGATGTCCGCGTCGGTGAGGATCTGGACGCCCCGGGCGGACATGTCCCGGGAGTTCCCGATGGGGGTCGCCACGATATACAGCTTTCCGTAGGTCTGTTCCGTCATTTCAAAATTTCTCCCATGTTTTCGCGGCTGTCCTGTTTTTGGGTCAGCCGTTTTTGTATCCTCAGGGCAGATACAAAAAAGAAAGGATGATCGTCATGTTCAAACGTAAAAGTATCCTGCTCCACCTGAGCTTCTGGAGCGTCCTGCTCCTCGCCGTCACCGCGGAGGGGTGGATGGATCTCATCTGCCGCGCGGTGTTTCAGGTCTGATACCGTCCGAGGATGGAGGCCACATGCGCCCGCATGGCTTCCGCCGCGTCCTCCGGCGCCAGGATGCGGACCCGGTCCCCGAAGCCGCACAGCCAGCCGAAAAACTGCACGTTCACGGCGGCCTGGATGGTGACGGAGAAGTGGCCGTCGTCCACGGGTACCAGGGCGGTCTCCGTGCCGAACCGGTCGATGACCGGCCCCGCCAGGCTGTTTTCGAAGCACAGCCGCACCTGCCGCGCCTCGCCGGAGAACATGCCGAAATGGGTGTCGGAGTAGGCCGCCATGTCCAGCCTCTCGAACTCCTCCCGGCCAAGACGCGGGCCCTTGGAGGTCCGGATGCCGGACATCTTGTCCACCCGGAAGTGCTTCAAAATGCCCGCCTCGTGGTCGAAGGCGATGAGGTAGTAGTTCTCGTCGTCCCATAGGAGCGCCCAGGGGCTCGCGGCATAGCGCTTGCCGCCGTGCCGGAAGACCCGCTCCCGGCGGGCGTTCCACTCGTAGTACTGGAAGGAGACGGGCATGTCCCCCTCGATGGCGGCGTGTACGGCGTCCACGTTATAGTAGATGGACTCGTTCATGGTCTTTATGCGGCCCCGGACCCAGACCTGCCGGTGGAGCTGGCGGGCGTCGTCCTCGCTCACCAGCCGCTCCAGCTTGCTGATGAGCTCCACGGACTTCTTCCGGGTGATGAACTTGGAGGACTGGACGCTGTCCACCAGGAGCTTGAGCTCCGGCAGCTGGAAATCCCGCTCCCCGATGAAGTACCCCGTGGAGGAGCCCACCCGCACGGCCTGCACGTCCAGCCCGAACTGCCGCAGGGACTCCATATCGTCGTATATGCTTTTTCGCTCCGCGGCGATGTCCTGCAGGGCCAGATAGTCGATCATCTGGGCCACGGTCACGGGGTGCCGCTCGTCCGACACCCGCATGAGATACTGCTGCAGATACAGCAGCTTCAGTTTTTGTTTGGATGATCGCGCCATGCCGTCCCTCCGGGCTCAGATGCCCTCGATATCGACCTCAGCGGTGTCGCCGTCGATGGACCGGCCCAGGAAGCTCCCGGCCACGCTGAGGAATTCGTTTTTCCGTCCGGAGCAGAAGTATCGCTCCGCCCGCGCCGAACCCGGCGCCGCCAGGGCGTCCCGGGCCTTCAGCGCCTCCAGCACCCGGCCTACGCAGGCCGCGCCGGAATCCACCAGCTCCGCGGGATAGCCCAGGGCCGCCAGGATGGCCTCCGAGATGAGGGGATAGTGAGTGCAGCCCAGCACCACCGTATCCACCCCGGCCTCCCGCAGAGGAGCCATGTCCTCCTCCAGGGCCGCCTTCAGCGCGGGGTCCTCCGGGGCGGTATGTCCCGTCTCCACCAGGGGGACCAGCTTCGGGCAGCTCCGGGACACCACCACAGCGTCCGGCCGCAGGGCAAGGATGGTCCTCTCATACAGGCCGCTGCGGACGGTGGCCTCCGTGGCCATGACGCCGATGCGCCCGGTGACGCTCCGGCGGACGGCCTCCTCCGCCGTGGGCTCCACGGTGCCGACGATGGGGATATCCCGGTTGTCCGCCTTGAGCTCCGCCATGGCGTTGGCCGTGCTGGTATTACAGGAGACGATGATGGCCTTCACATCCCGGCTCCGGAGGAACCGGGCGTTGCGCCGGGAGAGGAAGCGGATCTCCTCCGGGGAGCGTCCGCCGTAGGGCGCGCGGATGGTATCGCCGAAGAAAACAAAGCTCTCCTCCGGCGCCTCCGCCGTCAGCTGCCGCACGGAGGTGAGGCCTCCCGTGCCGGAGTCGAATATGCCGATGGGTCTGTTGTCCATAGAATCAACCCTCACCGCGCCCTTGACGAACCCGTCCCGGGCGCTTAAAATATTGCCGAAGATCCCACAGAGGGGAGTCGATACATCATGAAAAAAACTTTGGGCATCCTGGGCGGCATGGGTCCCGCCGCCACCTGCGACCTGATGGAGAAGATCGTCGCTCTCACCGCCGCGGACCGGGACCAGGACCATATCCACATCCTCGCCGACGTGGACACGGACATCCCCGACCGCACCGCCGCCATCCTCCACGGGGGACAGGACCCCGCGCCGGAGATGATCGCCTGCGCCGGACGGCTCCGGGCCGCCGGGGCGGATTTCCTCATCATGCCCTGCAACACGGCCCACTACTTCTACGACCGGATCGCCGCCGCGGTGGATATCCCCATGCTCCACATGCCGAGGCTCACCGCCGCCGTCCTGCGGGAGGCGGGGGTGAAGAAGGCCGCGGTCCTGGCCACGGACGGCACCGTCCGGAGCGGCGTCTACGCCGAAGCCCTGGCCGGGGCGGGGGTGGAGCCCGTCTATCCCGGGCCGGAGCACCAGGCCCTCATCATGCGCCTCATCTACGACGGCGTGAAGGGGCGGAAGCTCCCCCTGGCCGACATCCCGGTGGAGGATATCCTGGCCGACCTGCGGCGCCGGGGGGCGGAGAAGTTCCTGCTGGCCTGCACGGAGCTGCCGATCGCCTTCCGGGAGCTGGGCATCCGGGAGGACTGCCTGGACCCCACCCGGGTGCTGGCCTTCTCCGCCGTACGGTTCGCCGGGGCGCGGACCGCCGTCCCCGACCCCTGGTGAGTTCCGGACCTCTCCTTACAGTAAATGCCCGCCGGGTCCGAAACAGTACCCCGGCGTCCGGCGCTATTATAACAGCCTTTTCAGATTATGACAACCAAATACGCGAAAAACCCGCCTCCGCGTCGGCAGAGGCGGGTGGTTTTCTGTGGGAAGGGTCAATCCGGCGCTTTTTCCCGTCGGGAGGCGGCCCAGACTCCCGCCACGATGAGTACGGCGCCGATCACGCCGGCGGCGGAAACGGGCTCCCCCAGGAACACCGCCCCGGCCACGAGGGTGACGAAGGGGATGGTATAGATATAGCTGCTGACCGTTACCGCCCCCAGCTCCCGCTCCGCCGCGGCCCAGGCGAGGTAACAGAGGGCGTTCCCCATCACCGCCAAAAACAGGAAGCAGAAGAGGTCCGGGCCGAAAGCCAGCAGGGGCCGCAGGGAAAACCCCTCCCGGTCCGCCAGGAACAGGGGCAGGCTGGTGAAAAGGCCGTAGAACATCACCTTCCGGGTGATGAACAGGCTCCCCCGCCGCGCCAGGGCATAGCTCTGCTGGATGCAGTACACCGCCCATAGAAGCGCCGTGGCCAGAGCCAGCAGGTCCCCCGCCGGGTTCAGCTTCAGGACAAAGGCCCCGTTGAACACCACCAGCGTCACCCCCAGGAACGCCAGGACGAAGCCGATCCACACGCCCCGGCCCGGCCGCTCCCGGCCCTTGGTCACGATGCCGGCCAGGATGGCCGTCAGCAGCGGCGCCAGCGCCACGATGGTGCTGACGTTGGCGGTATAGGTGACGGTGAGGGCGGTGTTCTCCGTCCAGAAATACAGGGTGCAGCCGGTGAGCCCCATGAGGAGACAGCCCAGCTCCTCCCGCGGCCGGGGCCTCTCCCATTTGGGATAGATGATCCACAGCAGCGCGTAAGCCGCCGCGAACCGAAGGAACATCAGCTGTATGGGGGTATAGGTCCCCAGAAGGCGCTTGCTGGCCACGAAGGTGGTGCCCCAGACCGCCGCGCAGAACAGGGCGCATAGATGGCCCTTCCATTTTCCTTGGATGCTTTTCATGCGGCATATCATACCACAAAACGAAACGGAGAGGAAGCCCCTCTCCGTTCGGCATATGCGGTTATTTTGCTGCCGTAGTAATAATTCAGGGCCGCCCTTCGCCGTAGAAGAACAGCGCCACCGTGCCGGGTCCCACGTGGGAGCCGGTGACGGGCTCATACATCACCGTGGTGATCTCGCCGGTGCAGCCCGCCGCCCGGAGCTTGTCGATCACGTATTGGGCGTCCTCCTCCGCGTCGGCGTGGGCCAGGCCCACCGGCCGCGTCTTGTCCGGGCATTTGTCCCTGTATCGGGCGGCCAGGGTGTCCAGGGAGCGGCGGCGTCCCACCGTCACCCGGCGCAGGACGATATGGCCCTCGTCGTCCCCCACCAGGATGGGCTTGACGTTCAGGGTGTTCGTCACCTTTACGGCGGCGGAGAACAGCCGTCCCGTCTTCCGCAGGTAGGAAAGATCGTCCACCGTGAATACCTGCCACATATCGTCGCAGTCACGCTCGGTGAGCTCCACCACGGCGTCGAAGCTGTATCCCTGCTCCCGGAGGGACGCGGCGTACAGCACCGGCAGGCCCTCCCCCAGAGAAGCGCCCCGGGTGTCGATGGCGGCCACCTTCCGGCCCGGGTACTCCTCCATGAGCTCCAGCGCCGCGCTCTTCGCCAGGTCCGCGGTGCCGCTGATGCCGCCGGACATGCCCACATAGATGACGTCCTCCCCCGCCTCCAGGGCCGGGGTGAAGGCGTCGATAAAGGCGCCCATGGACGGCATGGCCGTGCTGACGCGCCAGCCATTGATATTTCGCTCCGTCAAAGCCGCCGGAAAAGTCCAGCTCCTCCCCGTCCACATAGCAGCCGATGGTCACGATGCCGAGACCGTAGCGCTCCACCAGCTCTTGCGGGAGGTTCGCGGCGTTGTCGGTAAAGATCCGGTACATAGGTTCAGGTCCTCCTGGAAAATCGTTTCGCGCATTGACACGCACACAGGAAGCATACCCAAAACACGCGCCCCAGGCAACCTATTCTTCCGCTCCTTCTCTACCACAGCGCGGGAATCCACTCTCCGAAACCTGTCTCCGCTTCTCTACGATTCGTAGAATCCCGCTGTTTGCAAGCCTTCGCGGTCTCCGCTTGGAACAGGGGACGGTTCTGTGTTCCATCTGTTCCATCCATCTGTCTGCCAAGCGCCACAAAAATCGTAGCATTTCGTAAAAATTGTTACTTATGTCATAACTTCTTTACAATTTCGTTACAACTATGGTATAATATTGAGCCGACGGACCCTGTCGAAGGCCGTCGTACCTTTGTATCATATCACCCGCCGCCCCAGGGGGCAGCGCGGGAGCATCAGGAGGAAGACTATGGGCAAGCGCATCAAAGCCTGGAACGTACTGAGCCGGGCGCTGTTCATCCTGGTCTTCGCCGCCTCCATCGGGGTATTCTACCTGACGAAGACGGGCGAGGGCTGGACAGACTTCATCATCAACCTCATCTTCGCCGTGGCGGCTGGGGTATTTCTCATCATCTACTTTGCGGGGTGCGCCAGGCCCCTGGCGAAGGTGGCCTCCGCCATCGCCCGGGTGACGGACAGCATCCGCGCCTCCGGGGAGAGCTCCGGGGAGAGCTCCAAGGAGCTCTGGACCCGGTACAGCCAGAACGACCGCCTCTTCGACGAGCGGCGGCTGGACGAGCGCTGGAACGCCTATCTGCTGAAGCTCCGCCGCCTGCAGAAGCAGAACTCTCTCACGGCAGACTGCCGCGTCAGCGACTATATCGACGAGGAGCTGCTCTATTCCACCGTGAACAAGCCCTTCTGCGACCAGCTGGGGGGCATCATGAGCGGCCTCGGCATCCTGTTCACCTTCATCGGCCTGGTCTACGGCCTCAGGAACTTCGACGCCTCCACCGTGGACGTCATGCAGACCAGCACCCAGGCGCTGATGTCGGGCATCAAGATCGCCTTTCTGACCTCCATCTTCGGCCTCATCTACTCCCTGCTCTTCGGCCTGACCTACAAGAAGCTCATGAAGGACAGCCTGGACGTGCTCTATGACTTCCAGGACACCTTCGCCGAGAGCGTCCGTCCCGTCAACGAGCATGCCGCGGAGAACGCCATGCTCCGGCTCCAGACCGAGCAGAACGCCGCCCTCCAGAGCTTCGGCACCAACATCGGCAATCAGGTCAGCGACGCCATCATCACCCTCATGAAGCCCACCGTGGACGAGCTCCAGCGCACCATCACCCAGTACGTCGCCGTGGCCATCGAGGACCAGCGGGCCGGCATGGAGAGGGTGGTCCGCTACTTCCTGGACAGCATGAACGCCTCCCTGGGCAACATCTTCACCCAGCTCAAATCCCGCACGGAGGAGCTGACCCGCTGGGAGAAGGACATGATCGACAGCATCAGCATCATGTCCGCCAACGTCGGCAAGACCACCCAGGGTCTCGCGGAGGCCCAGCAGAACACCGTCACCATCGTGGAGACCATGGCCGCCTACACCGACGGCATCGAGAAGCTCATCGGCCAGCAGCGGGACGTCACCGCCCAGATGCGGACGCTCCTGACGGACTACCAGGCCCTGCACGACCGGGAGGAGACCTATATCCGCTCCGTGGCCGACGCCGCCACCGCCGCCTCCGAAAATACCCGGGAGAGCCTGAAGGCCACCCAGTCCGTGGCCGCCATCGCCGCGGGGCTGGAGGCCTCCGCCGTGGAGAGCGCCCGGGAGATCACCGACGCCGGGAAGGTCATCGCCCGGTCCGCGGAGAGCATCCGCGCCCTGTCCGAGTCCGCCGCCTCCGACGTGGACACCGCCGCCGCCCGGCTGGCCACCGCCGCCCGGGATCTGGACGGCAGCATGTCCCGCTCCGTCAGCGACAGTCTCGCCCTCCTGGACGAGAGCATCGCCCGCCTGAACGACACCATGAACGGCGTCGCCGCCGCCAATAGCAGCGTCTCCCAGACCCTCAAAGCCCTGCCCAAGACCGTATCCTCCGTGGACGGCGATATCAAGGCCACCTCCAAGGCCATCGACGCGGAGCTCAAGGTGCTGCTCAAGGCCGTATCCGACACCCAGAAGAGCCTGAACAAATTCAGCGCCGACCTGGAGCGCCGCGCTGACCTCTGATAAGGAGGGACATCATGGCCAGACCACAGAGAAGACCGACGGAATTCCATGAGACGAGCTACTGGCAGTCCTATTCCGATATGATGGCCGGCGTGCTCCTCATGTTCATCCTCATCATCTGCGGCACCCTGTTCGTGCTGATGCAGGTGAAGAACTCCTACGACGCCAGCGAGATCGAGCTGCAGCAGCGGGAGGATGAGCTGGAGCAGGCCATCCTGGAAAATCTGGGCTACCTGGACCTGACCGCGGAGCAGAACCAGCTCCTGGAGGACCAGCAGTCCCAGCTGGACGAACAGCAGGCGCAGCTGGATGAGCAGCAGGCCGCCCTGGAGGAGGCCCAGGCCCAGCTGGAGGAGCAGCAGTCCCAGCTCCTGGCCTCCCAGACGCTCCTGGCCCTGCAGCAGCAGCAGCTGGAGGACAAGGAGGCCCAGATCTCCCTCCAGACCGACGCCCTGGAGAGCCAGCAGCTGCAGCTGGAGCAGATCATCGGCGTGAAGAAGGAGCTCATCGCCGCCCTGAGCGACGAGTTCGCCAGCTCCGACCTGTCCATCGCCATCGACGAGCAGACCGGCGCCATCACCCTGGACTCCAGCATCATGTACGATTACAACAGCGCGAACCTCTCGGAGGACGGTCAGCAGACCCTCTCCGACTTCCTGCCCAAGTACTTCGCCGTGGTGCTCTCGGACGACTATATCGACTACATATCCGAGATCATCATCGAGGGCCACACCGACACCAAGGGCTCCTACGAATACAACCTGGACCTGTCCCAGGCCCGGGCGGAATCCGTGGCGGCCTACTGCCTGGGGGACGGCCAGAGCCTGTTCACCGATACGCAGCTGGCCGAGATCCGCTCCCTGGTCTCCGTGGCCGGGCGCTCCTGGTCCAGCCCCGTCTACAACGCGGACGGCACCGTGAACGACGACGCCAGCCGCCGCGTGGAGATCAAGTTCCGCCTCTCCGACGAGGAGATGATCTCCCAGATGCTCGGCGTGCTGGAACAGTACGAATCCGCCGAATGACAGAAAACCTCCCCGGTCCAGCCGGACCGGGGAGGTTTTTGTATGCGATTTTTTACAGACCGAGGAAGGCCAGGAGGCTCCCGACGTCCTCCGTCAGGATGCCATAGTTTATCTCCAGCCGGTGGAGATACTCCGTCAGGCTGCCGTGGTTCTGGAGGATCACGGGGGAGCTGCCCGTGAAGAAGCCCACGCCGATGCCCATGATGCCCACTATGAGGCAGATCAGCGCCACCGCGCTCACCGTGCGCCAGACCTTATTCATCCGCCGTCACCTTCCTTCCCAGAAGCTCGCCCGCCAGCCACCGGAGGCCGCCGACATACGCGCACCACAGCAGGAGCAGCCCCACCGCCAGCACCACGAAGGCCGCGCCGAACAGCAGCACCGCGTCCGCCATGTAGCTCAGGCACCACAGTCCGCCGACGAACACGAGGTACGCCCCGTAGATCACGCACCCGCCCGGCGTGAGAAGACATATCGCCAGGGCAAGACACAGCGCCGCCAGGGGAACGCCCAGGGCCGCCGTCACCAGGACGAACAGGGGGATGCCCAGCCCGAGGGGCACGGAGCGGACCGTCACGGTCTCCTCCGTCTCGTACTCCTCCGCCGGAGCTTCCCGCCGCCGGGGCGCGGAGGGCTCTACTTGCTTCTCCGGCGTCTTCGGCCCGGGGGCCGCCGGGGTCTCCGGCGCGGCGTCGGGTCCGGCGGGAGCTTCGAATCCTGCGGGAGCTTCTGGCTCCGCTTGGGTCTCGGGCTCTGCTTGGGTCGCAGACTCCGCCGGGGTCGCACCCCCTTCTCCGACGCCGGGCAGCTCGAA
>CAJOIC010000067.1 GCA_905234625.1 uncultured Oscillospiraceae bacterium | reverse complement strand
GAGCCCAGTCCCGCCGCGAGGATGACGAGAGTAATGTCGTTCATAGCCGGATTCCTTTCTTTCCCGTAACCGAAAATGTATTCGGGCCGCGCGTCTTTTTGCCGCGCCGCGCGGCTGCACGATCATCATACCATACTTTTCCGTTTTCTGCAATCACGGGAAGCCGCCCCTTTCTTTCCAGGTTGAAAGAGCCCGGCCGGTATGGTACAATGAGCTGGAAAAACAAAGGATTTGACAAAATCGGCCCCCATCCGACCGCAAAGGTGTTTTGATATGCTTCAAAAAAACCGGTCTTTTTCCCGGGCGCTGGACATTCTCTCGGACGCCCTTCTTCTGCTGCTCGGCTATCTTCTGGCCATACATATCCGCTTTCATGTGCTGGACGGCATCGTCAGCGTGCCCCTCACGAGCGGCTATGTCCTTTGGTTCCTGCTGGGCTGCTGCGTCCTCACCGTTCTCATATACAACAGCCTCGGCCTCTACAGCCGGCATCGCCTGATCCGCCGCGGCACAGGCATGGCCACGATCCTGGTCGGCACCACCGTCGGCGTCCTTGTGCTCGCGACGCTCTTCTACCTTTACCGCGTCGAGAACTTCCCCCGCCTCGCGTATCTGTTCTTCTGGATGTTTTCCAGCCTGTTCGTCATCGCAAAGCACGAGCTCGTCACCCAGGTCACATATCGCACCTCGATCGGGCAGCACGCGCTGCATGTCGCCCTCGTCGGGAACGGCCGGCTGGCCAGACAGTTCTGCCGGGATCTCGAGGAGGACCCGCAGCGGGGGATCGTTCTGTGCGGGTATGTCAGCGCCGTCGAGCGGCCGGAGCTCGGCCGCCAGCTCGGAAGTTACGAGGATCTGACGACCATCCTGGAGGAGTACCCCATCGACTGTCTCGTGGTCGCCCTGGAAGCCCATGAGACGCAGTATCTCAACGACGTCCTATCCGCCGCGGAGAAGGAGGGCACCCGGATCGAGCTCATTCCGTTCTACAACGACTACCTGCCCACGCATCCCACGATCGAGATCGTCGGCCGTTCGAAGATGATCAACCTCGCCGCGACCCCGCTGGACAATCCCGGCGCCGCGTTCTCCAAGAGGCTTCTCGACATCCTGGGCTCCCTGTGTCTTCTGATCGTTTCCTCCCCCCTCCTGCTCGCGGTCGCGATCGGCGTAAAGCTCTCGAGTCCCGGCCCCGTTCTGTTCCGGCAGGAACGCATCGGCAAAGACAAACTGCCCTTCACGATGCTCAAGTTCCGCAGCATGCGCTCGGACATCGACCATACCGGCTGGTCCACGGACAGCGATCCGCGAAAGACCCGCTTCGGCAGCTTCATCCGCAAATTCAGCATCGACGAGCTGCCGCAGCTCTGGAACGTCCTCATGGGCCAGATGAGTCTCGTCGGACCGCGCCCGGAGCTGCCCCGCTACGTCCGCCAGTTCAAGGAGGACGTGCCCCTGTATCTCGTCCGGCAGCAGGTCCGTCCCGGAATGACCGGCTGGGCCCAGATCCACGGCCTGCGGGGCGACACCTCCATCGAGGAGCGCGTCGAGTATGACATCTGGTACATCGAAAACTGGAGCTTCGGCCTGGATCTGAAGATCCTGCTCAAAACCGTCTTCGGAGGCTTCATGAACAGCGAGAGCCTCACATCGAAAAAGGAAGCGAAACCGCTCGCGGGGAAACGCCCATGAAAACCATCCTGTACTGCGCCTCCACCACCGGACATCTTCGCAGCTTCCACCTGCCCTATCTTCGGGCCCTGCTCGACGACGGATACCGGGTAACGACGGCGGCGTTCGGTCCGGCAGAGGATCTGCCGGAAGGCGTTTCGCACCTCGACGTGCCGTTCACGAAGCGGTTCTTCTCCCCGCGAAATCTGGGAGCAGCCCTCCGTATGGCGCGGGAGCTGCGCCGCGCGCGGTATGATCTCATCCTGACGCATACCTCGCTGGCGGCGTTTTTCGTCCGGCTCGCGGTCCTGCTCACAGGGAAGAGAGATACCCGCGTCGTGAACACCGTACACGGGTATCTTTTCGGAGAGAGCGTCTCCGGTCTGCGGGAGAAGCTCCTGCTGGCGGCGGAGCGGCTCACGGCGCCGGTGACGGACGACATTCTCGTCATGAACGCCGAGGACGAGCGCATCGCCCGCCGATATCGGCTGTGCCGTGGTCAGGTCGCGAGGATCCCCGGGATGGGCGTTCCGCCGGCCGATCTTCATCCACCGACGGAACAGGAACGCGCCGAAGCCCGCGCCGCTCTCAGTATTAGGAGCGACGCCTTCGTTATGGTGTATGCTGCCGAGTTCTCCGTACGGAAGAATCAGCGTTTTCTGATCGAGAACCTGTCGTCCCTGCCGGAGGACACGGTTCTGCTCCTCCCCGGACAGGGGGACAAGCTGGAGGAGTGCCGGGCGCTGGCAAAGCAGCTTGGGCTTTATGAACGAGTGCTCTTTCCCGGCTATGAGGACGACCCGCGGGTCTGCCTGTGGGCGGCGGACGTCTGCGTTTCCTCCAGTCATTCCGAAGGTCTGCCGTTCCACGTGATGGAGGCCATGGCCGGCGGCATTCCCTGCCTGCTGTCCCGGGTCAAGGGCCATACCGATCTCGCGGAGTCCGGCGCGGGGCTGCTGTTCGACGACGGCGACGCCGACGCCTTCCGGCGAGAGGTCCTGCGGCTCGCTTCCGACCCGGCGCTGCGCCGCCGGCTGGGACGCGCCGCACAGGAGGGCTTCCCCGCCTTCAGGCTCGACCGCGTGCTGCCGGAGGTGCTGCCGCTGTTCCGCCCCTGACACACGGAAAGCGCTTTTTATCGACGCATAAAAATGCGGCCGCGCCGCTCGGAACGTATTGAAATACTGTCTTAAACCATGTTATAGTATAAGCAAGAAAGAATCGGTCCCCAGCCAGTTCCGGGACAGATCAAGGACCAAAACGTTCCAAATAACAAAAAGGAGGAAAGGTTGTCACCATGAAAAAGAAAGCCCTCAGTTTTCTTCTTGCCGCGGCGATGATCCTGTCTCTGGGCGTTCCCGCCCTGGCGGACAGCGAAGGTCCCGCCGCTCCGGAAGCGGTCGAGGACGCCGCGATCAGCGACAATGCCGCCCCCGCGTCGGAGCCTGCCGCGGAGGAGCCCGCGTCGGAGCCTGCCGCGGAGGAGCCCGCGCCGGAGCCTGCCGCGGAGGAACCCGCGCCGGAGCCTGCCGCGGAGGAACCCGCGCCGGAGTCGGAGCCCGAGTCCGTGCCCGCGGAGACCGTGGAGCCGGAGCCGGAGACAGAGGAGCCCGCATTTAACCCGGCGCCGGGTGATCCTGACTACTACTTCGAAATCGATGAAGACAACTGCGCTGAGGATTACCATGACATCGACGCCGGCGATACCACAGACCTGTATATACACACCAACTGTGCGGACCCGGGCCGCGTCTCCTACACCTGGCAAAAGAAGGAGGATGATGGCAACTGGGTCGACATCGGCATCGATACGCCACTGACCACCCTGGAGGGGAACCTCTGCACCACGGGAGCATCCGGACAATACCGCTGTGGCGCCTCCGACGGAGTTTCCACCTTGTGGCGAGAGTTTAATGTCTACGTTTACAATATCCAGAGCTCGAGTACATCCGATGAATACGTAAGCTACGGAGGGACCTTGACCCTGAGCTTCGAGGTCGAGGCGTATGACACGACCGACATGACTTATCAGTGGTACCGCAGCCTGGGGGGCGAGGCGAGCGAGCTGCTGTCCGGCGAGACCGGAGCCACTCTCACGCTTTCCAACGTGACGGAAAGCCACGACTACTATTGCGCGCTCCGGGACCGATTCGGAAACAAGTATGAAATTCCCTTCCACATCTGCCCGGACACCAACCTCACTGCCTCGGCCGTGAGTTCCCTAAAGGTCTTTGCCGCTGAGGGCGAGAGCGTCACCTTTGAGGCCGCCGTCACTGCGGATATCAGCACGGATCAGCTTACCCTCCGATGGTATGACAGCAACTGGAACCTCATTGCGGGCTCCGAGGGGCAGACGAGCTGGACGGTTACCGGCGGCGGGAACCAGACCTACCATTTCTGCGCACAGGATCCGTTCGACAGTTACGCAACTGTCGACTTCCAGGTGCTGGATGCCGGCAGCATCCAAGAGCTTGCTTTGGGCGAGGACACTACGGCGGAGATCACCTCCGACGTCAACGAGGTCTTCTTCCGCTTCACCCCTTCCGTCACCGGTTCCTATGCTTTGTCCTCCAGCGCTGCTGGGCAGGACACCTACTGCACCCTTTACAACGCCAGCTTCAACGAGATTGCCAGTGACGATGACAGCGGCGAACAACTGAATTTCAGACTGTCCCGCTCGCTCACCGCCGGACAGACCTATTACTACGGCGTCCGCTATTACAGCGGCAACACCGGCTCTATCCCCGTGCGTCTGACCAAGGATAACAATTTCAGCGTCTCCACCGCCGACGCCATCGTCCTGGTGGACAAGGGCGCGGACACCACGCTGCGGGCCTACCTGAACGGCGACGATTTGAGCCAGGTCACCTGCGTGTGGGAGAAGTGGGACGATGACAACGGCCAGTATGTCCCGGTGGAGGGCGGCGCCCTCAGCGCGAGCGGCACGACGCGGTACGCGACGCTTACGGTCCCGAACGTCCAGGGGATGGCGGAGTACCGCTGCACCGCCTCCGACGGCTTCGGCGCCAGCATGTCGGCGAATTTCACCGTCGGCGTGGATACGAAGCTCAAGCTCACGGCCGTCGGCCCTCAGAGGATGTTTGCCGCTGAGACCGCCAGCGTTACCCTGTCGGTCAGCGCCACCGCGGTGGAGGGCACGACGATCAACCTCGCGTGGAGCGCGGATGGCTATACCATCCCCGATTCGACGAATCAGGCGTCCGTGACGGTCGCCGGCGGAAGCAAGACGGTCCGCTGCGTCGCGTCGGACCAGTACGGCTCCTCCGCGGAGGTCGTCTTCACCCTGATCGATACGAGACTTCTCCGGGACATCGCGCTGAACACGCCCACCACGGCGACGATCGGCAGCAACGGCGGCTATGCCTACTTCCGCTTCGTTCCCGAGGTGACCGACGATTACCTCTTCGCCTCCCAGTCGGACCGCGATACCTACGGCTATCTCTATGACGCGAATCTGAACGAGATCACCCGCAACGACGACGGCGGCGAGAATAGCAACTTCTGCATACAGGATACGCTCGTTGCCGGACAGACCTATTATTTCGGCGTCCGCTATTACAGCAGCTATACCGGCGACATCCCCGTGCTGCTGAGCAAGGACAACCATTTCCGCGTCGGCTTCCGGGGCTCCGACACCGTTTGTGTGGAGGCGGGCGAGGATGCGACGATCACCCCCTTGATCTTCGGTGACGACCTGAGCCGGCTCTCCTGCCAGTGGTATGAGCTCGACCGCAATGGAAACTGGACGGCGATCGAGAACGCCACCGGCACGAGCTATACGGTGGAAAATGTTCGCACGAAGACAAGCCTCCGCTTCACCGCCTCCGACGGCCTCGGCGGCAGTGGGAGCCTCTATTTCGACGTCAAACCGGCCAACCGCTTCGTGGCCTCGGCAGTGGAGAACCCGGTCCTGGTCCCCTACGGCGGGGACGCCAAGCTGGAGGTGAACGCCGACAGCGCGGACGGCGTTCTTACCTATAAATGGTACCACGACGGCCCCGAGGGTCTGCTTGAAAACGCTACGGGGGCGACGCTTACCGTAAGCAATGTGACATCGGGACCCGATTATTACCGCTGTGAGGTGACCGACAGCACTGGCGATACACGGGAGATCCAGTTCCGGGTCGGGCTGGAGAACAACTTCCGGGCGGCTCCGGCGAACGGCGAGAAGACCTTCACCGTGGACGCAGGCAGCACCCTGACCCTGAAGGTGGACGCCTCCTGCCGGGATGGCGCGCTGAGCTACTCCTGGTCGGCGGAACATGTCTCCAGCGGAACGGACACCTTGGTGCTTTCGAACGTCCAGTCGAACCAGTGGATCTACTGCACTGTCAGCGACGATTTCGGCAACTCGGCGGAGATCGAGTTCCATGTGATGGTCAACGCCGGCTTCACCTATGCCCCGGAGAAGGTCGTTTCCCTGGTAAACGGCGCGGCGACGCTGACCGCGGAGTTTGATGCTCTCGGCGCCAGCGTGCCCGAGTACGCCTGGTTCGTGCGGGAAGGCAACGGCACCAACGCCTACCGTTACACCCAGATCACCGACGCAAACGGCCCCAGCCTGACCGTTTCGGGCCTGACCGGCTCCGGCGAGTACTATTGCCACGCAAACGACCAGTTCGGCAACGGGACGAGGCAGTATTTCCGGGTGGTCGAGGGCGTCCCCCTCACCCTTGCAAGGGATGAGGAATATGAAAGCTACGAAAGCGTTTTCCTCGTGCCCTGCGGCGGGAGCGCGACCCTGTCGGTCGAGGTGCTGCAGTCCAACGGCGGCCTCCAGTATCAGTGGTACACGGACGACATGAACGGAACGCAGGCGATCCCCGGCGCGACGTCGTCCTCCTACACCGTGACGAACGTGACGGAGTGGGTCGGCGTCTACTGCGAGGTGACGGACGCCAGCGGCCAGCAGCAGTCTGCCTGGTTCAGCGTCGGCGTGGACAACGCTCTGGTCTTGACTCCCATCGGAAACTATACCGTCCGCGAGGAGACCTACGAAGAGGGCGACGGCGGTCTCTACTCAAGCTCTAGCTGGACGGAGACCTGGTACGTTTATGACGTGCCGGCCAATTCCCCCACGGAGATCGGCGTGACCGTGTCCGCCGCCGACATGGACGGACTCATCTATCACTGGAGCTGGAGCGGCGGAGAATCGAGCTACGGTCCGAGCGGCAGCGAGATCGCCTGGAACCGGCCGACCCTCCCCATCGCCCGCGTGACAGGCAGCAAGAACTACTATCTGGAAGTGACGGACCGCTTCGGCAACTATAAGAGCGTTCAGTTCAAGGTCAACGCCGTAAAGCCGGACATCAACGGCCTGGCCGACATCGGAGACGGCTGGAAGTACTATGTACACGGCGACGTGGACACGAGCTTCACCGGCCTT
>CAJOIC010000066.1 GCA_905234625.1 uncultured Oscillospiraceae bacterium | reverse complement strand
GCTGCTGCCGCAGGCGGCCAGAGCCAGCGCCATCAGCGCGGCCAGAAGAAGTGCAAGGAGCTTTTTCATAAGGTAGATGTCCTCCGTTTTTTGTTTTATCCAAGCAGCATAGTACCACATTACCGTGCTAAAAGAAAGTTTTTTTTCGGTCCTCCTGCCTTTTTTTACATTTTGTTCACCCAAGGAGGCGATATGGGTATATAATTAGGACATCTTCAATAAAGGAGAAGACCATGAGTAAAAAAGCGTTGATCGTGGAGGACGACGGCAATATCGCCGAGCTTCTGCGTCTGTATCTTGAGAAGGACGGCTTTGAGGTGGAGCATGCCGCGGACGGCGGCCGGGGCGTGGAGCTTGCGGCCGGCTTCGAGCCGGATGTGATCCTGTTGGACATCATGCTCCCGGTGAAGGACGGCTGGCAGGTCTGCCGGGAGGTGCGGTCCTTCTCCAAGGCCGCCATCGTCATGCTCACCGCCAAGGGGGAGACCACGGACAAGGTCACGGGCCTGGAGATGGGAGCGGACGATTACGTAACGAAGCCCTTCGAGCCCAAGGAGCTCATCGCCCGGATCCACGCGGTGATGCGCCGCTCCGGGGAGGAGAGCGCTCCTGCCGCCCGGCGCCTGGAGTTCGATAAGCTCGTCATCAATCTCGACTCGTATGAGCTGGTGGTGGACGGCACGAAGATCGACACGCCTCCCAAGGAGATGGAGCTACTGTACCATCTCGCCGCCACCCCCAATCGGGTCTACACCCGCAATCAGCTCCTGGACGAGGTCTGGGGCTTCGACTATTTCGGCGACTCCCGCACGGTGGACGTGCACATCAAGCGCCTCCGGGAGAAGCTGGAGGGGGTCTCGGACCAGTGGCGGCTCAAGACCGTCTGGGGCGTGGGCTATAAATTCGAGGTCGGAGCGGCGTAAGCGTGAGACAGAGCGTCTTTTTCAAGAACTTTCTGGTGACGGCCTGCATGTTCGCGGTGTGCTTCGTGATCTTCGGTCTCGCCATGCTGGCGGCGGGCAGGGCCTTCCTCATCCGGGAGCAGGAGCGCAGCCTCTACTCCAGCGCGGACGAGATCAAGCTCTTCGCCGAAGCCATGAACGAGCAGGACGCCCTCAGCTCCCTGGAGCTGCGCATGACCCTGGCGGCCATCTCCCGCTGCAACGATACCCATATCTTCATCTGCGACGACGGTGGCACGGTGGTGACGAGCTCCGATACCTTCCGAGTCTCCCCCTTCATCGGCGAGACCCTGAGCGAGAGCGTGATGCGGACCCTGGCGGGGAGGGAGACCTACGAGACCGTGGGGGATCTGGACGGCTTCTATGACACCGAGCACTATGTGGTGACGGTGCCGGTGGAGGACCTGCGGGGGAACGTGGATGGGTACGTCTTCGTGACCTACGAGGCGGACGGCTTCCTGGAGGCCTGGAGCGGCTTCATCCTGACGTACCTTCTCATCGGCGTACTGGTGCTGGCCCTCGCCATGGTGTTCCAGTACATCTATTCCAGGCGCATGGCGCGGCCTCTGCTGGAGATGGCGGAGGCGGCGGACAAGTTCGGCCGGGGAGATTATTCCGCCCGGGTGGGGAGCTATGAGGAGGACGACGAGATCGGCGTTCTGACCCAGGCCTTCAACGGCATGGCGGAGAGCCTGTCCCGGACGGAGTCCCGCCGGAGCGAGTTCGTGGCCAACGTGTCCCACGAGCTCCGCACCCCCATGACCGCCATCGCGGGCTTCGCGGACGGTATCCTGGACGGCACTATCCCCCCTTCGGAGGAGAAGCAGTACCTGGAGCGCATCTCCTCGGAGACGAAGCGCCTGTCCAGGCTCGTCCGATCCATGCTGGACATGTCCCGCCTGCAGGACGGTGCGGCGGTGCGGATGGAGCGGTTCGACCTGAGCGAGCTGGTGGTGCGGACGGTCCTGAACTTCGAGGAGCGGGTGGAGGAAAAACGCCTGGAGATGGAGCTCCGCATGCCGGAGGACAGCATCTACGTCCTGGGGGACGAGGACGCCCTGACGCGGGTAGTGTATAACCTCGTTGACAACGCCATCAAGTTCTCCCGGGCGGGAGGCGCCCTGACGGTGAGTATCTGGAAGGAGGACGGCCTGGCCTATACCTCCGTCCGGGACCAGGGAGAGACCATCCCCCGGGAGGAGCTTCCCCTGGTCTTCGACAGGTTCCACAAGTCCGACCGCTCCCGCAGCCAGGATAAGGACGGCGTGGGCCTGGGGCTTTATATGGTGAAAGCCATCATCGCCGCCCACGGCCAGCGCATCTTCGTCACCAGCGAGGCGGGGGAGACCGCCTTCACCTTCACCCTGGCCCTGGCGGAGGAGGAATAACGAAACCATTCGCCCGCTTTGCGGCGGGCGTTTCCATGAGAGGAGACATGCGACCTATGGCAGACTTTCACGATCGGCTGGAGGACTGGTATCCCAGAGCGGAGGACCTGTCCTTGACCCGGGAGGAGAGGCAGGCGTGGTATGCCGGCGGGATGGAGAGCGGACGCCGGGAGGACGTTCGGCCCGACCCGGCCTCGCCGTATCACACGCCCGCCCAGGACCTCCGGCCGGAGGACCCTGACCAGCGGCGGAAGAACCGGGTTCGGCGGATCATCGCCATCTGCCTGTGCGCGGCGATCCTGCTGGCGGCGGGCGGCGCGACCCTGCTCCGGCAGGCCCGGAGCTGGCGGCACGAGATCACCATCCAGACCCCCGGCTTTTCCTATTCCTCCTCGTCGGACGAGGGGGAGGAGGCCGCGCTCCCGGCGGAGGAGCCCTATGATGATTTCCGGGTCTACTTCGAGAACTACTATACCGGCTCTGACAGCGTGGACATCCCCCGGGCGGCCGTGGGAACGGGCATGGTCCTGGACCTGGCGCAGCCCCAGGGGGAGCCTCTCTCCCTCCAGGAGATCTACGACCGGGTCAGTCCCGCCGTGGTGGGGGTCATCGCTCTGCGGGGCGGCGTCGAGTACAGCTGGGGCACCGGCGTGCTGTTTACCCCGGACGGCTATCTCGTCACCAATACCCACATCATCTCCGGCTGTGACGGCGCCCGGATCGTCTTCATGGACGGCGCGGAGTATGAGGCCCTCCTGGTGGGGGAGGACAGCGCCAGCGACATTGCCGTTCTGAAGGTCGAAGGACAGGACCTGCCCTTCGCGGTCTTCGGGGACTCCGGCTCCCTGCGGGTGGGGGACCAGGTGGCCGCCATCGGGAACCCCCTGGGGGAAGAGTATGCCGGCACCATGACGGACGGCATCGTCTCCGCCATCAGCCGCAATGTGAAGAACAACGGCCACACCATGACCCTTCTCCAGACCAACGCCGCTCTGAACGAGGGCAACTCCGGCGGCCCCCTGGTGAACGCCTGGGGCCAGGTGGTGGGCATCACCAACATGAAGATCATGTCCTCCTTCTATGCCACGGTGGAGGGCATCGGCTTCGCTATCCCCTCGGCGGTGGTGAAGGAGGTGGCGGATCAGCTTATGGCCAAGGGCGCCGTCAGCGGTCAGCCCTCCCTGGGCATCATGGCCGCCCCCGTCACCGACGAGGCCCGGAAGCTCTACGGCCTGCCGGAGGGGGTATACGTCTCCCAGGTGAGTGAGAGCTCCGCCAGCGGCCTGCGGGTGGGGGACGTGATCGTGGCGGTGAACGGCACCCGGGTGGCCACCGTGCCGGAGGTAAACGTCATCAAGGACGAATTCTCCGTGGGGGACACCCTCGCCCTCACCATCTTCCGGGACGGCGGGGAGATCACCGTCGAAAGCGTCCTCATGGACCAGGCGGACGTGGCCTGGTGACGGAAAAAGCGTAAAAAACGGACCGGCGGGAGCGTTCGTCTCCCNNNGGTCTCTGCGTAAAAAACCCGGTCTCCGTTTTGGAGACCGGGCCATATGGTATGGGGTGCTCGGGCCTGGTTACCGGGCGCAAAAGCACCGATCACTGAGCCCTCGACGCAGATCTGAGTATAGTGCGCAGGTCTCGTTACCGGGCGCAAAAAGCCCGGTCAACTGAGCCCTCCGTGCGAATTTAAAAAATCAGCACTTCTCCCAGATGGTGGCGACGCCCATGCCGCCGCCGATGCAGAGGGTGGCGAGGCCCTTCTTGGCCTCGGGGCGCTTGAGCATCTCGTGGATGAGGGTGACGATGATGCGGGCGCCGGAAGCGCCGACGGGGTGGCCGATGGACAGCGCGCCGCCGTTGACGTTGACCTTGCTCATGTCGAAGCCCAGCTCACGGGCCACGGCGATGGACTGGGCCGCGAAGGCCTCATTGGCCTCGATGAGGTCGATATCGTCGATGGTGAGACCAGCCTTGGCGAGAGCGTTGCGGGAGGCGGGTACGGGGCCGACGCCCATGATCTTGGGATCGACGCCGCCCTGACCGTAGGAGACGAGCTTCGCCATGGGCTTCAGACCGTACTTCTCCACGGCCTCGGCGGAGGCGAGGATGATGGCGGCGGCGCCGTCGTTGATGCCGGAGGCGTTGCCGGCGGTGACGCGGGGCTGGCCGAAATCAGCCTGAGCTTCCTTGCGGGCCTTGGCCTCGAAGGTGTCGGTGATCTTGTCAGCGGTATTGTCGGCGCTGACGGGGAAGGCGCCGCGGAGCTTCGCGAGGCTCTCGGCGGAGGTATCGTTCTTGGGGAACTCGTCCACCTTGAACTCGACCATCTGCTTCTTGACCTTGACCGTCACGGGGACGATCTCGTCGTCAAAGCGGCCGGAGGCCTGGGCGGCGGCGGTCTTCTGCTGGCTGGAAAGGGCGAAGGCATCCAGATCCTCGCGGGTGATGCCCCAGATATCGCAGATATTCTCGGCGGTGGTGCCCATGTGGTAGTTGTTGAAGGCGTCCCACAGACCGTCGTTCACCATGGTGTCCACCATGGTGGTGTTGAACATGCGGGCGCCGCCGCGGGCGGAGGGCATGGCATAAGGAGCCATGGTCATGTTCTCAGCGCCGCCGGCCACGATGATGTCCGCGTCGCCGGAGGCGATGGCGCGGGCGGCCTCGATGACGGACTTCATGCCGGAGCCGCAGACCATACCCACGGTGTAGGCGGGGACGGAGTAGGGCAGACCGGCCTTGATGCCCACCTGGCGGGCGGGGTTCTGGCCCTGGGCGGCGGTGAGGATGCAGCCGAACATCAGCTCGTCCACCGCGTCGGCGGGGACGTTGCCGCGCTTGAGGGCTTCCTTCACGACCACAGCGCCGAGGTCGGAAGCGGGGGTGTTCGCCAGCGTGCCCTGGAACTTGCCGACAGCGGTACGGCAGCAGGACACCAGATAAATGTCTTTCATGGGATGGTTCCTCCTTAAATGATGATGGCTCCGGACGGAGCGGTTCCATGGTGTTAAACAGCTAATTACAAGTATAGTACACCCCCGCGCAAAAATCAAGGATTTCCCCGGCGGAATTGACTTGTTAATTCCCCGTCGTTAATATATAATGTAAACATCACTTGAAAAGAAGGAGAGATACCATGAGAAAGATCCTATCCATCGTTCTGGCTGCGACTCTGCTCCTGAGTCTGGGCATGACGGCCGCCTTCGCCTCCGGAGAGGCGGAGGAATACGACGTCGTGGCGGCCCGCGTGGAGGCCTTCATGGGCGGCGGCGACGCCTCCGGCGAGGCTTCCTCCGGCAGCAATGAGCCCGCGGTCTATGAGCCCGGCACCGTCACGCAGAACCCTGACGGTTCCGTCACGGTCACCGGCGGCGTGGTGGAGAGCGTCTCCGCCGACACGCTGATCCTGGATGGCGCGGGCCC
Organism: uncultured Oscillospiraceae bacterium; assembly: GCA_905234625.1. Classification (GTDB taxonomy): domain Bacteria; phylum Bacillota; class Clostridia; order Oscillospirales; family Oscillospiraceae; genus CAJOIG01. The sequence continues at coordinate 10,168 of CAJOIC010000066.1, read as the reverse complement.
CGTGGAGGGCAAGCTCCTGACCCTGGTGGCCGACGGCATCGAGGTCCCCGTGGAGGATGGCACCTATAAAAACGCCGACCTCGTCGTCACGGATTACATCCACTATGACGACGGCCTTTACACCGGCGCCATGACCAAGTCCGCCGGCACCGCCTGGCGCACCGCTGTGATGATCGACGGCGGCGCCTTCGACGCGGCTACCTCCGCCACCGCCGCCCTGCAGGCGGGAGATATCGGCGAGGAATCCGCCTCCGGCATCGTCATCGACTCCGACGCCCCCCTCTTCGACGGCGTGATGGTGAACGACTCCGAGTATGTCATCGATGACATGTTCATGACAGCGGACGGCTCCGGCGGCACGGACTTCACCGGCTACGGCGCGGGCGTCGCCAGCTTCGGCACCTCCAAGACCACCGTGAACGGTCTGGTCTTCATCGGCAAGGGCCCCCAGCGCCACGGTGTGTTCGTGGGCGGCAACGCTCCCGAGGACGGCCTGGAGGTCACCGTGAACGATTCCTATGTCCGGGCGGACGGCTCCAAGTATGAGTCCCACGCTACCGGCATGTCCGGCTGCCCCTGGATGCTGGGCATCAGCGCCGAGGGCCACGCCCGCGCCACCATGGCGGACGGCTTCGCCGTGGCGCACTACAACAACTGCGTCCTCCTGTCCGACGGCTGGGGCATCCTGTCCACCGACGACGTGGCGGCAAACCCCGTTTGGGGCGATTACACCCTCCAGCTGGACGTCCATGACTCCGTGGTGGATGTCACCCTGGACGGCACCGACGCCCCCAGCGCCTACGGCACCTACGCCATCGGCGCCTGCATGAACCGCTTCTTCGGCTGCGCCATCGGCAACGCCAATGCCAGCGACGTCTTCAAATCCAACGTGGCGAACCTCAAGGACTACGGCGTGGACTATGACTATGACACCGTGGAGTACGGCCTGACCTACGCCGCCGTCGTGGCGAACGAGTATGCCGGCGTTGGCTTCTATGACGGCTCCGTGGTGAACACCAAGTACGGCGTCATGTACCACAAGACCTCCAACGTCCGCTTCCCGGACGGTACGGGCTCCGTTGAGGAGGCCGGCGTCACCGAGGCAAAGGACTCCGTCTTCAAGACCTACGGCGCGGCGTTCCTTATCAAGGCCTGCACCCCCGTCATCGACGTTGAGAACACCCTCTTCATCCCCGAGAAGGGCGTTATCGTCCAGCTCATGACCTGCGACGATCCCGGCATGGGCGCCGCGAACTTCTCCGAGACCCTCTTCACCGATCCCGACGCCTTCGCAGCGGATCTGGCTCTGGATCCGGACTATGATCCCTACGACTACAACCTCACCTCCCGCACGCTGAACGGATTCGCCGTGGAGGATTTTATCGTGGACCCGCAGGTCACCTTCACGGACTGTAATGAGGATAACGGCACCGCCCTGAACGGCGACTTCTATAACTCCATCTCCGTCCAGACCTCCGGCGAGGGCATGACCTGGTACGGCCAGAACCTCATCCTGAACTTCGTGAACTCCGATGTGAACGGCAACGCCTCCTCCTCCAGCGCCCTGCATGTGGAGTACGGCTATTACACCGACGATGCCGGCAATGTGATCGAGGCTGCCGACACTGCCTCCGCCATCGCCGCCGGCGCCACCAAGGGCGTCATCGACAGCTCCACCGCCACCCTCCTTGGCAACCTCGAGAACACCCCCACCGCCACCGTGAACAACGGCGTCTGGGTGAACCTGACCGAGGGCTCGAGCTGGACCCCCTCCGATACCTGCTACATCACCCGCCTCTATGTGGATGACAGCTCTGTCGTGAATGCCACCGTCACCGTGGACGGCGTGGAGACCGCCATCCAGCCCGGCGTGGTGTACACCGGTGCCATCGTGGTGACCCCCGCCGCTGCTCCCGCCGCTTCCGCGGAGGCGGCTCCGGCTGCTTCCGGTGAGGTCCCCCCCGAGCGTCCTGCCGACCTGGGCCCCAGCGATGAGCCTCCCGGCGGCTTCGGCGGCATCGACTGACCTCCTGTAACCCAGCACTATCCCCACGGGACCGCTTTGCGCGGTCCCGTTTTTCGTGCCCGGCGTTGCACTTTGGACGGGGGATTGTTATAATGGATGCAGCTCAAGATGAAAGGGAGGACCCCTCAATGAAACGCATAACGATGCTTCTCGGGACCCTGGCGCTGGCAGCGGCCCTGGTCCTGTGCGCCGGGACGAGTGCCCTGGCGGCGGCAGCCCCCGATCCCCTGCCCCCGGTGGCGGATGCCGTGAACCAGCTCAGCGACGAGGCCCTGGCCCGGCTGGGGGACGCCGTCCCTGCGCAGCCTGCCACGGCGGAACCCTCCGGTGAGCCCACGGCGGAGGAGGACGCGGACGCTCTGCCTCTGGTCCCCGGTACCTATGAGGGCTCGGACGGCTCCGTCCTCACCGTGAAGGCGGACGGCACCTGTTCCTTCGAGACCCTGGTCTCCGGCTTGGTGAACGGCGCCCCTATGAGCGGCCGCCTCACCTTCCACGGCACCGTGGAGGGCGGGGAGTTCTCCTTCGACAGGGTCACCTTCTACGGCCTGGATCTGACGAAGATCGCCGCCGGCGCCGGCTATACTGACGGCTCCTACTGGGAGGAGGCCGCGGGCATCATCTACGCCGGGGCGTTCGAGTGACAGTATCTGCCGCAAATTAAAAAAATAACTTGTGGTTTTTTCTTGCGCTGAGGGCGTCCCGGGATTACTCAAATAGACATTTCCCGATTGGGAAAGCCTAATTTGATTGCGAGGTATGACAAGAATGAAATTCAAATCCTTCCTCAAACGCAAAAACATTGAGATCTCGGTGAAGCGGTATCTGGTGGACGCCCTGGGTGCCATGGCCCAGGGGCTGTTCTGCACCCTTCTTATCGGGACCATTCTGAATACTCTGGGTCAGCAGTGCCATATCGGCTTTCTGACCGCCACGGTGGCGACGGTGAACGGCGCGGATTATACCATCGGAGGCCTGGCCTCCGCCATGGTGGGTCCGGCCATGGCCGTCGCCATCGGTTATGCCCTCCAGGCGCCGCCCCTGGTGCTGTTCTCCCTCATCCCCGTGGGCATCGCCACCAACGCTCTGGGCGGGGCGGGGGGACCGCTCGCCGTGCTGGTGGTAGCCATCGTCGCCGCGGAGTTCGGCAAGGCCGTCTCCAAGGAGACCAAGATCGATATCCTGGTGACCCCCATCGTCACCATCCTCGTGGGCGTGGGCGTGGCCTATCTCATCGCAGCCCCCATCGGTAAGGCCGCCAGCTGGTGCGGCAAGCTCATCATGTACGCCACGGAGCTCCAGCCCTTCTGGATGGGCATCCTGGTGTCGGTCATCGTGGGCATTTTGCTGACGCTTCCCGTGTCCTCGGCGGCTATTTGCGCGGCCCTGTCCCTGACGGGACTTGCCGGAGGCGCCGCCGTGGCGGGCTGCTGCGCCAACATGGTGGGCTTTGCGGTGATGTCCTTCCGGGAGAACCGCTGGGGCGGCCTCGTCAGCCAGGGCCTCGGCACCTCCATGCTGCAGATGGGGAACATCGTGAAAAACCCCAAGATCTGGCTGCCCGCCATCGTGACCTCCGCTGTTACCGGCCCCATCGCCACCTGCGTCTTCAAGCTCCAGATGAACGGCGCGGCGGTGAACTCCGGTATGGGTACCTGCGGCCTCTGCGGCCCCATCGGGGTCTGGACGGGCTGGGTCACCCCCTCCGAGGCCGCCATCGCAAACGGCGCCTCCGCCATCGTACCCACGGCCTTCGACTGGATCGGGCTCGTCCTCGTCAGCATCGTATTGCCCGCTGTGATCTGCTGGGCGCTGGGGCTTTTGTGCCGAAGGCTGGGCTGGATCCAGGACGGCGATTTGACGTTGAGCGACTGATCGCCGGATCTTTTTCCGCAGGGCATTGCCTCTTTCGGTTGATGTACTCGCGGTACGCCTTCCCTCGCTCGGCTTCCCCCTGCGAAAAAGTCTCACGGCGATTGGAGTGAAGTTATGGATTGGTTAGAGATTTCCGTGCCCGCCCACGGCGAGCCTGAGGCGGTGTGCGATAAGCTCCTGACCCTGGGGGCGGAGAGCTTCGTCATCGAGGACGAGGCGGATTTTCAGGGCTTTCTCGAGAACAATACCCAGTACTGGGACTTCGTGGACGAGAAGCTGGAGGCAGACTACCGCGGCGCCAGCCGGGTGAAGTTCTGGCTCTCGGACGACGAAGCGGGCCGGGCTGTGCTCCTGCGGGTGCGTCAGGCGGGGCTCGACCCGGCGGTGAAGACCGTCCGGGACTCCGACTGGGAGAACAACTGGCGGGAATACTATCAGCCCATCGAGATCGGGGAGAGTCTGGTGGTGGTCCCGGAGTGGATCGACTATGAGGGAGACCGGACCCCGGTGAAGCTGGATCCGGGCCTGCTCTTCGGTACGGGGGACCACCCCACCACGAAGATGTGCCTCAAGGCGGTGGAGGACTTCCTGCGCACGGGCATGAGGGTCCTGGACCTGGGCTGCGGCAGCGGCATCCTGGGCATCGCCGCGGCGGCCCTGGGGGCGGAGAGCGTCACCGCCGCCGATGTGGACGCCAAGGCCCCGGACATCGTCCTGGCGAACGCCTCCCTGAACGAAACGGCGGATCGGTTCACGGTCCTGGTGGGCGACGTGGTGGCCGACAGCCGCCTGCGGCAGAAGCTGGGCGGAGGCTACGGCCTGGTTCTGGCGAACATCGTGGCGGACGTCATCGAGCCTCTCGCGCCGTATGCGCCGGCCTTTCTTGCGGAGAGCGGCGTGTTCGTCTGCTCCGGGATCATCGACGGACGGGAGAACGGCGTGGAGGCTGCGCTCACGGCTGCCGGACTGCGTATCCTGCGCCACGATACCCTGGAGGAATGGCACTGCTTTGTGTGCGGGAGGGAAGAGCTATGAAGATCAAACCGGAATATACTGTCCGCTTCGACGAGGACGACATCTGCGTCGTGCGTCTGCATCCGGACGGCACGGAGGAGTTCATATCCCCGCTGAGCGCGTCGGCGGCGATGGCCTGGGAGGGCTTCCAGCGGGGCATGTCACGGGAGGCTGTCATCGACGCGGTGGCGAACGAATTTGACGGCGCGGACCCGGAGACCGTGGCCCGGGACCTGGACGCCCTGGCGGCGCAGCTCATTGCCCTGGGCTTCGCGGAGGAGTGAGCCCGATCGGCTCCCGATAACAAAAACACACCCGAGACCGTTGGAGGTCCCGGGTGTGTCTTTTCTTGTCAGCCCTCCAGGGCGGGGGTCCAGTAGTGGTTCTGGTAGAGGTCCGTGAAGCGGTAGAGGGTCAGCACGGGGCCGTCTCCCACGTCCACGTTCGACAGCTCCATGACCTCCGTCACGGTCATGGGGTCACCCAGGAAGTAGGTGTCCTCATACGTGCCGTCGTAGGTGTAATAGTCGCAGATGAACTCCAGCGTGTCCCCGGGCAGGAGCGCTTCCACGCTCTTGGCGACGGTGTCCGTCTCGCCGTCTGCATAGACGCTCCGCAGGCCGGTGATGGCTCCACGGGGGTTCGCGTCGTCGAAGGTCACGATGAGCTCCGAGCGGATCCCGTTCACGAAGGCCGGGATATAGCCCCGGGTGGTGCCGTCCTCGTCGGTGGTCTCCCGGTAGTAGGCCACGGGCTGGCCGTTGACGGCGAGCCAGGTGCGGTCCGTGTCCCCGACGAGGTTCCCGTCGTCGTCCCAGGAGAAGAGGTTGTCGAGACCCAGGTCGATATAACCCTCGCCGTCGTCATAGAACATGTTCAGGTCTACGTTCTCGATAAGGGCCCACTGGTCCTCCGGCAGGGAAATGACGGTCTGGCCCGCAGCGTTCCGGGTCCAGACGAGGCCCGCCGGGTCGAAGCTGTTGGCCTCCAGATAGGCGACGGTGTCCTCCTCCGAGAGCGCCCTTCCGGAGAGGAAGTCCGTGTTCCCGGCGGAGAGGCCGGAGATCATGTCGAACCCGCCGCCCAGGAAGGCCTCCATAAGGCTCCCGATCATGTCCGTGCCGCCGTAGGAGGACGACGAGGAGGTCGTGCCCGTGCCATAGAGGCTGTCCAGCAGGGAGGAGAAGCTGGAGGCGGTGCCGCCGGCGGCGGCCTGACCGCTGACCTCAAGGCTGGCGAAGGCGCGGATGGCCTGGGAGTAGCTGTCGTCCATGCCGATGGCGCTGTATGTGCTGACGGCCTTGTCCACGCTGGAGGTCTTTCGGTAGGGGAAGTAGATGGAGATGCCGTTGGAGCCTGACATGCCGGAGGAGGTGCGGTTGTACTTCACAGCCCCCTGAAGAGCGGAGGCCAGGGTCCGGCCCTCGGAGGTGCCCACCCGCTGGGCAAAGTCCGTCAGGTCGATCTGATCGATGCGGGAGCTGGTTGCAAACTCCCTGGCGCCGCTGCGGGCGGTGGAGATCTGGGCGTACTCGTTTTCGGAGATGAGAGCGCTCAGGGACTGGGAGAAGCTCTTCAGGGCCGTCGGCGCGGTGGCGGATAGCTCCGCAAGATCCACCACGGACAGAGTGGCGGCCTGGCCCCGGGCGGCGCTCTGGCATGTGCTGACGAAATCGTCCACGATGATCTTCCCCAGCTCCACGGTGGAGATGGAGGTGTTCTGCCCCAGCTTTGTCAGCCAGTTGGTGTAGTACCAGCCGATGCCGGGCTCCGTCTCCTCCGAGGCGATGAGGTAGTCCGCGTGATCGTCCAGCATGAGGCCCGTCTCCAGCGTGGCCATGAGGCAGGCGTCGAAGCCCACGAAGTCGAAGGTCACCCCCGCGGCGTCCAGGGCCTTGTCGATGTTGTCCAGGGTCATGGAGCCGGAGGACTTGAACTTCTCGTCATAGCCGTAGCCGCTGACGGAGCCGCCGCCGTGGTCCCAGAGGATGAGCTCGTACCTGTCCGCCGGGAAGCTCTCCGCGCACCAGCTGATGAAGGAGGAGAGTGTGGAGGGGTTCGTCATGGACACGGACCCCAGGTCCTTGACGAGACAGGCGAGTCCCCCGTTCGCGACCTTATAGATCTGGTTCACGGAGGAGCTGACCACGTTGTTCTGCCAGCTCTTGCAGCCGCCGGTGTACACCAGCACGTTCACATTGTCGCCGTAGGAGGCGGCGGCCATCTCCTGCAGGTCCTTGGTGGCCATGCTGTAGGAGGATTCCAGGTCCGTTCCGCACATATAGACCATGACGGTGACGGTGTCCTGACCATTCCCCTTGATGACGGTGCGCTTGGCTCTTGCCTCCGCCGCCACGGAGGTGTCCGCCGCCGTGCCGCCGGTCTGGGGCGCCGGGGTCACGGCCTGGGTCCCGCTCTGGGTGAAGACGGAATAGCTGTCGCCGTAGGAGTCCCCGTAGGAGCTGCCGTAGGAGCTGCTGTCATAGTAGCCCACGTCCGCGTCGGAGCCGCCCCCCAGGACGCTGCCCAGGATGCCTCCGCCGCCGCCGAGCGCCACCACCAGGGCGATGATGATGGTGAGGAGATTGGGCTTGCTGCCGGAGCCGGAGCGCTTGCCGCCGCTCTCGCTCTGGAAGGCGCTGCCGCTGCCCACGGGGCCCGTGCCCAGGCCGTCGCCCCGTTTGTGGACGCCCTTGCTGTTGTCCGTGACGTATTTGTCCCGGCTCTGGGGTCGGTTCTTGTCCATAGCTGTTTCCCCTTTCGCTTTCCTTCGGATGCTAACAGTATAACAGATTTCGCGGCGAACGCCTAGAGTGAATATCACAGTTTTCTTGGTGTGGCATAGGGGGCGGTTCTATGTGCCAAGGCAGCGAGCCGCAGGACAAGACTCCGGCGAGCCTGCCGACGGAAGGTGTCCCCCCAGCAGGTTGTTGTGAGCGAAGCGAACAGTTCTGCGGGGGCCACCTTCCGGAGGTCACGGCCGTCTTACCGGCCCATTCCGGCGAGCGTATGATATGACCTCGGGCCGAGGTGGGCTTGCACACGAGCCGCTGTCGGTGAAGAGTATATCTCGCGAACTTTTTATTGATGTTCGCTCGACACACTCTTCCCCTCCACGGCATCGACGTTGGCTTTCTCCGTCGGCCTTGTGCGTGACGATCCGTTTGGTACAGGGGACGGTTCCGTGTTCCGGCACCGTCCCCTGTCAGGCATCGTTCGGTTTTATCGGTCCTTTTCCACCCAGATCATGAGGGCGGTGAGGTCGGCGGGGGAGACCCCGGAGATGCGTCCGGCCTGGCCGAAGCTGGCGGGGCGTATGGCGCTGAGCTTCTGCTTCGCCTCCGTGCGGATGCCGGGGATGGCCTCATAGTCCAGGTCCGGGGGCAGGGCCCGGTCCTCCATTTTGGAGAACGCCTGGATCTCCTTGAGCTGGCGGCGGATATACCCCTCGTACTTCACGGCGATCTCCACCTCCCGCACCACCGCCGGGGGCAGGTCCGGTCGCTCCGGGTCCTGCGGCGCCAGGGAGGCGTAGCTGTTTTCCGGGCGCTTCAGAAGCTCGTACACATGGTTTTTCTTCAGCCGCAGGATCTCCGCGTCCACCGCGGCGTATTTTTCCAGCACGGCATGATACTGCTCGTCCGACACAAGACCGACCTCATGCCCGATGGCGGAAAGACGCTCGTCGGCATTGTCCTGCCGGTGGAGCAGGCGGTACTCCGAGCGGCTCGTCATCATGCGGTAGGGCTCCTCGGTGCCCTTGGTGACGAGATCGTCGATGAGGGTGCCGATGTATCCGTCGGAGCGGCGGAGGATGAGGGGGTCCTCTCCCCGGACGAACCGGGCGGCGTTCACCCCGGCGACCCAGCCCTGGGCGGCGGCCTCCTCATAGCCGGAGGAGCCGTTGAACTGTCCCGCGCCGAAGAGACCGGCGATCTTCTTGCTCATGAGGCTGGCATAGAGCTCCGTGGGGTCCACGCAGTCATACTCGATGGCGTAGGCCGGGCGGGTGATCTCCGCGTGCTCCAGGCCGGGGAGCGTGTGGACCATGGCGATCTGCACGTCCTCCGGCAGACTGGAGGAGAAGCCCTGGATATACAGCTCCTCGGTGTTCAGGCCCATGGGCTCGATGAAGAGCTGGTGCCGCTCCTTGTCCGGGAAGGTGACGATCTTCGTCTCGATGCTGGGGCAGTACCGGGGCCCCACGCCCTCGATGACACCGGAGTACAGGGGGCTCCGGTCCAGGTTCTCCCGGATGATGCGGTGGGTCTCGGCGTTCGTGTAGGTCAGCCAGCATGTGACCTTGTTCTCCGGTTTGTCCTTGGTGGAAAAGGAAAAGGGCTCCATATCGTCGTCGCCGACCTGCACCTGCATTTTGGAGAGATCCACCGTCCGGGCGTTCACCCGGGGCGGCGTGCCGGTCTTGAAGCGGCGCATGCGCAGGCCAAGGCCTTTGAGGCAGTCCGTCAGGGGCAGAGCCGCCGCGAGACCGTCCGGCCCGGAATCCCGCACGGCCTCGCCGGTGATGGTCCGGCCGCCGAGATACGTCCCCGAGGCGACGACCACGGCCCGGGTCCCGTACACCGCGCCCTTGTCCGTGGTGACGGAGGTCACGCGCCCGTCCTCCGTGCCGATGGCCACGACCTCCCCCTGCTTGAGGCGGAGGTTCTCCTGGAGCTCCAGGGTGTGCTTCATGACCTCCTGGTACTTCCGGCGGTCCGCCTGGGCCCGGAGGGAGTGGACGGCGGGGCCCTTGCCCCGGTTCAGCATCCGGTACTGGATGCAGGCCCTGTCCGCCGCCCGGCCCATCTCCCCGCCCAGGGCGTCCAGCTCCCGGACGAGATGGCCCTTGCCCGTGCCGCCGATGGCGGGGTTGCAGGGCATGTTCCCTACGGCGTCCAGGCTCACGGTGAAGCAGACGGTGTCCAGGCCCAGCCTCGCCGCCGCCAGCGCCGCCTCGATCCCCGCGTGTCCCGCGCCGATCACAACGATATCGCATTTTCCCGCGTCATATGTTCTCATAACTTCGTTATTATACGCGAAAACCGGGCCGAGCGCAAGACGTGGGCGTCCCCTGGGTTCGTCTCAAATTGATGGGGGTTACAGCATTAATCGTGTTTATTTATATGAACTCCGGCACAGAGGTGATACCCACTTCTGCGCCGGTATTGTTAGCTGTCTTCTTATTGGTGGTCGGCAAAATAGCGCCGTATAAGCTCAAGAGCGCGTTGGTCTACATCTGGAGGAACAGCG
>CAJOIC010000065.1 GCA_905234625.1 uncultured Oscillospiraceae bacterium | reverse complement strand
GGAGATGGGCGACGTGGAGCGTCAGCTCGGCGCGGCGCCCGTCGAGGGCAAGTTCACCGGCACGGCGGTCTTTGCTCCCGGCTGCCTCGCGGGGAGCGTTTTCGGCGCGGTCCTTCAGAATTTCGCCTCCGACGGCTCTCTCATCGACGGCACGAGCCCCTGGCGGAACAAGCTGGGGCAGCCCGTCGCGGACCCGCGGCTGACCCTCGCCCTCCGCCCGAAGGATGCGCGCGTCGTCTGCGGCCAGCGGTACACCGCCGAGGGCTTCGAGGCGGAGGACTTCGACCTCATCCGGGACGGCGTCCTCGCGGGCTTCCCCCTCACCCGGTACGGCGCGAACAAGACCGGCCTGCCGCAGGGCGGCAACACCTCCTTCGCCCTCGTGGCGGAGCCCGGCGAAAGCTCCCTCGACGAGCTTCTCGCCGGGATCGAAAAGGGCGTCTTCCTCCTGCGCTTTTCCGGCGGGCACCCCGCCGCGAACGGCGAGTTCTCCGGCGTCGCGAAAAACGGCTTTCTCATCGAGAACGGCCGCCTCACGACGCCGCTGACGGAGACCATGATCTCCGGGAACCTCGCGGACATACTGCTCCGCCTCCGGGGCGTCAGCCGGGAGGTCCTCGCCGACGGGGACGTGGTCATGCCCTACATGGCCTTCGACGGGATCACCGTCTCGGGAAAATGAACAAAACATCGAATCAAGAACCCGCCCGGTCCAATTCGGATCGGGCGGGTTCGTTTCATCTCGCTATTCGCATCATATTGACAAAAAACGGGCGGGGGATTTTTATTCGGGAAAAACGCTCTCGCAGACGTCCAGCGCTCTCGCGAGCGCCTGGTCCATATTGTAATACTTGAAATCCGCCAGCCGTCCGCAGATGATCAGGTTCGGGACCTGCTCCGCCAGCTCCTGGTACCGGCCGTAGCGGTTCAGGCTCTCCTCCGTCGGGACCGGGTAATACGGCTCGCACGCCGCGTTCTCGTCATAGGGCAGCGGGAACTCGAGGGCATAGGTGCTCCCCTCTCCCTCCTGCTCGGGGAGCTTTTTATACTCCGTGATCCGGGTATACCCGGGCTCCTGGGGATACGCAACGACCGGGGCGGCCTGCAGGCTGTCCGCCTCGGTGTACTTCCACTCGAAGCGGAGGGAACGATACGGGAGCCGCCCGAACCGGAACCCGAACAGCTCGTCCAGCGCTCCGGTGTACACGATCGGCATCTCCGCCGGCTCCCCGTCCAGATACAGCGCGCTCTCCTTCACCGTCAGGTGATCGAGGGCGTTTTTCTGGAGCTCCACCGTGATGCCGGGATGATCCAGAAGCGCCCGGAAAAACGACGTGAAGGAGTGCTGCGGCATAGCCTCGAAGGTGTCCGCAAAGTACCCGGTGTCATAGGAAAACCGCAGCGGCACGCGCATCAGCACGCTCGGATCGATCTCCTCGGGAGAGATGCCCCACTGCTTGGCGGTGTAGGGCGCGTAGTCGTTCCGGAACAGGTATTCGGCGTAGCCGCGAATATCCGCATCGGGATGCCGCAGCACCTCCACGACCGTCGCGGTGTCCCGGCCGCCGAAGGCCGAGCGGAGCTTTTCCTTCAGCTCTTCCGCCTTTGCCTTGGGGAAGAAGGTGTCGATCGTGCTGAAATTAAAAGGCGTCGGCGTGTATTTCCCATCCCAGACCGCGCCGCATTCCAGCTTGAAGGGCTGCCACTGCTCAAAGCGGCACATGTAGTCGAACAGCTCCTTCCGGCTCGTATGGAAGATATGGGGCCCGTACCGCTGGACCAAATAGCCATGCTCATCCACATAGTCGAACATGTTGCCGCCGATATGATCCCGGCGCTCCCAGATAACGACCTTTTTTCCCTGCTCCGCCAGATGGCGGGCGATCACGGACCCGGACAGGCCGCAGCCGACGATCAGACAATCAAACGGTGCTTTCACTTTCAATCTCCTTTTTGACCTGCGCGATGACGCTTCGAATCCCTTCCGCAAAGGGGACCTGCGGGACAAAGCCCGTATCGGCCTGCAGATCGTGCAGATCGACGCAGGAGCTGGGGATCCGGCCGTTTTTATACGGGATGTCCCCGATCCCGAGCTCTGCCTTCGGGTCGATCAGATCGCGGATCTGCAGGATGTAATTCGCCAGCGGCCAATTATCGCCGTGGCCAATGGTGTAAAACGCGCCCGGCTTGCCCTTCTCCGCGATCCGATACAGCGCCCGGGTCACATCGTCGATGTGCACATAGTCCCAGCGCTGCTCCAGCTTGCTCAGGCTGGGACGCTCGCCGCGCAGCAGCTTTGTGATCGCGTAGTAGATGACGTTATTGTCCCGGCGGTCCGCGGAGTAAACGCCGGTAATCACCGCATAGATAAAGGGGATCCCAAGCTCCTCCGCGAGGGAGCCGCACAGAAACCGCGCCGCGACCTTGGCCGAGCCGTACAGGTTTTGCGGCGAGGGGCAGGTCCGTCCGTTGATCGGCTCGCCGCTGTACGCGTACTCGGCGGTGGAACCCGGCAGGATGAAGCGCTTCGCCTCGACCGCCGCGGCCAGACGCAGCGCGTTCATCGTCAGCGCCAGGTTCGGCATCTGCCGATCCGCCCGATTGCGGTCCTCGGGAGCCACGCCGCCCCACGACAGGCAGAAAAACGCATCCGCGCCGCGAGGAAGAAGCTCTGCCGCGTCCTCCCAGCGGGCCGGATCGAACTCGATCGTTACCACGTCCGGACCGGTCTCGGTCGGTCTGCTTCCGCCGGGGCGGACCAGCGCGAACACCCGGACGCCCCGCTCCGTGAAGCAGCGCAGCAGATGCCGGCCGATGAAGCCCGTGCTCCCGGAGATGATGACCGACTCCATTCAGTTTTCCTCCAGATAGAGGGAGATCTGCCGGTCCATCTCTGCGGGGACGTCGCCCCCGGCCAGATAGACCCGGGTCCACTCGCAGACACGCTGGATGGCCTCGTCGATATGCCAGCGCGGATGCCACCCGAAGGTCGTCTTTGCCTTGGTGCAGTCAAGCTTCAGGAAGTTGGCCTCGTGCGGCGCGTTTTTCTCCGCCCGGTCGATCCAGCTTGCTTCGCCGCCCCAGGTCCGACAGAAGAGATCCACAAGATCGCCGGTCGTCACGCAGTCACAGTCGTCGGGGCCGATATTGTACCAGCCCGCGAGTTCCGGCTCTTCCCACTGGCGCCGGACGATCATGAGGTAGGCGAAAACCGGCTCCAGCACATGCTGGTACGGCCGCGTCGAATGCGGATTGCGGACGACGATGCTCTCGTTGTTCCGGATCGCTCGGACGCAGTCCGGAATGATCCGGTCGTTCGCAAAGTCTCCGCCGCCGATCACATTGCCGGCCCGCGCCGTCGAAACGGCAATGCCGCTGTCCCGGAAGAAGCTGTTCACATAGCTGTGCGTCACGAGCTCCGAGCAGGATTTGGAGTTCGAATATGGATCGTACCCGTCCAGAGGCTCATTCTCGCGGTAGCCCCAGGCCCACTCGTTGTTGTGATACACTTTATCGGTAGTGACGTTCAGAAGGCTTCGCACGCTGCCGCAGCGACGCGAGCACTCCAACACGTTGACGGTGCCCATGACGTTGGTCTCGTAGGTATAGACCGGGTCCTTGTAGCTGTCGCGGACGATCGGCTGCGCCGCCATGTGGATCACGATCTCCGGCCGGACCTTCTCAAACACCGCCTGCATATGCGCGAGATCCCGCACGTCGCCGACGACATGATCCATCCGTTCCCGGACATCCGCCAGCTCGAACAGGCTCGGCTCCTTCGCGGAGCCGCGGGAATACCCGGTCAGCTCGGCGCCGGCGTTCACGAGGATCCGGCTCATCCAGGTGCCTTTGAAGCCGGTGTGTCCCGTAAGGAGGACGCGCTTCCCGGCGAAAAACTCCATTCCCTTCATCAATCCTGCCACACTTTCCAGGGCGCGTGTCCGGTCGCCCACAGCTTCTCGAGCTGTTCCTTCTCACGCACGGTGTCCATGCACTGCCAGAAGCCCTCGTGCTTATAGGCCATCAGCTGTCCCAGGTGGGCGACCTTCTCGAGGGGGGTCTTTTCCAGGACCGTCGTGTCATCCTCGATGAAGTCGATGAACTCCGGCTGGCAGACCATGAAGCCGATGTTGATCATGTTGCCGTCGCCCTGGGTCTTCTCGCGGAACTCCGTGATCCGCCCGACATCGTCGATGTCGAGGACGCCGAAGCGCTGCCCGGCGTTATAGGCGGACATGGTGACCAGCTTTCCGTGCGACTTGTGGTATTCCACGAGCTCGGTGATGTTGATGTCGGAGACGCCGTCCCCGTAGGTCAGCAGGAAGGGCTCGTTCCCGACATAGTCCCGCACCCGCTTGACGCGTCCGCCGGTCATCGTATTGAGCCCGGTATCCACGACCGTGACCTTCCAGCGCTCCGAGGAGTTGTGATGCACGGTCATCTCGTTCCGGCCGTTCGTAAAATCGAAGGTGATATCCGACGTGTGCAGGAAATAGTCCGCGAAATACTCCTTGATGACGTGCTGCTTATAGCCGGCGCAGATGATGAACTCATTGAAGCCATGCGCCGAATACAGCTTCATTATGTGCCACAGGATCGGCATGCCGCCGAGCTCGACCATGGGCTTCGGCTTGAACTGCGACTCCTCCGAGATCCGCGTTCCGAAGCCGCCCGCCAGAATTACAGCTTTCATTTTGAATACCTCCGTTTAATCCACGTACCCGATAAGCATGACCTCCGTGACCAGGTCATGGAAGGAGAGCTTCCGCACCATGAACCGGTAGCCCAGCTTTTCCTTCTCCAGAAGCGGCTTGATGTCAAAGAAATCCTTGGGGGTATGATAGATCGAGATCAGGAGAATCGGCTTATCCCTTCGAATCGTTTCCATCGCTCCGGCAATGACCTGGGACTCGTTGCCCTCCACGTCGAGCTTGATGAGGCCGACGTGCAGATCGTTGTCCTTCACGAAACCGTCCACCGTAACGAGGTCGATCGTGTCCACTCGCTTGACGCTCTCCTGGATGACCGGATTGACGTCAAAGAGGTTCGCGCCGCTGTTCATGCCGTTCGTATAGAGCGGCGCGGTGCCGCTGTGATCGCTCAGTCCGGCCATCTGCGGGAAGATGAGCTCGCCCATGCCGTTTTTCTCGACGACCTCGGTCAGCTTCGCGTGGTTCTCCGGCTGCGGCTCGAACGCGTAGATCGCGGACGGGGAATACTCGCTGAAGACCAGGGCGCTGTCGCCCCAATAGGCGCCGCCGTCGATCACGGCCTTCCCCCGGATCCGGTTCAGGACGGTCCGGGGCAGGCTCTGCAGGCCGCAGTGGAAATGCCAGACCGGGGTCTCCATCTCCGCGTTCTCCGGGAGGTAGAATTTCCCCCGGTATTCCTCATAGGTGGGCAGCTCCTTCGCGCCGGCAAGCTCGGAGGGGGTGTACAGGCTATAGTGATGGAAGCGGTAAAGCTCCGTGTTTTCCTGGGTAGGCAGAAGCTCGAAATTCCGCTTGCAGATCAGACGGATCGTCTCTACGCTGCTCTCGTCCAGGCCCTTTTCGAGCCGCTTGGTTTTCTGGGGGATACGGGCGTAGTTCTCGTAGTAGTAGTCTTTCCAGACCTTGATCCAGCCGGTAGCCCAGACGGCATGATAATACCCGTCGAATTCCTGATGCAGGCTGTCGATCGCGCTCCGGCACTCCGAAAGCTCGGTCGTCTCCTGCTCCAGCGAGGCGCGCAGGGTCTTTCTCTCCTCGTCCAGCGCAGCCTTGTCCTGCATCAGCAGCCGGAAGGATTCGTTGAGCTCCTCGCAGGTCCTCGTCATCTGCGCGTTCGTGTCGAACAGGTGCTGATTGCTGCTTTCCAGCGCCTTGTTGGCTTCGCTCAGGGTGGTATTCGCGCCTTCGAGGACCCGGCAATCCGCCGTGAGAGAGTCCCGGAGGTTCTCGAGGATGCGGATGTCCGACGTGAGCCGGTCGTTCTCTCCCGTCAGCTTCCGGCGGTCTTCCTCCAGCCGGCTGCTCTTCTCCTCCAGCCGGCTGCTCTCCTCCTCCAGCCGGGCGAGCTTCCGGCGCAGGTCGGTCTCCGTTTCCTCCAGCTCCCCGTTGGCCGCCCGAATCTGGTCAAGCTCCCGGTTCAGCGTCGGGATGACGCTGTTCTGCGCCTCAAGCTCCCGGCAGCGCCCATCCAGCCAGGCTACCGTCCCGTTGAGCTGCTGGTTGTTCTCAAGGAACGCGTTTCGCTCGTTCGCGCGGTCGCGGTACCAGGCGATCGACTGTTCGTAATACGACTTCCGGAAAAACCGGAGCGTCAGCGCACCGTAGCCGATGGCCCAATACACGTCGTCACGGCGGATGTTGAAGATCTTCTTGATGATCTTTTTGATGCCCCGGAGGCATTTTTTCAGGCCCTTCTGGAACTTCACCAGCGTGTGGTAGCCGAACCGGGCTAAGTAATACAGCGTCGCCGACCGCGTCATGAGCACCTTATAGAAGCGCTTGCGATGCGGGAAGATTGTGAAGACGCGGTCAAGGTATTTGACATCCTCCTTCTTGAACAGGCTCGGCACCCGATGGAAGAAGTACGGGATGTCGCTCTTCTTCATCTTGGTCAGGCTCCACTCGGCAAAGAGGAACTTGAACTCCTCGATGTAGGACTGCACCTCCTCGTCGAAGAAGTGATGCCGATCCAGGATCTCCTGCTGCAGGATGGCGCCGCTGATGAACTCATCCGTGTTCCGCCGGGTCATGCTGCTGGAGATGTTGCCCTCGCGGCGCTGGCGGTAGAAGTAAAGCGCCTCCTGCACCGTGGCGATCCGCTCCGTCTGACAGAACGCGCTCGTCATGGCGGGGACATCCTCCCAGGAGCGTGTCCCGGGACGGAATTCAAAGTAGTCCAGGCCCCGGACATACTCCGTGCGGAAAAGCTTGCACCAGGCCGCCGGCTCCATCAGCTGCTGGGGACGGCCCTTGAGGGACAGCACCTTGTCGCTGTCGCCGTACCATTCGAGCTGCCGATGGTAGTACACCTCGTTGGTATTGTCAAAAAAGCCGAAGACGCTGCAGGTAACGATGTCCGCGGAAAGCTCCTCCGCCTTGTTGAACAGCTTCTCGAACATGGTGAGGTCGCACACGTCGTCACTGTCGATGCAGCTGAAATACCGGCCGCGCATATACCCGAAGGCCGTGTTGCGCGCGCAGGGCAGGCCCTGGTTCTTCTTGTGCTCCAGGAGCACGATGCGCGGGTCACGCTCATAGTATTCCCACAGGATCGACGGGCTGTCGTCCGTGCTCGCGTCGTTCACGAAGACGATCTCAATATTGCGGAGCGTCTGGTTCACCAGGCTTTCGCAGCATTCCCGCAGGAACGGCCCGACATTATACACCGGGACCAGAATCGACACGTCGGGGATCTCCGTCGTCCTGGACTCGTGCACGATGACATTGTCCGCGTTGGCCGTGCGGTCGAACACCGTGTTTTTCACATCATAGCGCTTCGAATTTGACAGAGCGCGGGCATATTCCTTCATCCCGTAGGTCTTCTGGTAGTGCTTTTTGTCCGCCTCCGTCAGATAGCCGGTCAGCCGCTGCGTCTCCTTGATCTGCACGCCGGACGCGGCCTGCTTCGTG
>CAJOIC010000064.1 GCA_905234625.1 uncultured Oscillospiraceae bacterium | reverse complement strand
TGGGTTCGGCGTCCGGGTCGGGCGTGGGCGTGGGCTCAGCGTCCGGATCGGGCGTGGGCGTGGGCTCAGCGTCCGGGTCGGGCGTGGGCGTGGGGGTCGGTTCTTCGGGCGTATCACCGTCAAAGTGGATCTCGGCGTTGAGAAGCGGGCTATTGCCATTGCTTGTAATGTCGACGGCACTCCATTCCTCTTCCGAGCCTGCGTAGTACACATCTGAGAGACTGCTGCAGCCATCGAAGGCGCGGGCATTGACTGCTTTGAGAGTACTGGGGAGGGTGATGCTTTCCAGGCTTGTGCAGCCCTTGAATACGCTGTCTGGGAGAGTCGTGAGTTTACCGAGGATAGTGAGCTCCTTCAGGGAGGTGCAGCCTTTGAATGCATAGCTTGCAAAACCGCTGACGCTGGTGGGTAGAGTGACCTTAGCAAGATTGGTGCAGTCTGCAAAGGCATTCTTGGCAATGGTGTACACACCTTTTTCAACAATGACATCTTTGATGTCATCCGTGTAGTCATGCCAGGGCGTGTCCGATGCTTCGCTGAAGGTCTTCATAGGCCCGGAGCCGGAGATGAGGAGCACGCCGTCGTCCGTCAGCGTCCAGGTCATCGTATTGCCGCAGTCGCCGGAGGCAACGACCTCTGGGTCGGTCTTGGTCTCCTGGGTATCGTTGCCGGACGCGGGCGTTTCGGGATCGCCGGACTCGCCGCTGTTGTTGCCGGAGGGATCATCGCCGCCGAGGTCCTGACCGGGATCGTTTTGATCGCCGCCCTCCGATGTGTCGTTGGAGGTGTCACCGGACGTATTTCCGGAGGTATTGCCGGACGTGTCGTCAGACGTATTTCCGGAGGTATCGCCGGAGGTGTCATCGGATGAATTTCCGGAGGTGTTGCCGGATGTGTCGTCGGTGTCGTTTTTGCCGTTCTCCTCTGTGAGGATGTCCTTCGGATCGGTGTCATCATCCGCCAGAACGCCAAGGGTCAGGACGGACAGGGACAGAGCAAGGATCATGAGACATGCAAGGATCTTGTTTTTCATAGGATGCCTCCCGAAAGCGCGGCAGCGCCGCGATTTATGATAGCTGAAATTATTTCAATTTAATATGATATCATATTTTAGCAGTTCTGACAACTGTGTCCAGCCGGGACCAACTGATACCCCGGACAGAAAGCTCCCCCTCCGTCTTGGGTGACGAAGGGGGACTGTGGATCTCGGGGAGACCCGCTTTTCATTTTTTTAGTATTCGCCCTGCCATCGAGGCGGCGCGGGCACGACATCTCCGGCAGTCAGGCTCTTCTGCACATCGATGATGCGCTGGTTCCGGCTGCCGCGGTATACGAGCTCCAGGCTGCGCTCCGCCAGAACGAAGGGGCCGTCCACCAGCACATCCAGAAGCGAGAGGAGCTTTTTCTGTGCCGGGGTGCCGCTGTCCCGAAGGTACTCAAAGGTGTAGCCGGTATAGCTGGCGATCTCATAGCCGTCCGCGATGAGAAGCTCGGCCAGCTCCGCAAAGCCCTCCGCCTGGGCAAAGGGCTCTCCCCCGGAGAAGGTCACGCCGCGGCACAGGGGATTGCTCCTGGCGATCTCCGCCAGGACGTCCGTTTCCATGGGCGTTCCCACGCCGAAGTCCCAGGTCTCCGGGTTGTGGCAGCCCTCACAGCGGTGGGGGCAGCCCTGGGCGAAATACGCTGTGCGGATGCCGGGACCGTCCACGATGGAATCGCCCGCGATCCCGGCCATGTCGATGGTCATGTCACTTGCCGGCGCAGCACTCGCTGCCCAGGCTGTGCTTCACGCGGTCACGCTCCTCAGCCTTCTTCGCGTCGTTCCACTTGTCCATGGTGCCCACAAGGTAGCCGGTGATCCGGCGGATGCGCTCAAAACCTACGCCCTGGCCCATTTTGGCCGCTTTCGTTGCTGCAGTCATTGTATGTTCCTCCTGTTATTCGATTCCGATAAATGATTTGATGTGGGGATAGCGCTTTTCCAGATCCGCCATGCGCTCCGGTTCGATGGCCTCTCCTTCGCGGCGGCCGCAGCGGGGGCACACGTCTCCGATGACGCCCACATAGCCGCAGATGGGATCCCGATCCACAGGGTGGTTGATGGAGCCATAGCCGATGCCCGCGTCGTGCATGCAGCGGACGACGGACTCGAAGGCCTCCACGTTCTTCGCGGTGTCGCCGTCCAGCTCCACGTAGGAGATGTGTCCCGCGTTGCACAGGGCGTGGTAGGGCGCCTCGATGCGGATCTTGTCATACGCCCCGATGGGATACCACACGGGGACGTGGAAGGAGTTGGTGTAATACTCCCGGTCGGTGACGCCGAAGATCTTGCCGTAGCGCTTCTGATCGGCGCGGATGAACCGTCCGGCCAGGCCCTCCGCGGGGGTGGCGAGGAGGGTGAAGTTCATTTGCATCTGCTGGGATTTTTTGTCGCAGAAGTCACGCATGCGCCCGATGATGGCAAGGCCCTTCTCCTGTATGGCGGGGTCCTGGGCGTGGTGCTTGCCGTAGAGGCTCGTGAGAGTCTCCGCAAGGCCTATGAAGCCGATGGACAGGGTGCCGTGCTTCAGGACCTCCCGGACCTCGTCGTAGGGGCCCAGCTTGTCGGCGTCCAGCCAGACGCCCTGGCCCATGAGGAACGGGTAGTTGTAGACCCGCTTTTTCGCCTGGATCTCGAAGCGGTCCAGGAGCTGCTGGGCCACCAGCTCCAGCATGGCGTCCAGCTTCCGGAGGAAGAGCGCCTCGTCGCCGCGGCTCTCGATGGCGAGCCGGGGGAGGTTGATGGAGGTGAAGGAGAGGTTGCCGCGGGAATAGGAGATCTGTCGGTCGGGGTCATAGACGTTGCCCATGACGCGGGTGCGGCAGCCCATGGTGGCGACCTCCGTCTCGGGATGGCCGGGCTTGTAGTACTGGAGATTGTAAGGACTGTCCAGGAACACATAATTGGGGAAGAGCCGCTTGGCCGATACCTTGCAGGAGAGGCGGAAAAGGTCGTAGTTGGGGTCGCCCTCGTTGTAGTTGACGCACTCCTTGACTTTGAAGATGTGGATGGGGAAGATGCAGGTCTCACCGTGGCCCAGGCCGGCGTCCAGCGCCAGGAGGATGTTCCGGATGACGATCCGGCCCTCGGGGGTGGTGTCCGTACCGTAGTTGATGGAGGAAAAGGGGGTCTGGGCGCCGGCGCGGGAGTGCATGGTGTTGAGGTTGTGCACGAAGCCCTCCATGGCCTGATAGGTGTCCCGGTCCGTCTGCTTTTCGGCGCGGCGGCGTGCCCGCGCGGTCATGGGCAGGGCGTCCTCCTCCTCGATGCACAGGTCGTCGTAGAGGTGGCGGGCCACGGCCTCGTCAAAGCCGGGAGCAGGCTCCAGGCCGTTCTGTCCCAGCTCCGCTTCCGCGGCGTTCACCGCCCGGTCGACGGCCTCGGAGAGATCGTCCTCATCCAGGTGATCCTCCACGATGTCCGTGAGCTTCTTCCGGTACTGCTTGCGGAAGGTCTTGGCGACGCCCAGGGCCATGCCGTAGTCGAAGTTGGGAATGGACTGACCGCCGTGCTGGTCGTTCTGGTTCGACTGGATCGCAATGGCGGCCAGAGCCGCGTAGCTCTGGATGGACTGGGGTTCCCGCAGGTAGCCGTGTCCGGTGGAGAAGCCGTCCTTGAACAGGCGGACGATGTCGATCTGGGTGCAGGTGGTGGTCAGGGCGTAGAAGTCGAAGTCGTGGATATGGATGTCGCCCTCCCGGTACGCCTTGGCGTGCTCGGGCCGGAGGAGATAGGCCTCGTTGTATGCCTTTGCTCCCGCGGCGCCGATCTGCAGCATGGCGCCCATGGAGGTGTTGCCGTCGATATTGGCGTTGTCCCGCTTGAGATCTGACAGCCGCGCGTCCTTGCTGGCGATCTCGTCGATGGTCATCATGAGGCTCGTCCGGGATTCCCTGGCGCGGGTCCGGGTGGCGCGGTAGATGATGAACGCCTTGGCGGTGCCAGGGAAGTCGTGGTTCATGAGCTCCTGCTCGACGGTGTCCTGGATGGTCTCGATCTGGGGCGGCTCGGCGCCGCAGCGGCTCTCGACGCTGCTTTCCACCGCGTCCGCGATCCGCGCAGCGTCCGCCACCGTGCCCTCGCCGGAGGCCTTCATGGCCTGCAGGACGGCCATGGCGATCTTTTCCTTGTCGTAGGGGACGATGCGTCCGTCCCGCTTGATGATCATCTGTATCATGGAGAGTTCCCTTTGCTTATCCATATGTTGTTGCCGTGTTTGGGCGGCTACTACTAAATATAGTGTTTTGGAAGCTGTTTGTCAAGGGTAACATAATACAAAATCCAACAAATTGTGACCGTGAGACGAATATCCTCCGGAGGGGTCCTGGAGGACCGGAGCGAGATCCTGTCGGTGTTCACGGCGGAGAAGAAGCGGCTGAAGGAGACGAGCTGACGATTCACGGAACAGAAAAAACAGGGGCAGAGCCGGTGGCTCTGCCCCTGCGGTGTATATGGGGAAGGGGATCAGAAATCGTAATCCTTGCAGACGGGGGCATCGGCTTCGGCGGATTCCTTATCGTACCAGATGAGGTTGTTGCCGGTGGCCTTGTCGAAGAGCTGGATGAGCTCGGGCTGCGTGCTGAAGTGGATCTTGCTGCCCATGGAGACATCCTCCGCGAGACCGACGGTGGGGATCACCATGACGACCTCGTCGTCGCCGCTGCGGGCGTGGAGGTTGTACTCGGAGCCAAGCATCTCGGAGACCTCGATGGTGGCGGAGAGCTCGCCCTCGCCGACGTTGATGTGCTGCGGACGGATACCGGCGACGATGTCGCAGGGCTCCTGGCCGTTCTGCTTGAGCGCCTTCTGCTGGAAGTCGCTGAGCTTGAACTTCACGCCGCGGATCTCGGCATAGTATGTATCGCCCTCCTTGAGGAGCTTGCAGCCGTCGAAGAAGTTCATGACGGGCATGCCGATGAAGCCGGCAACGAAGAGGTTCACAGGCTTGCCGAAGACCTCCTGCGGGGTGCCGATCTGGTTGACGTAGCCGTCCTTCATGATGACGATGCGGTCACCCAGGGTCATGGCCTCGGTCTGGTCATGGGTGACGTACATGAAGGTGGTGTTGATACGCTGGCGGAGCTTGATGATCTCGGCGCGCATCTGGTTTCTCAGCTTGGCGTCGAGGTTCGACAGAGGCTCGTCCATGAGGAAGACCTTCGGGTCGCGGACCATGGCGCGGCCGATGGCAACACGCTGGCGCTGGCCGCCGGAAAGAGCCTTGGGCTTGCGATCCAGATATTGGGTGATGTCCAGGATCTCGGCGACTTCGTTTACCTTCTTCTCGATCTCATCCTTGGGGACCTTCTTGAGCTTCAGGGCAAAGCCCAGGTTGTCACGCACCGTCATGTGGGGGTACAGGGCGTAGGACTGGAAGACCATGGCGATATCGCGGTCCTTGGGCTCCACGTCGTTCACGAGCTTGCCGTCGATATAGAGCTCGCCGCCGGAAATATCCTCCAGACCCGCGACCATGCGGAGGGTGGTGGACTTTCCGCAGCCGGAGGGACCGACCAGAACGATGAACTCCTTGTCCGCGATGTGCAGGTTCACGTCGTGGACCGCGGTCACGCCGCCGTCGTAGATCTTCTTCAGACCTTTCATGATGACTTCGGACATACTTCCTTGCTCTGACGGTCAGGCATCCGCCAAAACCGCCTCGCGGCATCCTCTATGGGATGCACCGCATTACGGCAGGTCTCCACACTACCGCACCGTGAGCAAACGGTGATTTCCTCCTTTTCTTTCGGTACGGACGATCAAAAAGTGGAGTGACGGTCCGCCCATGAGATCGCGCATTACACGCTTTCGTTTATTATATCACAAGCGCATGCGGGATGCCACCCTTTTTTGAAATATTTTTATAGCAGTTGCGCAGCAGGGAATAAATGTGTATAATACGATTGACAAACATATATCAATAGCTGCGTAAAAGACAGAACACGGTCGGTCCGGCGGGCATCCCTGAGCCTCCGGCCGCCTATGGAGGAAGGAGACAGCCATGCCCATACGAGACATCCCGAAGCCTGAGTACATCAAGGACGACGGCCCCATCCGCGAATCCATCGTGAAGCTGGGAAAGCTGGTGACGGACCGCATCCCGCAGCACCTCGGCCTGGCGGAGATCACCAAGGACGACCCGGAATACTGGGGCCTTGCCGCCATCGCCACGGACGAGGAGGCGGAGCTCGCCTGCAAGATGGGCGTGCGCAAGCCCAAGACCTTTGCCCAGATACAGCAGCTGTCCGGCATCAAGAGCGAGAAGCTGGAGAAGATGCTGGAGCATATGTCCTGGACAGGTCTTCTGGAATACAACTGGGAGAACCTGGACGGGAAAAACCCCTACCACGAGAAGCGGTGGGTGCTTCCCATGTTCGTGCCGGGCATCGGCGAGTTCACCAACATGAACGCCGACCTTCTGGAAGAGCGCCCGGAGCTGGGGCGGTTTTTCGAGCGGATGACCTTCCTTCCTCTGGAGAAGGTGACGCCCATGGTGCCTCCGGGAGGCTCCGGCATCGGCATGCACGTCATCCCCGTGGAGAAGGCCATTGAGATGGAGAATCAGTCCATCTCCATCGAGCATATCTCCCATTGGCTGGAGAAATATGACGGGAAATACGCCGCCAGCCCCTGCTCCTGCCGCATGTCCCGCCGGACCTATGACGAGGGCTGCGCCGACGATTTCCACGACTGGTGCATCGCCGTGGGGGATATGGCCGACTATGTGGTGGAGACCAACAAGGGCGGCCGGTATATCACCAAGGAGGAGGCCCTGGCCATCTTCAAAAAGGCGGAGGACAACGGCTTCGTCCATCAGATCACCAATATCGACGGCGAGAACAAGATATTCGCCATCTGCAACTGCAACGTGAACGTGTGCTACGCTCTTCGGACGAGCCAGCTGTTCAACACCCCCAATATGTCCCGCTCGGCCTATGTGGCCCGGGTGGAGAAGGCCGACTGCGTCGCCTGCGGCCGCTGCGTGGAGTACTGTCCCGCAGGCGCCGTGAAGCTGGGCCAGAAGCTGTGTCGTGCGGACGGCTCCGAGGTGACCTATCCCCGGCAGATCCTCCCTTCCGAGAGAAAGTGGGGACCGGAGATGTGGTCCCAGGACTACCGGGACAAGAACCGGATCAACTGCCACGAGACGGGTACCGCGCCCTGTAAGACCGCCTGTCCCGCCCATATCGCCGTCCAGGGCTATCTGAAGCTGGCGGCGCAGGGGAAGTACACCGAGGCCCTGCAGCTCATCAAGCGTGAGAACCCGTTCCCCGCGGTGTGCGGACGCATCTGCAACCGTCGGTGCGAGGACGCCTGCACCCGCGGCACCGTGGACCAGGCCGTGGCCATCGACGAGGTCAAACGCTTCATCGCCCAGCAGGATCTGGACGCGGAGACGCGGTTCATCCCCCAGAAGGTCATTCCCAAGGTCCAGGGTGAGTTCGAGGAGCAGATCGCCGTCATCGGCGGCGGTCCCGCCGGTCTCTCCTGTGCGTACTATCTGGCGGAGAAGGGCTATCGGCCCACCGTGTTCGAAAAGGCTGACCGGGTGGGCGGCATGCTCATGAACGGCATTCCCAGCTTCCGGCTGGAGAAGGACGTGGTCCGGGCGGAGATCGACATCCTCAGGGAGATGGGCGTGGAGTTCCGCTGCGGCGTCGAGGTGGGTAAGGATATCACCATCCCGCAGCTCCGTGAGGAGGGGTT
>CAJOIC010000063.1 GCA_905234625.1 uncultured Oscillospiraceae bacterium | reverse complement strand
CAGACATCCCCTGGATGACACAAAACTGTCTGAAAGTGTCTGCCGGAAATCTGATTAATACTCCGGTGCCAGTCGATGAGCAAACGATTAGGGGTATCTATGCAAGGTGCTTCTGATTGCAGTACATCACGGCACGCCTAAAGAGAAACTACCGCCCGCAGCCTGCGGGCGGTAGTTATTTATACGGGTTTGCAACGTCTGCTGGCTCTAATGCACTGATGGTGGGTAGTATTCCAGCAGAATCCTCAGTGTCGGTATCCCAGTTGTCCTGAAAAGGCTGCACCGCAACTAATTTAGATTTCGCGCAGATAGGGCTGATACCGCTGCCTTGAGGCGTACCGGAGGAGTGCAGTGATATTCCACTTACGTTTGATGAGACATGCCGTAGAGAGCATGGCATGTAATTGAAACAAAATGTTGAGAATTCCCCTTGACAACATGCGTCTGGAGAGCGCCACATCAACCAGAACTGACGGTGCCTTTCCTCGCTGTATCACCCTGTCATGCGGCGCATGAGTCTCATGCCATTCTGTTTCAGCCACTCGTTCCACTTCCGGTAATCCGGGAACACGCTAAGGACCTCTTCATAGAACTCCTTACTATGATCCAGATGCTTGCGGTGGCAGAGCTCATGGACTACAACGCTGTCCAACACCTCCGGCGGCGCCAACATCAAAAGGCAGTTGAAGTTCAGATTGCCTTTCGCGGTGCAGCTTCCCCATTTGGAACGCTGGTTACGTATCGTGATGCGGCCATAGGTCACACCCACCTGCGGAGCATAAAACGCGACGCGTTCCGGGATCACTTTTAAGGCCTTATCCGCCAGCGCCCGGATCTCTTCCATGGTCAACCGCTCGGCTTCAGGAAGCTCTTCAAGCTGTGCCAGATGCTTCTCGATCCACTTTTCGTGCTGCATCAGAAATCCTTCGATCTCCGCCTGCGTCGCCCGCATAGGCGCGCGAACGATGAGCCCCGAGGGCCTAATCTCCAACGCCAGCGTTTTTCGGTTGGATCGGATCAGTTGATATGTCAACGCTGCTCTCCCTTCAATTCTCTGGCTTCCGGTCAAGCTGCCGCTCGATCCACGCCATGATGATCTGAACGACTCTCCCCTGTTCATCGCGTGTCAATTCTCTCCCCTGCGGGATGCCGTGCCATTTTTCGAGACAGCCCCGGCAGCAGGTCGCCGTCGCGTGCTGGGCAATGAATACCGGATGCCCCTTCATGGGCGTCTGCTTCCCGTCGTTCGGGATCTCCGCCGGCGCAAGCCGCTTTTCGACGGTCTGACCGGCGTGCTCCCGTATGACGTCCATCCCCTTTTCACGGACATACTGCCGGTCCTTTTCCTCCAGCCGGAAGCGGTTGCGGAACTTCGACCGCGCCAGGCGTTCGAAAACATCCTGCCGGAGCCACTCCTCCTTCGGCACGGTTTTTCCGTACTGGATCACTGGCGAGGCCACCTTCAGCACGGAGCGGTCCGAGAAGGATTCGGGCGATATGGAATATGTTTTGTGCTGCTGTACGGGGATCAGTTGCTGACTTATAAGCTGCTGTTCCTCCGAAAGCGTTTGCAGACGCTGCTTCAGCATCGTATTCCGGTTGGTTACAGTGACGTTGCGGACTGCATAGGCCAGCGCCTTTTTGGTGCCCACGAGGACGAGGCCGCGCTTCGCCCTTGTAATGCCCGTGTAGATCAGGTTTCGCTGGAGCATGACGTAGTGGGTCATGAGCACCGGCATAACCACCACCGGGTACTCGCTCCCCTGGGCCTTGTGGATCGTCGTAGCGTAGGCCAGAACCAGCTCGTCCAGCTCCGTGGCATCGTAGGTCACAAGGCGGTCGTCAAACCGCGCCGTCAGCGTCCGATCCGTCCGATCCTCCAGATCCACGGATTCCACCACGCCTATATCGCCGTTGAAGACTTCCTTATCATAGTTGTTCCGGATCTGCATGACCTTGTCCCTGGTGCGGTATACATAGCCGCCCCGCCGCAGCCCCGTTTCGCCGGGGTTCACAGCGTCCTGCAGGACCTGGTTCAGATTCGCCGCGCCCACCACGCCCCGCTGCATCGGCGTGAGGACCTGGATCTCGCTGGAGGGGAGCTTATAGTATCCGGGCAGCTTCGTCTTGACGAGCTCGACGACGGTCTGTACCGCCTGCTCCGGGTCTTCTCTCTCCATGAAAAAGAAGTCGGTATGCTTTCCGTTCGATATGTTGGGAAACTGCCCATGGTTGATCTTATGAGCGTTCGTGATGATGCGGCTTTGCTGTGCCTGCCGGAAGATGCGGGTAAGCCGCACCACCGGGAAGCATTCGGAGTCGATGACGTCCCGCAGGACGTTTCCCGCGCCCACGCTGGGAAGCTGGTCGATGTCTCCCACCAGGATCAGTGTCATGGCGTCCGGCACCGCCTTCAGGAGATTGTACATCAGCATAACGTCGATCATGGAGCACTCGTCCACGATGAGGACGTCTCCCTCCAGCGGCGTCTCCTCGTTTCGCTGATACCCCTCCGGCGGCTTTGCCTCCAGGAGCCGGTGGATCGTCTTTGCCTCTATGCCCGTTGCTTCGGACAGCCGCTTGGCTGCCCTGCCCGTAGGCGCGGCCAGCAGGATCTCCGCCCCAGCCTCCCGGTATGCCGTGATGATGCCCTGGGTCGTGGTCGTTTTACCCGTGCCCGGTCCGCCGGTCAGGATAAACACCTTGCTCTGCGCCGCAGTCAGGATCGCCTGCATCTGCGTTTCGTCGTACTCCATGCCGGTCTTCCGGGAAACACGCTCCGCAAGCCCCTGCGGACGGACCTCCACCGAAGCGCGCTTCGACGCGATGGCAAGCAGCCGTTTCGCTGTTCCTGCCTCTGACCAGTAAAAGGGCGGCAGGTAGATCGCGTCGCCGTCGGTGATAACATCCTCCGTATGTATCATCTCGTCCACCGTCATGGATATCAGGGCTTCGTCCACCTCCAGCAGCTCCGCGCCGGTCTTTTGAAGCTGCTCCCGGGTGGCAAAGCAGTGGCCCTCGTCGGCCAAAGCATTTAGGGCGTACATAAGGCCGCTTCGCAGGCGGGCGTATTTCTCATGCCCAAAGCCCATTTTGGCGGCGATGGTGTCCGCCGTCCGAAAGCCGATGCCCCAGATATCGTCCGCCAGGCGGTAGGGGTTTTCCTTCACGACCTGGATGCTCTCATTGCCGTAGGTCTTATAGATCTTTGTGGCGTGGGAGGTGCTGACGTCGTGCTCCTGCAAAAAGAGCATGATGTTTTTGATCTCCTTTTGATCCGCCCAGCCCTTCTTGATACGCTCCACACGAAGCTTCCCGATCCCACTGACCTCCAGCAGTCTGTCCGGCTCCTCCTCGATGACGTTCAGCGTCTCCGCGCCGAACTTCTGCACGATCCGCTTGGCAAACTTCGGGCCGACGCCTTTGATAAGACCGCTCCCCAGATACTTTTCGATGCCATATACCGTCGCGGGAAGGGTCTCCTCATAGGTCTCCACCGCAAACTGGCGGCCGTACTTCGCGTCCACCTTCCACGCGCCGCCAAGGGTCAGCACCGCGCCGACATGGGTCTCCACCATTGTGCCGACCACGGTCACTAGCTCGGAAAAGCCCTTCGCCCGGCAGCGGAGGACGGTGTATCCGTTTTTCTCGTTCTGGTAGGTGATCCGCTCGACCACGCAGCGCAGGCTTTCCATGTACCTTCCCCCTTCCCTCGGCGTTTGCTGGCAACTGCATTATAGCACGTCGGGACAGCGTTGAAAACGTCCGACCGATCGTTGAGTGTACTTTCCGATTGTGGGGCTGGCGGGTGTGTGGTATAATCACCTCAACAGATCGAAGTTTGCGGAGGTAGTCACGGTGAAGATACTGAAAACGATTAGAATTGTAATAGATGCCGCAATACTTCTCTGCGCTGTAGTTGTATTATACCGAATCGCAATCTATTATTTGGGCAAAGGTCCATATTTAAGCAGTACGCACTTATTGGCAACTTGTATACCGGGATTGTGTTTGTGCGGTTCTCTAATAAGAAAAAAAGCTGATAGGATCGAAAAGCAGAGTATCAACCAGAATGATAATAACCTCGGCGCAGACTAATTCGCATTTGTCGAGTCAAGTGAAGGGGGTGAGACGGCATGTGCGGACGATACTTCTTTTCTGGAATGACAAACGATGAAAAGCTAGCCGCCATCGTCAACATGATGGAGCAGCGCTATCCCGGCGCATACAAGACCGGCGAGATCTTCCCGGGCGATACCGCGCCGGCAGTCGTGCAGAACGAAGAAAAGCTGGTCCCCATCCCGGCGATCTTCGGCTTTCCCGGCTTCGAGGGAAACCGGCTGCTGATAAACGCCCGATCCGAGACAGCCGCTCAGAAGAAAACCTTTGCTGACAGCCTCCGGGAGCGTCGCGCCGTCCTCCCCGCCCTCGGCTTCTACGAGTGGAGCCACGACAGCAAAAAGACCAAGTACTATTTCCGGGTCGAGGGTCGGCCTGTCCTTTATTTGTGCGGTATGTGGAAGCTCGTGGATGGACAGCCGCGGTTCGTCATCCTGACCCGCCCCGCCAATGACAGCATGATCGAGACCCATGACCGCATGCCAGTGATCGCCTCAGCGGATGAGGTGCGGCCGTATCTCACGGATCGTGACGCTGCCATGGAGATCCTTGCCGTCAATGCGCCAATGCTGATCCGTGAAAATGCAGCCGAAAGAGATTCTTAAACCATTGTTCACAAGTTCTTTCCGGTTTGTTCATGAAATCAACGCTGTCTTCTGGTAGTCTATGATCACAGGATGACAGAACAGCCAGAACATAACAATTCGCAAATACTCAATTTTCACTCCTCTCTTCTTGCAAAGCCGGGCGACCAAACAGGCCGCCCGGTTTTGTCGTTCTTTTCCGTTATCAGTTAAGGCTTTCCAGAAACTCCATCACCTCCAGCCAGCAGTCCAATCCTGCTCCCGGAGCGGACCACAGCCGGATGGACATGATCGTAATAGCCTGATCCCTTAAGCGATAATACACACGCGAGGAAATACCAAGCCGGTAGAGGATCTCATGGTGCTTCAGCTCCTCAGGCCCAACATAGGTCAGATAGATCAGATCGTAGAGGCGTTTCCCGTTCGTCGGCTTCTTTTCCAGAACCGTGATCGCTTCATTGATGCGATCCAGCAGAAGCCTCGTCTTTGCCAACGCGGCAACCCGGCTCTCCAGCTTCCGATCACCCATGCACTCCCGGATGTCCATATGGTCAATGATCTCATCGGTACTGGCAAGCGGACGATCCAACTCCTCTGCCACTGTTCCCGGAAAGCATTCCAGCAGCCATGCTATCGTCCGATAATTCTTCAGGAGCAGCATCGTGTTGTGATAGGCGTTCTGCTTCAGTCTCCGATCGGCATTCCGCGCGCTTTCACGCCGGATCTTTTCATCCCCCAAAATGCCCCGGTTCGTCAAAAGCTGGATAAACTCCTCCGTTCTCGCGTGGCCCTGGTCCTTCTGCTGTTCAAAAACTACGTTTTCGCTATCCATATGTGAAAAACTCCTTAGCGTAATTGTTCAGATCCACGGTCCCACCCGGGCCCCGGATCCTGTTTCTTCGTACGGCTGCAGATGTATACGTACCTCGGCAGTCATATTTACTGTTCCAACAATGCTTACAGTTCCAACAGGGAGAAATATACGCGCGATATATGGGGGCCGAAAATGCAACGCGAGCTTCGGGCAGATCTTCCGCTCGTTCCCTCGCTGACTGAGTGACCAGCTTCCGGCTGTACATGGCGATTTGCCGGTTCAGATCCTGCGTAGGAGTGCCGTATCGCCGGTCGCCGATCCCCATGGCGCGAATGTCACGATACACGCTCATGACGTCCTCCTCTGAGGGCATATTTGAAGCCTCGGTCCCGCAGGGGTACCGTTTATTGCAAATGAGGCAGCCGCAGGAGCCGGGCAGACGGTACAGAGCGAAGACATCCCCATGCTTCCGAAAAAATCTCCATACCTTGGTCTTTTCCCAGCTCCAGCGCTGTCCCAGGGCTTCCAACGTCATCACGACGCCATAGCGGCCATACTGGATCGCCGGCGCCAAATAAGAAAACGCATTACCGGGTTCCTTTGATACCGTGTGGCACCACAGATCCAGCCATGCGTCTGATTCTTCAAATATGTAGGCTCGGCCCACAAGCCGTTCCGTTATGTTCCGCGGCAGACAGAGAAATCCGTACCCGGTCGTCGCATAGACTGCTCCGTCCATACATTCCGCGCCGGAGCACTTAACCACCCAATCAGTGATCTCATAGGTCAGCTTCTTGGTTTTGCTGTCCAGGGTATAGCGCAGATACCCCAGCTCTGACAGTTCCGAGATCGTTTGGAGAGCCTTTGCCCGCTTCTTCTGCCCCAAGATGCTTCGGAGGCCGGTAACGCCGCCGGCCCACATGCCGGGCGTCACGGTATTGACGTGCCCACAATACTCCGCTTCACCTTTGCGGTAAGCTGCGCGGACAGCCAGACGCGCCCAGGAGCCCATGATTCCCTTGCCCGACGGCAGGAGCGAGCGGTGGAGCTTCACCCACTCGTATTTCATAAGGCACTGCATCATTGGCCCTCCCTTTACTGAATTATGGATATGAAAAAAGGCGGCTCCAAATAAATGAAGTCGCCCAAAACGCGTTTTCTATGTTCATCTGTCATGGACAAAGCTCAGCTGCCTTTATGGCAGATGAGCTGGGTAAAAATGGGTAAAAAGTGGGTAAAACCAGTTTTTTGAAGCCGCAAAGCCTTGAAAATACTGACTTTTTTACTCCACGGGCTTCATCGTCGGGAAGAGCAGCACGTCCCGTATGGAGGCGGAATCGGTCAGGAGCATGACGAGCCTGTCCACGCCGAAGCCAAGGCCGCCGGTGGGAGGCATGCCGTATTCCAGGGCCTCCACGTAGTCATAGTCCACCTGGGCCTTGCAGTCGGGGTCGACGGCCCTGCGGGCCGCCACCTGGGCCTCGAAGCGCAGCCGCTGATCGATGGGATCGTTCAGCTCCGTAAAGGCGTTGCCGAATTCCGTGGCGTTGATGAAATACTCGAACCGCTCGGTGAAGGCCGGGTCCTCCGGCTTGCGCTTGGCCAGAGGACTGATCTCCACGGGATAGTCATAGATGAAGGTGGGCTGGATGAGCTTCTCCTCCACAAAGGCGTCGAAGAACTCCGCCAGGATGGCGCCCTTGGTCTTCTGCTCGGGGAGCTCCACATGGTGCTCCTTGGCGGCGGCGACAGCGTCCTCGTCGGTCTTCCAGTCGGCGAAGTCCACACCGGCGTATTTCTTCACGGCCTCCGCCATGGTCAGGCGCTCCCAATGCCCCAGGTCGATCTCATGGCCCTGGTAGGGCACCACGAGGGACCCGCACACCGCCTGGGCCACCCGCTTCATCATGTCCTCCACCAGGTCCATGATGCCGTGGAAATCGGTATAGGCCTGGTAGAGCTCGATGGTAGTGAACTCGGGGTTGTGCTTGGTGTCCATGCCCTCGTTGCGGAAGATACGTCCCACCTCGTACACCCGCTCCATGCCGCCGACGATCAGGCGCTTGAGGTAAAGCTCCGTCTCGATGCGCAGGACCATGTCCATGTCCAGGGTGTTGTGGTGGGTGAAGAAGGGCCGCGCGGAGGCGCCGATCTCGAAGGGGGTCAGGATGGGGGTATCCACCTCCAGGAAGCCCCGCTCGTCCAGGAAGGCGCGGATCTCCTTGAGGATCATGCTGCGCTTATAAAACGTGTCCTTGACCTCGCTGTTCATGATGAGGTCCACGTACCGGCGGCGATAGCGCTGGTCGGTGTCCGTCAGGCCGTGGAACTTCTCCGGCAGGGGCCGGAGGCTCTTGGACAGAAGCTCGATCTTCTGCACGTGGACGGAGATGGCCTCCGTGCGGGTCTTGAACACGAAGCCCTCCACGCCGATAAGGTCTCCCACGTCCCAGGTCTTCACCTGGGCCATGGTCTCCGCGCCCAGCTCGTTGATGCTCACATAGAGCTGGATGCGGCCCTGATCGTCCATGAGGTCCATGAACCCGGCCTTGCCCTGGACGCGCTTTGCCATGATGCGCCCGGCGACCCGGACGGTCCGGTTCTCCAGGGCGTCGTAGTTTTCCTTGATCTCACGGGAGTAGCGGTCCCGCTGGAATTTCGTGATCTGATAGGGATCGCGGCCCTCGTCCTGCAGCCGGAACAGCTTCTCCCGGCGGACGCGCATCTCGTCGGAAAGACCGGCAGGCTCGGCGCGATACCCCTCTGGATACTGTGTCATAGCCGCGTCTCCTTAATACGTGACCTTCAGGATCTTGAACTGAAGATCGCCCGCGGGGGCCTCTACCGTGATGGTCTCGCCGGCGCGGTGTCCCATGAGTCCGTGGCCCACAGGAGACTCGTCGGAGATGCGGCCGACGGCGGGGTTGGCCTCCTGGCTGCCCACGATCTGATAGACGAGCTCCTCATTGAACTCCACGTCCAGCACCGTGACCTTGCTGCCGATGCCGATGGCGCCGCTGCGGGCGGTCTTCTCCACGATCTCGGCATTGTCACGAAGGTTCGTCAACTCCGCGATCTTGGAATAGAGCTTGCCCTGCTCGGTCTTGGCCTCGTCGTACTCGCTGTTTTCCGACAGGTCGCCGTAGCTGCGGGCCTCCTTGATCTGCTCGGCCACTTCCTTCTCCCTGACGGTCTGCAGGTATTCCAGCTCCTTGACGATCTCGTCATACCGCTCCCGGCTCATCTTGTATTTGGTATCAGCCATAATGCACCTCCGCTGTGTTTTTACGCATTTAACTTATATATTATAGTGGTACGAAAAGCCCGTGTCAAGCACCCGCGCCGTCGATTTCCGCCTGAAGGAGCGCGTCCTCCGCCGCCATGACCTGCGGGTCCTCCGCAGGCTCCAGCCAACCCGTGTCAAGGTCCGTGCGTTCCTCCTCCGTCAGCGCGATCTCCACGTCCGGCACGATGCCGCCCACCGCATAGAGATCCACCCTGTTGGGGGTCAGATATCGGTATTTGGACAGGTGCACGGCGCTGCCGTCGCTGAGCGCCACAGTCACCTGGCTGCGGGCCTTGCCCGTGGTGGGCTCTCCCACCACCAGGGCCCAGTCGTACTCCCGCAGGGCCGCGGCAAAGAACTCCGCCGCGGAATAGCTCTCCCCGTTTACGATCACCGCCATGGGCAGCTCCACGCAGGCCGCGTCCGAGGTCTCGATGGTCTCCTTCCCGTACTTGTCCGATCGGATGAAGATCTCCCCCTCCGGCAGCAGGTAGTCGAGAAGCGCCGTCAGCTCCGTCAGCTGTCCGCCGGGATCGTTCCGCACGTCGAAGACGAGCCGCACCGCACCCTGGGCCATGAGGTCCTCCACCGCGTCGATGGCGTCCTGGGCGGAGCCCTCCCGGAAGTTTGCCAGGGAGATATAGCCCGTGCCGCTCTCGAGAAGCTCATAGGTCACGGGGCTCGAGTAGATCACCTCGCAGGACACGGGGATATCCGCCTCCACGGCGCCGTCCTCGTGCCGCACGGTGATGAGGGCGTCCTGCCCGTAATCCGCCTGGATCAGCGCCCGGAGGTCAGTAGTTTCCCCCTCCGTCACGTCCACGCCGTCCACCGCCAGGATGATATCCCCCGGCACGAGGCCCGCGGTCATGGCGGGACCGTCCTTGTTCACCGTGACGATGAGGAATCCGCCGGTCTCCTCGTCCTTCTGGACGGTGACGCCGATGCCCTGGTAGCGGTTGGCGGCATAGTCCTGATAGGAGGCGTATTCCTCAGCGTTCATGTAGTAGCTCCAGCGGTCCTCCAGGCCCTCCACAGCGCCCTCCATGGCGGAATCCGTCACCGCTTCCATGTCGTAGTCCGCCACGAAGCTCGCACGGAAGACCCGGAGGACGGCGGCGTATTTCAGCGCTGAGCGAAGGCCGGAGAATCCACCGAACAGCGCCGTCAGCGCCGCCGCGGAGATCAGGAGCCCCGCCAGGAGTCCCACCAGGATCGGATATGCTTTTTGGGTTCTTTTCATGGGTATCACCTAAGAAAACGGGCGGCTGACGCCGCCCGTCGATCTGCGCGGATGGATCAATAGTAACTGAAGCCCATGGGGTCCATCGTCCCGCCGGAGGAGCTTGAACGCACCTCGAAATGCAGATGGGGTCCCGTGGAGTTTCCGGTGGAGCCCACATAGCCGATGGTCTGCCCCATGCTCACTTCCTGGCCGACCGAAACGATCGGCTGGGAATTCATGTGTCCGTAAAGAGTAGTGTAACCGTTGCCGTGGTTTATCATCACGCAGTACCCGTAGCCGCCGTTATATCCGGACGAGATGACCGTTCCGCCGGCCGCCGCCCAGATGGCCGAGCCATAGGACGCGCCGATGTCCACGCCGGCGTGGAGCCTGGTATAACCGTAGAGCTCCAGATAGCGGTAGCCGTAATAGGAGGTGATGTAGTTCGTATAGCTGGGCCACATCATCCAGGCGCCGGAGCTGCTGACGAAGCTCGTGCCGCCGCTGACGACGGGAGCGCTGTCACCACCGCTGTTCTGCTGGGCTGCCGCCGCAGCCGCCGCCGCTGCAGCCGCCGCAGCCGCCGCCCGGGCGGCCTCCTCGGCAGCCTTGGCCTCCGCCAGCTCCGCCTCCTTGGCGACGATGAGCTCCTCCACCTCGGCCTGGGTCTCCCGCTCCGCGGCGAGGGACTGCTCATGGGCCTCGATATTGCTCTCCATCTCCAGGATGAGCTGGGTCGCGGCTTCGATGTCCGCTTCCAGCTGGGCCTTCTTGTCCTCCAGCTCTGTTTTGTTCTCCTCGTTCTCGGAGTAGAGCTCCTCCGCCTGCAGCTCCAGGGCCTCCACGTTCTCACGGGCGGCGATGTAGTCCTCCTCCAGCTGCTCGTCATAGGTCATGACCTCGTTGACGAGGTCGATCCGGGTCAGCAGATCGGAAAAGCTGGTGGCGTTGAAGATGACCTGCATATAGCTGAGGGTGGACTCCTCCTCCATGGCGCGTACGCGGGTCAGCCAGCGCTCCTTCTGGAACTCCTCCTCCGCCTTTGCGTCGTCCAGGTCGGACTGCATGTTGGCGATGAGGCCGTCGATGATATCGATCTGATCCTCGATGACGTCCAGCTCCTGCTGGGCCAGCATGTTCTTCTCGTCCAGGATCTCCTTTTTCTCCAGGACGTTGGCCTTCTCGTAGTCGAGACTGTCGATCTCCGCCTGGATATCATTCATGCGGGCCTGGATCTCGTTTTTCTGGCTGTTGAGATCGTCGATCTCCGCCTGGATCGCGGTACTGGACGCCGCGTAGGCCCGGGAGCCGATCACCGTGGACAACAGCCCCAGGATCATGAGGATCGCCAGGATCGCGCAGGTGATCTGTATGAATAGCTTGCGATTTTTCATATAGTCCCTCCTTGACCGTCCGCCGTGTTTGGACGGCATGACTGGGAAACAGGTTTCTGCCGCGAGATCATACCCGCAGATAGTTTCGGATGGCGATGGAGCTGCCGAAGGCGCCCACCACGACGCCCACCCCCAGGTACACCGCCAGCACCGCCGTGCTGAAGGAGGCGAAGGGGATGACGGAGATGAGGTTCCCCATAAGGCCGGTCATGATGCGGTTCGTCACCACGTCATAGATGCCCCACTCCAGAAGGAAGCCCAGCGCGCCGCCCAGAAGGCCCAGCACCAGCCCCTCCACCACGAAGGGGAAGCGAATGAACCAGTTGGAGGCGCCCACCATCTTCATGATGGCGATCTCCTCCCGGCGGGAATAGGTAGCGAGCTTGATGGTGTTCGCCATGATGAAGATGGACACCACCACCAGCACCACCACCAGGATAAGGCTCACGGCGGAAACCACGTTCCGCACGGTGACGAAACCCTCCGCCACCTCCAGATAGGCGTTCACCTTGGCGATACCGGGGATACCCTCCAGGTCGGCTTTGGTCTGCGCCATGAGGGAGATATCCTCCAGATAGATGACGTAGCGGTCCCGGAAGACCGACGCCTCCACGTCCTGGAAGAGGGTATCGTCGTCATACTGAGCGGCGAACTCCTCCATGGCCTCCTCCCGGGTGACGAACTGGGCGGTGCTGACATTCGATATGTACTCCACATCGTCCTGAAGCGCCCGGGCCTCATCCTCGGGGAGGGTCTCCTCCACATAGGCCACGACCTCGTTCGAAGCCTCCAGCTCATCCAGCATGGCGGAGATGTTCACGGCGATAAGGGAGAAGCTCCCCATGATCACGAGGCACGCGATCACGATGGTCACCGTGGCGAAGGACATGAACCCGTGGGTCAGGATGCTCTTAAATCCCTCGTTTATGAGGTATCCGATCTTACTCGATTTCATAGCTGTAATACCCATCCATTCCGTCGGAGATGACCTGCCCGTCCTCGATGGCGACGACCCGCTTGGAGAAGGAGTTCACCAGTTCCTTTTCGTGGGTCACCACCAGGACCGTCGTGCCCATCTCGTTGATGCGGTCCATGAGGAGCATGAGCTCCAGGCTGCGGGCGGGATCGAGGTTGCCCGTCGGCTCGTCCGCGATGAGCAGCTGGGGGCTGTTCACGATGGCCCGGGCCACGGCCACGCGCTGCTGCTCGCCGCCGGAGATCTCCCGGGGATAGCGCTTCTCCCGTCCGGAGAGCCCCACCAGATCCAGCACATAAGGCACGCGGCGGCGGATGTCCTTGTTGGTGGCGCCCACCACATGCATGGCGAAGGCCACGTTATCGTAGATCGTCTTGTCCTCGATCAGCCGGAAATCCTGGAAGATGACGCCGATGGTGCGGCGCATGGCGGGGATCTTTCCCCGGCGGATGTGGCGCAGGTCGAAGCCGTTTACCCACAGCTCCCCCGCGTTCGCCTCCACCTCCCCGGTGATCAGCTTGATGATGGACGTCTTTCCGCTGCCGGAGGGCCCCACCAGGAAGACGAATTCCCCGTCCTCGATGGTAAAGCTCATATCGTCGATGGCTCTCTGGTCCCCGCCGGGGTAGACCATCGACACGTTTTCGAATCTGACCATATACTTCCTCCAAATTTGAGGGCTTGCGCGTTCTCGGTTCACGTAAAAACACTCTGCCGAAAATTGTAACAAAAAATTGCAGATTTGTCAATTTCGGCAGATGTTAATTACAAAAGTTTACAATTTTAATAGCGGATATTCTGGGTATCCAGGTACTTTTTGACCATCAGAGCCACCTTGAACACGATAGCATGGTCGAATTCCCGCAGGTCCAGGCCCGTGAGCTTTTTGATCTTCTCCAGGCGGTAGACCAGGGTGTTCCGGTGGACGAAGAGCTTACGGGAGGTCTCCGAGACATTCAGGTTGTTCTCGAAGAACTTGTTGATGGTGTAGAGGGTATCCTCGTCCAGGGCCTCGATGGGGCTCTTCTTGAAGACCTCCGCCAGAAACATTTCACACAGAGTGGTGGGCAGCTGGTAGATGATCCGGCCGATGCCGAGACTCTCATAGCTGACTATGGTCTTCTCCGCATCGAAGACTTGCTCCACCTCGATGGCGGTCTGCGCTTCCTTATAGCGGTCTGCCAGCTCCCGCAGATGCATCACGGGAGAGCCGATGCCCACGACGCAGCGGACGCCGATGGCCTCCTCCAGACTCTTCTGCATGTGCTCGGCGGCTTCCTCCAGCTCTTCGGAGTCAAAGCCCGCCGAGAGCTCCCGGATGACCACCACGTCCGACTCGCTCATGGAGAGGACGAAATCCTTGTCCCGAGCGGGATAGAGGGTCTGGAGGAACTCCAGGACGGCCACCTCCGCGCCGCTGTTCTGCCGGATGATGAAGACCGCCCGAGGCATGTCTGCAGAGAAATGCAGCTCCTTCGCCCGGACGTATACGTCGCCGGGCAGGATATTGTCGGAAATGATGTTTTTGACGAAGGTGGCGGCGTCGTGCTTCTCGTCATAGCCGGACTTGGCCTCTCCCAGGGCCACAGCCGCCATGATGCACACGCTGCGGGACAGCTCGTCGGTGCCCTCCACGAAGACCACGTAGGGCTGACCGCTGCCCGTCAGGGCCCGGCAGGTACGTCCCCCGGCGGTGAAGATCTCACTTCCGGATTCCAGGGCCGCGGATCTGAGCTCCTCGATGGTATAGCCCATCATAGACAGGTCGCTGGACGCGATCACATTCCCCTGATCGTCCGCAACGCCGAAGCAGCGCTTGGTGGCGTCCTTCATCTGCAGGATAACACTCTGGAAAATACGACTGGACATACTCGCACACTCCCACTTTTTATATGGGAACATTGTAGACTACTTCTTGTGATTTTTCAATAGAAACTGCCCAAAAAAGTGTAAACTTTTTCGTAACTTTGTCGCTTTTAATGCTAAAATTGCACAAAAATCATAATAGTACTTCAACAATTTGATGTAAATACCAGAGCTGCTTCCGCCTCTGTCAGCAGCCGCCCCTCCCCCGGCGCAAGGTTCTCGTCCAGAGCGAGGCGAGACCCGCTCCAGGGACAGGACCCGCCGGTCTCGGGAAGCCATGAGATTCTTGACCTCGTGGAACTTTCCCTCCGTCACCGTCACCAGGGCCAGGGTATCGTCCTCTGGGTCGACGGAGAGCTCTGCCGGCCGGTATTCCGTCCCCGATCGCAGGGTGACACCCTCCGCCAGGGCGCGGACGTCCGTCTCCGTCAGGGGACCGTCCACCCGGATCCGGTAGGTCTTGGGCAGTTCAGAGCGGGGCGATGTGACCCGATGGGCGTAATCGCCGTCGTCCGTCAGCAGCAGAAGCCCCGTGGCGTCCGCGTCCAGCCGTCCCACGCAGGAGAGCCCCCGCCGGCGAAGGTGCTCCGGCAGAAGGTCCGTCACCGGAGGATACGCTCCCTCCGGGGCGGCTCCGCTGACGGTCCCGGCGGGCTTGTTCAGCATATAATACACGAACTCCGCCGTATCCAGCGGCTCTCCCCGCACGGTGACGGCCGCCCCCCGGGATAGCTTCGCGCCCGGGTCCCGTTCGACGGCGCCATCCGCCGTCACGAGTCCCGCACGGATCAGCGTCCGGGCCTCCGCCCTGGAAAAGCGGCCGGTGCCGCTGAGGATCTTATCGAGACGTTCCGCTTTCATACATACCTCACGCGATTTTCGAATAGACTGGAATATGAATACACGACGACTGTCACCGAAGACAAGGACCCGCGCCCTGGTGCTGGCAGGGGCGCTGCTGCTGCTTTTCCTCATCCTCCTGGGACACGCGCTGGGGGGCAGGGCCGCCCTGTCCGCCGAGAAGGCAAACAGCCCGGAGGCCAGGGTGCAGTTCCTGGCGGACTGCGGCTGGGCCGCGGACCCCGCCAGCGAGCAGGAGCAGGTCATCCACATCCCGGAGACCTTCCCGGCGGTCTACGAGGACTACAACGCCCTCCAGCTCCAGCAGGGCTGGGACCTCCACGACTACGCAGGGAGGGACTGTGTCCTCTTTACCTACGACATCACAAACTGGCCGGACGAGAGCCAGACGGTCCTGGCGAATCTCTACATCTACAAGGGCCGGATCATCGGCGGAGACATCCACTCCACCAACCTGGATGGATTCATGATCGGGATCAAATAGGATCGGAGGGAGAATAAAAAAGGCTCGCAGCGATGCTGCGAGCCTTTTGATCAAACAGGATTACTCCTCAATGGCGATGACGAC
The DNA here is from genome assembly GCA_905234625.1 of uncultured Oscillospiraceae bacterium. Taxonomy (GTDB): domain Bacteria; phylum Bacillota; class Clostridia; order Oscillospirales; family Oscillospiraceae; genus CAJOIG01. The sequence goes on along the minus strand of CAJOIC010000063.1, from coordinate 1,885 downwards.
GCCGGAGCCGACGGTACGGCCGCCCTCGCGGATAGCGAAGCGGAGGCCTTCCTGGTGATCAGCTCGACCTTCATGTCGACGTTATCGCCGGGCATGCACATCTCGACGCCGTCGGGCAGGGTGATGACGCCGGTCACGTCGGTGGTGCGGAAATAGAACTGGGGGCGATAGTTGTTGAAGAAGGGGGTATGACGGCCGCCCTCGTCCTTGGACAGAACGTACACCTGGCCGGTGAACTTGGTCAGGGGCTTGATGGACTTGGGAGCAGCGAGGACCTGGCCGCGAACGACGGACTTCTTGTCGATGCCGCGGAGCAGGCAGCCCACGTTGTCGCCGGCCTCGGCGTACTCGAGGGTCTTGTGGAACNNNNGGTCTCACGGATGCCGACGATCTCGACCTTGTCGCCGACCTTGACCTGGCCACGCTCGACACGGCCGGTGACGACGGTGCCGCGGCCGGAGATGGTGAACACGTCCTCGATGGGCATCAGGAAGGGCTTGTCGGCAGCACGCTCGGGAGTGGGGATCCACTCGTCGACAGCGTTCATCAGCTCCCAGATGCACTCATAGGCAGGAGCGTGAGGATCGGAGGACTCGTCGATCAGGGCGTTCAGAGCGGAGCCCTTGATGATCGGGGTGTCGTCGCCGGGGAAGCCGTAGGAATCGAGCATCTCGCGGACTTCCATCTCGACGAGCTCGAGCAGCTCGGGATCGTCGACCTGGTCGCACTTGTTCAGGAAAACAAGCACGGAGGGAACGTTAACCTGACGGGCAAGCAGCAGGTGCTCGCGGGTCTGGGCCATGGGGCCGTCGGAAGCGGCGATAACGAGGATAGCACCGTCCATCTGCGCGGCGCCGGTGATCATGTTCTTGATATAGTCGGCGTGGCCCGGGCAGTCGACGTGCGCATAGTGACGCTTCTCGGTCTGATACTCGACGTGGGCGGTGTTGATGGTAATGCCGCGCTCGCGCTCCTCGGGAGCCTTATCGATGGAAGCGTAGTCGGTGAAATCGGCGGCGTCGGGGTCGGCCATGTTGAGGACCTTGGTGATCGCGGCAGTCAGGGTGGTCTTGCCGTGGTCGATGTGGCCGATGGTGCCGATGTTTACGTGGGGCTTGGTGCGGTTGAACATCTGCTTTGCCATTGCAAATTTCCTCCTAGTAAATCAGAAAATAATAGTATACAAGTATTCCAGTGCTGAGATTATATCGTATTCAGCACCGTTTTGCAACAAGTATTTTACTTGCTGCGGCCGGTGACGAGCTTTTCCCGCAGGCTGGCGGGCAGCTCGATATAATGGCTGGGCTCCATGCTGTAGTTGGCGCGGCCCTGGATCCTGCTGCGCAGGTCCGTGGCGTAGCCGAACATGGTGGACAGGGGGACGTTCGCCTCGATCACCACGACGCCGTTGCGGAACTCCTGACCGGAGATCTGGCCGCGGCGGGAGTTGATGTCGCCGATGACGTCGCCCATATATTCCTCGGGCGTGGTGACGACCACCTTCATGATGGGCTCGAGCAGGGTGGCCCCCGCCTTGGCGCAGGCCTCCTTGAAGGCCATGCTTCCGCAGATCTTGAACGCCATCTCGGAGGAGTCTACCTCGTGGAACTGGCCGTCCAGCACGGTGGCCTTGACGTCCACCACGGGGTACCCCGCGACGATGCCCGAGAGCATAGCGCCCTGGATGCCCGCGTCCACGGAGGGGATATACTCCTTCGGGATCGCGCCGCCGGTGACGGCGTTCACGAACTCATAGCCCGTGCCGCTCTCGTTGGGCTCGATCATGAGCTTCACCTGAGCGAACTGGCCCTTGCCGCCGGTCTGCCGGCTGTAGCGCACGTCCACAGTGGCGGGCTTGGTGATGGTTTCCTTGTAGGAGACCTGG
>CAJOIC010000062.1:18932-22010 GCA_905234625.1 uncultured Oscillospiraceae bacterium | reverse complement strand
CCGCGGCTGTGCTTTTTTGATGGTTTTTTCAGATATCCTCGGTGCGCAGGCCCTTTTCGATGTCCCGGAGGTCATAGGGCACGGTCTGGTAAACGCAGTAGTTGAGCCAGTTGCCGTACAGCAGGTGGGCGCAGGAGCGCCAGGTGACGATGGGGGCCCGGGAGGGATCATCGTCGGGGAAGTAGTTCTTGGGCAGACCGATGCCGGTGCCGGCGGCCACGTCCCGGAGATACTCGTTTTTCAGCGTGTCCCGGTCATACTCGGCGTGGCCCATGAGGTAGACCTGCCGTCCGCCGTCGGTCTTGACGGCGTAGACGCCAGCCTCGTCGGAGGCGGCGAGGATCTTCAGCTCCGGGACGGCCTCGATATCCTCCCTGTACACGGTGGTGTTCCGGGAGTGGGGCACCCAGAACTTATCGTCGAAGCCCCGGAAGAGGATGTAGTTCGGGTCCTCCACCGTGTGCCGGAAGACGCCGAAGAGCTTTTTATCGAGCTTCCGTTTGGGGATGCCGTAGTGGTAGTACAGCGCCGCCTGAGCGCCCCAGCAGATGTGCAGGGTGGAGTGGACGTGGGTCTTGGACCACTCCATGATCCTGCAGAGCTCCGGCCAGTAATCGACCTGCTCGAATTCCATCAGTTCCACCGGCGCGCCGGTGATGATGAGCCCGTCGAAGGTGCGGTCCTTTACGTCGTCGAAGGACTGGTAGAAGGCCAGCATATGCTCCTGCGGGGTGTTCTTGGGCACATGTCCCGTGGGGGCCATGAGCTCCAGCTCGATCTGGATGGGGGTGTTCCCCAGCACGCGGGCCATCTGGGTCTCCGTCTCCACCTTGGTGGGCATGAGATTGAGAAGCAGGATGTGCAGCGGGCGGATCTCCTGGGACAGGGCCCGGGTCTCCGTCATGACGAAGATGTTTTCTTGGGTCAGGGTAGCGGTGGCGGGGAGCTGGTTGGGTATTTTGATGGGCATATCGATGCTTCCTTAAGATCATGGTGGCCCGGATAACAGAACGGTTTTTTCACGGGCATTTCAGTCAAATAATGATAGGGGTTTGCGCGCTCTGAGGCGTTTTTTTATGCAAAAGCAAGGGCCTGGTCGATGTCTTCGATGAGGTCCAGCTTGTTTTCCAGACCGCAGCTCATGCGCACGAGGCCGGCGGGTACGCCTGCGGCGGCCAGCTGCTCGTCGGTCATCTGGCGGTGGGTGGAGCTGGCGGGGTTGAGACAGCAGGTCCTGGCGTCGGCCACGTGGGTCTCGATGGCGGCCAGCTTCAGGTGCTTCATGAAGGTCTCCGCGGCCTTCCGTCCGCCCTTGATCTCAAAGGACACCACGCCGCAGGAGCCGTTGGGCAGATACTTCTGGGCCAGGGCATGGTATTTGTCCCCGGGCAGACCGCAGTAGCTGACCTTCTCGATCTTGGGATGGGCGGCAAGGAACTCCGCCACGGCCTGACCGTTCTCGCAATGGCGGGCCATGCGCACGTGCAGGCTCTCCAGGCCGAGATTCAGGTAAAAGGCGTGCTGGGGGGACTGGATGGAGCCGAAGTCCCGCATGAGCTGGGCGGTGCACTTTGTGATGAAGGCGCCTTCCTTCCCGAACTTCTCGGCGTAGGTGATGCCGTGATAGCTGTCGTCCGGGGTGCAGAGGCCGGGGAATTTTTCCGCGTGGGCCATCCAGTCGAACTTTCCGGAGTCCACGATGGCGCCGCCCACGGCAGTACCGTGGCCGTCCATGTACTTGGTGGTGGAGTGGGTGACGATGTCCGCGCCCCAGTCGAAGGGGCGGCAGCCCACGGGGGTGGGGAAGGTATTGTCCACGATGAGGGGCACGCCATGGTCATGGGCGGCCTTGGCGAACTTCTCGATATCCAGCACGGTAAGGGCGGGGTTTGCGATGGTCTCGCCGAAGACGCACTTGGTGTTGGGCCGGAAGGCGGCGTTCAGCTCCTCCTCGGTGCAGTCGGGGGAGACGAAGGTGGCCTCGATGCCCATCTTCGCCATGGTGACGGAGATGAGGTTGAAGGTGCCGCCGTAGATGGAAGAGCTGGAGACAATGTGGTCGCCGCAGGAGGCGATGTTGAACATGGCGAAGAAATTCGCAGCCTGGCCGGAGCTGGTGAGCATGGCGGCGGTACCGCCCTCCAGCTCGGCGATCTTCGCCGCGACGAGGTCATTTGTGGGGTTCTGGAGGCGGGTATAGAAATAGCCGCTGGCCTCCAGGTCGAACAGGGCGCCCATATCCTCGCTGGTGGCGTACTTGAAGGTGGTGGACTGCACGATGGGGATCTGCCGGGGTTCCCCGTTGCCGGGGGTATAGCCCCCCTGGACGCAGACGGTCTCGGGACGGTACTGACTCATGGAGTGGACTCCTTATCATGTTTTTTGGATGTCTATCCAAGTTATTATAGGTAGCGCCGGAAAATTTGTCAAGAACGTGGATTTGTGTTATACTTCTATAAATTACATTTTCTGGTGTGGAGATCTGCAAATGGACGTATTCAACCGCGATGAGGTCAAGGACCGCATCTATGATTCCAAATTCATTTCCATGGAGGATGCCCTCGGCAAGATCAAGTCCGGGGACGTGATCGCCGTGGCGGCCTACGGCAACGAGCCAGTAGGCTTTTTGCGCCGCCTGCATGAGATCAAGGACCGGGGCGTGAAGGACGTGACGATATGGCTCGCCAATCCCCAGGAGGAGTATCCCTTCCTGTCCATGGAGGGGCTGGAGGACGTCATCTCCATCCTGTCCATCTTCTATGGCCCCGGTACCCGGAAGCTCCATCCCACAGGCCGGGTCAGCTTCGTGCCCAATAACCTCCACCTCTGCGTCCGGGAGATGATGGAGGTCAAGCGCCCCAACGTCTTCGTGGGCGCGGTGACGCCCATGGACCGCTTCGGGTATGTGTGCATGTCCATGAGCCAGCAGTTCGAGCTGGAGATGTTCGACGTGTGCGAAACGGTGATCCTGGAGGTGAACCCCAATCTGCCCTACACCAGCGGCACCAACCGCATCTCCGCGGAGAAGGTGAACTTCTTCGTGGAGGGGGAGAGGGCCGTCTCCAACTCTCCGATCTA
>CAJOIC010000062.1:10672-18870 GCA_905234625.1 uncultured Oscillospiraceae bacterium | reverse complement strand
GACGCCGTGGCGGAGCGGCTGACGGACAGGCACGATCTGGGCATCTATACCGAGATGCTGGGCTCCGCCATGGGCAAGCTCATGGCCTGCGGCGCGGTGAACAACAGCCGGAAGAGATTCCACCGCAACCGCTCTGTGGCGGCCTTCTGCTGGGGCACCCAGGAGCTGTACGACTATATCAATGACAATCCCATGATCGAGCTTCTGCCGGTGCGCTATGTGAACGACCCCTTCAACATCGCTCAGAACGAGAACATGGTCTCCGTGAACACCGCCCTAGAGATCGACCTCACCGGGCAGGTCTGCTCCGAGACCCTGAAGGGCAAGCAGTATTCCGGCACCGGCGGCGCCTGGGACTTCGCCTACGGCGCGTACCACGCCGAGGGCGGCCGGGGCATCATCGCCCTCCAGTCCACCGCCAAGAGCGGCAGCATCTCCCGCATCGTTCCCCAGCTCACCGCCGGGAACGTGGTCTCCATCCCCCGGAACATCGTGGACATCGTGGTGACGGAATACGGCATCGCCCACCTGCGGGGCAAGTCCGTCCGCCAGCGCGCGGAGGAGCTCATCGCCGTGGCTCACCCGGATTTCCGCGCCGAGCTCCGCCGGCAGGCCAACGAGCTGGAGATCTGGTGAGAAGTAGACATAATTTGGTTGACGTAATTTTATGACGAGGCAAAAGATACCGCCTTTTGAGGGCTTCCCGAAGGAGCTGCCGGACTTTCTCTGGGGCATCGCTCTGAACAATGAAAAGCCCTGGTTCGAGGCCCGGCGGGACATTTATGAGCGCTGCCTCCATGGCCCTGTGAAGGCCCTGGCGGCCCAGGTGATCGACACGCTGGGGGAGAAGTACCCGGACATCGTCCTCACGCCGCACATCTCCCGCATCTACCGGGACGCCCGGACCCTGAACGGCCGGGGGCCTCTGAACGACCACATGTGGTTCTCTCTGGGCCGGACGGGTCGGGTGTATGCCGCGGAGCCCCAGTTCTATTTCGGCGTGGAGGCTCGATGCTGCGACTGGGGCATCGGCTATTGGAACGCGCCGCCCGAGACGCTGGAGCGCTGGCGAAAGAGCATCGACGCGAACCCCGAAAAGCTCTCCCGGATCGTGCGGAGGATCAACAAAATGGAGGGCTTCGAGCCCATTTCCCAGCCCTACAAGCGGCCCAAGGGCGACCCCGGACCGCTGCTGTTTCCCTGGTACAACGCCCGGCACCCCGGCGTGGGCAAGGTGGAGTGGTTCGACCCCGATCCCCCCGGACCGGAGCTGGCGGACCGGATCGCGGCGGATTTCGCCAGGCTCATGCCCCTGTATGAGTACTTCCTGTCCCTGGGGAATGATTAAGTTGACATAATATTATGAACGGAGGATCGATATGAAAACTACGTTGGACGATCTGAAGACCCGCCGCGCCGTGCGTTCCTATAACGCTGAGCCGGTGACGAAGGAGGAGCTGGACGCCGTTCTGGAGGCGGGGACCTATGCTCCCACCGCCATGGGTGCACAGCGCGTCTGCATCGTGGCGGTGACGAACCGGGAGGACCGGGACGCCATCTCCCGCCTGAACGCGGCGGTCATGGGAAACGACGGCGATCCCTTCTACGGTGCGCCGGTGGTGCTGGTGGTGTTCGCGGACGGTACCTGGCCCATGGCGGTGAAGGACGGCAGTCTGGTGATGGGGAACCTTCTGAACGCCGCCCATGCCGTTGGTCTGGGCTCCTGCTGGATCGACCGGGCCGAGCCGGTGTTCGCCGGCGAGGAGGGCAAGGCCCTCATGCGGAAGTGGGGCGTGCCCGCGGAGTACATCGGCGTGGGCAACTGCATCCTGGGCCACACGGACGATACGCCCGAGCCCAAGCCCCGGAGAGAGGGCATCGTCATCTACGCCTGATGCTTTTCTTGAAAGAAAAGTATCCACAGGAGCTTTAAACTCGCACCGGGATGTTCGGAAATCGTTTTCCTGCAGCCCGGTGACGATACGCCGCAGCGTATCGAATGCCCCACGTAAAGGACAATAGACAAACCAGCGGAGGCTTATGGCTTCCGCTGGTTTTGCTTGGCGTGATTTGGTTTACATAATTATCGGATGAAATGGGTGAAAACGTGTTCCTCCGTCTCCGGCAGGCCGAATTTCTCCTTCCCCAGGGCGATGGAGCGCATGAGGAAAACCATATTCCTCGCCAGGGTACGCATGGTCTGCAGGCCCTCCGCGTCTCCGGAGGCTTCCCCCGGCTCCCGGCCGTAGGCGTTGTTCCAGTACTGACTGGAGGCCACGGGCATGCCGCTGATGGTGAAGTATTTGTTGAGCTCGTCGAAGGTGGCGGTGGTGCCGCTGCGCCGGGCCACGGCCATGGCTGCGCCCACCTTCATGGTCTTGTCGAAGTGCGTGCTGTAAAACAGCCGGTCCAGGAAGGAGACGATGGTGCCGTTGGCGGAGGCGTAATACACCGGCGTCGCCACCACCAGACCGTCCGCGGCCTCGAATTTGGGCGCGGTCTCGTTTACGAGATCGTCAAAGACGCATCGGCCCGTCTCATAGCAGCGTTGGCAGGCGATGCAGCCCCGGATATCCTTGTTCCCCACCTGGACAAGGTCCGTCTCCACGCCGCTCTCCTGAAAGATCTTCACCATCTCCCCCAGGGCCAGGGCGGTGTTTCCCTTGGGATGGGAGCTTCCGTTTAGGAGCAATACCTTCATGTTATGCCTCCGAATTTGCAGAATTGTTGACGCACCCATTGTAGCATAAATCCTGCCAAAAGAAAACCGGCGCGGTGAAACGCGCCGGTGAGAGGGATGGCTTATTCCGCCTCCAGCGGGAAGGTGACCTGCCAGTTGCCCTCGGTCAGATGGCAGCAGGTATAGAAATCGCCGTAGAACGCGACGTTGTCCAGCGCCTCCGCGGGAAGGTCGAAGATGTATTCCTCGTAGCTGCCGGTCTGCGCCTCATCCCAGAGGGAGAGGGAGAGATCGCTGTAGACCGTTTCCCCGTCCGCGCCGATATAATACACAAAGCCGTGGTTGTCGGTGTGAAGGATGTCCTCATAGTACACCTGGATGTGCAGCCGTCCGTCCACATATCCCGCGCCGGTGACAGCGGCGCCGTCAGCGGGGATGAGCAGCGGCTCGTCAGCCGGAACTAGGCAGGGAATAAGTGTTTCGGAAAACCCATTGCCGGGTCCGCCGCCGCCCCGGAGCTGCATCTCGGTTTGTGTCTCGGGCGTGTCTGGCATGGCGGAGATAACGGGGGAAAGGTCCACGCCCTCCGCCGCCTTTTTGTGACTGAGAAATCTCCGGACCGAAAAGGTGATCTTTCCGTCCTCCGGGCGGATATCCTCACCGCTCATGGTGGACATGCGGACGTAGAACAGGGCGGTGCGGGTCGCCTCGTCATAGCTCTCCAGCTCGCAGGTGCCAGAGCTGTCAAACGGCGTATGGAAGCTCCAGCTGTCGAACAGGTCGGTGGTCTCGTCGATCCGGTTCCCGGTCAGGTCCCGCAGGGCGATATACGCCTCCGCCGTGTCGCCCTCTGCGGCGGCGGCGACGATCTCCATTTCGATGCCGCCGTCCTCGCAGCTCAGCTGCACGGGCTTCAGCCGCTGGGCAAGCGCCGGGGCCAGAGCGTACATCAGCTCATAGGATGCGTCGTTCGCGGCCAGCGCGGGCAGGGCCAGCATAAGGCACAGCGCGGCGGCCAGCGCGATCACCACGGCCCGCCGGAGACGGACCGGCTTCTTTGCGGGCGGCATCGCCGCCTCCGCGATGTACTCGTCCCGGACACCGTCCATCGCGTCGGTCAGAAGATCACGATTCATACAAAATACCCCTCCTCGTTGAGATGGGCGCGGAGCCGGCTCCGCAGGCGGTGCAGCCGGACGGACACGGCGTTTCGGCTCATGCCCATGGCCCGGGCGATGTCCTCCACCCGGTCCCCGAACCAGTACCGCCGCAGGAAAAGCGTCCGGGAGGTCCCGTCCAGGCCGGAGAGGAAGCGATCGATGAGCTCCCCCAGCTCCTTGGCGTCCAGGGCGTCCTCCACCCCCGTGGGTGACGGGAGGCTCTCCGCCAGCTCGTCCAGCGCGATGTCATAGAAGCTGTTCCGCTTCCCGGCGGTTTCCCTCCGGAAACGCCCCGCCGCCAGGTTCCGCACCACCCGGAACAGCCACGCGCTCAGGGGTGCGGGGCGCTCCGGCGGGATGGCGTTCCAGGCGGCCAGATACGCGTCAGAGACGCACTCCTCCGCATCCCGGGCGCCGGGCAGGAGATTTGACGCGATCCGACGGCAGATCGGACCGTACTTCCGGTCCAGCGCCGTCACCGCCTCCTCCGAGCGGTCAAAAAACAGCGCGATGATGCTCTCGTCGTCCATGGACACGCCTCCCTTCACCTGTATACTCGCGTTTTGCGGCCGAATGTTACACCGAAAAGAAATACAGCGCGCCTTTACCATCGGCGCGCTGATACAAATAGGTTTACATAATTTTTCGCCGTCAGTAGCTCCAGGTGGTGTAATCCAGGAGCTGATAGCCGGCGCGGCCGTTATAGCTGTGGGGCAGGGCGGAGGCCATGCCTTCGGCCGCGAGGGTGAGGGTGGGGTCCCGGGAAGCCTCGGCGTCGGTCAGCTCATAATAGGAGCGGGGGATGCCGTTGTCGAAGCCGAAGTAGGTCTCGATGTCGATCTCATAAACGGCGAAATCCATGAGGACGACGCCATCCTCCCGCATGGCCATGTCCCGGACCACCGCGATCCGGTGGTATGCCTCGCCGTCGGCGGCCATGTAGAAGAGCAGGCCGTCCTGATAGAAGGCGTACTCCGTGGGGATATACAGATTCTCCATGGTCCATTCGTCGATGGTGAACGGGAAATACCGGCTGACGACAGCGTTCAGCTCGTCCAGGGTGAGGGTCTCGTAGGGCTCGCCGTTGAACTCGCGGTATTCGATGGCGCTGCGGTCGTTCACCTTGTACCAGGTGTGGGCGAAGTCCACCGCGCGGCCCACGAAATCGTCCCCGTCATAGGCGTAGTCTGCGAAAAACTGCTCCGCGAAGTTCGACAGGAAGATGTTCGCGGCATATTGGGTCCCGGCGTCCAGCTCGATGGGTTCCACAGGCTCCGATCCCTCCGGACCGGGACCGTCGTCGTCCAATCCGCCGGGGAAGGAGCCCTCCGCAAGCTCTGTGTCCGTGATGAGAGGCAGGATGTCGCTCTCCGACGCCTCCTCCGGGGTCGGTCCGGGCTCCGGCGTGGGCTCCGGGGTCACGGTGACATATACGATCTGCGGCGTGGGGGCGGGGACCTCTTCGGCAGTCGGTTTTCCGCAGGCGGCCAGCAGGATCAGCGCCGCCGACGCGATCAGGATGAGGGATGTGCGTTTCATGGGGCAGTCCTCCGTACATGCGGGAAAACGGCACGACCCTGGCCGTGCCGTTTTCGGATGGTTGTCAGTATTCCAGCTGGCCCTCGAAGACCAGGACGGTGTCGCCGGTGAGGGTGACCATATCGTCGGTGTAGTTGACGATGAGGTCGCCGCCGGGCTGCTTGACGGTGATGTCCGTCCCCTTCTGGCAGAGGCCGTTCTCCACCGCGGCGATGGCGGCGGCGCAGGCGCCGGTGCCGCAGGCGAGGGTCTCGCCGTTGGCGCGCTCCCAGACCCGCATGCGCAGGGTGGTCTTGTTGACGACCCGGACGAACTCCGTGTTGATGCGGTCGGGGAAGAAGTCGGCGTTCTCAAAGGCCGGACCCAGGTGCTGGAGGTCGAGATCGTCGATCTGATCCCGGAAGACAACGCAGTGGGGACTGCCGATGGACAGGCATGTGACGTTCCAGCTGTCGCCGGCGATCTCCACGGGGTAGTCCACCAGTCTGTCCGCGGGCAGGGTGGTGGGCAGGCTCCCGGGGTCCAGGTCCGCCTTGCCCATGGTAACCGAAACGGAGGTGACCCGGCCGTCCCGGACGAAAAGGGCCAGGGTCTTGACGCCGCTGGCGGTCTCGATGGTGATGACGTCCTTGTCCGCGGGGACGAGGCCCTTGTCGTGGAGGTACTTGCCCACGCAGCGCAGGTTGTTTCCTGCCAGGCGGCCCTCGCTGCCGTCCCGGTTGAAGTGGCGCATTTTCGCGTCGGCGACGTCGGAGGACTCGATGAGAACGATGCCGTTCGCGCCGATGCCGTAGTGGGGCGCGCACAGAGTGACACACAGGGACTCGGGGCTGAGGACGGCGCCGTCGAAGTTCTCGATGAAGATATAGTCGTTGCCGGAGCTCTGCATCTTGGCAAAGCGCAGGGTCTCCCGCCGGGTGCGCATGTGGTTTATATCCACAAGCTCCGTGTTGAAGGCGTTGAAGCGGGTGGCGATGACGTCCGTCAGGGCGCGGGCGGTGTCCAGCGTGGTGAGGCAGGGGATGCCCAACTGGATGGCACGGCGGTGGAGGACGGTGTAATTGCCCATGGTAGCGTCCTTCACGGCGCCGGAGTAGATGATGTAGTTGATCTTGCCGGACTCCAGAAGATCGTCCAGCTCCCAGTTGCGGACGGAGGTGTTCACCGTATGCACGTCGATGCCCAGGGTGCGGATGGCCTCCGCGGTGCCTCCGGTGGCGTAGAGGGTGATGCCCAGGTCGTGGAAGCTCTTGGCGATAGCGATGGCCTCCTGAAAGTCGTGGTCCTCCACGCTCAGCAGGATGCCGGTGCGCTCTCCGGCGATCATGGAGGGCATGCGGAAGCCCGCGGCGGTGAGGCCCTTGAACAGCGCCTCGGCCATGGTCTTGCCGATGCCGAGTACCTCGCCCGTGGATTTCATTTCGGGGCCCAGGATGGAGTTCACATCGCTGAGCTTTTCGAAGGAGAACACGGGCACCTTCACGGCGAAATAGGGCGGCGTGGTCGCAAGGCCGGTGCCGTAGCCGATGTCCTTCAGCTTCTCCCCCAGCATGACCCGGGAGGCGATGTCCACCATGGGGACGTTCGTCACCTTGCTGATGTAGGGCACGGTGCGGGAGGCTCTGGGGTTCACCTCGATGACATAGAGCTCATTGTCGTAGATGAGGTACTGGATGTTCACGAGGCCCTTGGTGCCCAGGGCGAGAGCCAGCTTCTCCGAGCAGTCGCAGATCTTTTTCAGGAACTTGTCGGAGAGATTGTAGGGGGGATAGACGGCGATGGAGTCGCCGGAGTGGACGCCGGCGCGCTCGATATGCTCCATGATGCCGGGGATGAGCACGTCCGTACCGTCGGAGATGACGTCCACCTCCAGCTCGGGACCGGGCATGTACTTGTCCACCAGGACGGGGTTCTCGATGCCGCCGGACAGGATGGTGGTCATATATTCCCGAACGTCCGCCTCCGTGCGGGCGATGGTCATGTTCTGACCGCCGATGACATAGCTGGGCCGCAGCAGGACGGGATAGCCCAGGCGCTCCGCCACGGCGATGGCCTCGTCCATGGTGACGACGCCCGCGCCCTTGGGCCGGAAGAAGCCGAAGGACTCCAAAAGCGCGTCGAACCTTGCCCGGTCCTCCGCAATGTCGATGCTCTCGGCGGAGGTGCCCAGGATGCGGATGCCTTTTTTGTCGAGGAACTGGGTGAGCTTGATGGCGGTCTGGCCGCCGAAGGCCACCACGACGCCCACGGGCTTCTCCACCTGGATGATGTTGTACACATCCTCCGGCGTCAGCGGCTCGAAGTAGAGGCGGTTGGCGGTGTCATAGTCCGTGGAGACGGTCTCGGGGTTGTTGTTCACGATGACCACGTCGTACCCCAGCTCCCGCAGCGCAGTGGACGGAGCTGTAATCGAACTCGATGCCCTGGCCGATGCGGATGGGGCCGGAGCCCAGCACCATGACCACGGGCTTGCCGCTGCGGGGGAAGGCGCGGCTCTCGCAGAAATCGTCGGCGGAGGAGTAGAAGTAAGGCGTCTCCGCGTCGAACTCGGCGGCGCAGGTGTCCACCATCTTGTAGACGAAGTCCTTCCCGGGCAGCTGGGCGCGGCCGCTGATGCGGCGCAGGGCGTCGTCGGTGTAGCCCAGGCGCTTGCCCTCGAAGTAGTCCTCGTCGGACAGGCCCTTTTCGATGCGGTCCTCGAAGCTCGCGAGGTTCACGAGCTTCGACAGGAACCAGGGGTCGATCTTGGTGATGTCGAAGATCTCCTCCACGGAGACGCCCGCCTTGATGGCCTCGAACACGGTGAAGAGGCGGCGGTC
>CAJOIC010000062.1:0-10667 GCA_905234625.1 uncultured Oscillospiraceae bacterium | reverse complement strand
GCGAGACGCTCCCGCACCGGCGCGTCGTACAGGGGCGGGGCGTTCAGGGTGTCCAGGCCGATCTCCGCGCCCCGGACGGCCTTCATGATGGCCATTTCGAAGCTGGGGGCGATGGACATGACCTCGCCCGTGGCTTTCATCTGGGTGCCCAGCTTCCGGCTGGAGCCGTGGAACTTGTCGAAGGGCCACTTGGGGAACTTCACAACGATGTAGTCCACCGTGGGCTCGAAGCAGGCGCAGGTCTTGCCGGTGATGTCGTTTTTGATCTCGTCCAGGGTGTAGCCCAGGGCGATCTTGGTGGTGATCTTGGCGATGGGATAGCCCGTGGCCTTGGAGGCCAGGGCGGAGGAGCGGCTGACCCGGGGGTTCACCTCGATGACGGCGTACTCAAAGCTGTCCGGGTCCAGGGCGAACTGGCAGTTGCAGCCGCCCACGATGCCGATGGAGGAGATGATGTCCAGGGAGGCGGAGCGCAGCATCTGGAACTCCTTGTTCGACAGGGTCTGGCTGGGGGCGACAACGATGGAGTCGCCGGTATGTACGCCCACCGGGTCAACATTCTCCATGGAGCAGATGGCGATGACGTTCCCCGCCGCGTCCCGCATGGTCTCGAACTCGATCTCCTTCCAGCCGGAGATGCATTTCTCCACGAGGATCTGGGTGATGGGGGACATGTCGAGGCCCTGCTGGGCGATGATGCGCATCTCCTTCTCGTCCTGGGCGATGCCGCCGCCGGTGCCGCCCAGGGTGAAGGCGGGACGGACGATGACGGGATAGCCGATATCCTCCGCGGCCTTCATGGCGCCGGGGAGGTCCGTGGCGATCTCCGAGGGGACGCAGGGCTGGCCGATGGCCTGCATGGCGTTGCGGAAGAGCTCCCGGTCCTCGGCCTTGTCGATGGCCTCGGCGGAGGTGCCCAGAAGGCGCACGCCGTGGCGCTCAAGCCAGCCGTCCTTCGACAGCTGCATGGCGATGGTGAGGCCCGTCTGCCCGCCGAGACCGGCCAGGAGACTGTCGGGCTTCTCCTTTTCGATGATGCGCTTGACGGTGTCGGCGTTCAGGGGCTCGAGATAGATCTCGTCCGCCAGGTGCTTATCCGTCATGATGGTGGCGGGGTTGGAGTTCACGAGGACGACATTCACGCCCTCGGCCTTCAGCACGCGGCAGGCCTGCGCGCCGGCATAGTCGAACTCAGCGGCCTGACCGATGACGATGGGGCCGGAGCCGATGACCAGGACCTTCTTGATGGATGTATCTCTCGGCATCAGTTGTTCCCTCCCATCATGGTGATGAATCTGTCAAACAGGAACTGGGTGTCCAGCGGACCGGAACAGGCCTCCGGGTGGAACTGGACGGAAAAGCATTTGTGATCGGGGTATTCCACGCCCTCACAGGTGTGGTCGTTGGCGTTCTCGAAGATGACCCGGCCGACGTCCGCCACGCTCTCGCTGACGACGGCATAGCCGTGGTTCTGGCTGGTGATATATGTGTGCACGCCAACGAGATCGGTCACGGGCTGGTTGGCGCCCCGGTGGCCGTATTTGAGCTTCGTGGTCTTCCCGCCCATGGCCAGGGCCAGGAGCTGATGCCCCAGGCAGATGCCGAAGATGGGGAGCTTGCCCACGAGCTTTTTGAGCTCCGCGATGCAGGCGGTGTTCTCCTCGGGATCGCCGGGACCGTTCGAGAGCATGAGCCCGTCGGGCGCCATGGCGAGGACCGCCTCCGCCGTGGTGTCATGGGGCAGGACCGTGACCTCGCAGCCTCTCTGCTGCAGCTCCCGGACGATATTGTGCTTCGCGCCGTAGTCCATGAGGGCCACGCGGTACTTGGTCTCTCCCTCCGCGGGGTGGACGCTGGGCTCCCTGCAGCTGCAGGCCGCCACCACGCCGGTGACGGCGTAGGTCCGGATGGGGGTGAGGTCCGCGGGGATCTCCCGGCAGATGGCGGCGTTCATGACGCCCTCCTCCCGCAGGATGCGGGTCAGCTGCCGCGTGTCGATGCCGCAGATGCCGGGGATGCCGCGCTCCTTCAGAAAAGCGTCGATGTTCCCCTGGCTGCGGAAGTTCGACGGCGTGTCGCACCACTCCCGGACGACATAGCCCCTGGCAGTGGTGTCTCCCTCGAAATCCTCGGGGATGACGCCGTAATTTCCGATGAGGGGATAGGTCTGAGTGATGATCTGTCCTGCGTAGCTGGGATCGGTCAGCGTCTCCAGATAGCCCACCACGCCGGTGGTGAAGACGAGCTCGCCGATGGCGCAGTCGGCCGCCGCGCCGAAGGCCCTGCCTTCGAATACTGTTCCGTTGGCCAGAACGAGATATGCTTTGTCCATGGTGTTCTCCTCGGTATGCTCTTGTATCGTTGATAGTTCCTTTAATCCAATTTATTATTATAGCATAAAAGCACGGGAAAAGGAAGCGCGGAAACACGCTTCCTTTTTAAAAAAGTATCGGTTCAATCGCTCACATCGCTGTCCAGCACGATGTCGAAGCTCCTGTCGGGATAGAGGGCGGAGAGCTTCTCCCGGATGGCGGCACATGTAGCCCGGGCGTCGGCGGAGAAGTCCACGATGAGGTCGAAGCTGACCCGGCCTGTCTCGGGATCCACATAGAAGCCATGGAGCTCCAGGACCTCCGGATGCTCGGCGACGGCGGCCTCCACGTCCGCCCGGATCCTCTTCTCTTCCTCGCCTCCGATGTTGGAGGCGTAGATGCCGATGGTGAGCAGCACGCCGTACTGTTCCATGATATCGGTGGAGATGCGCCGGGTCAGGGCGTGGAGCTCCCGGGCGGACATGGAGTCGTCCACCTCGATGTGGACGGAGCCGATGATCTTCTCCGGTCCGTAGCGGTGGAGGGAGAGGTCGTAGGCGCCCCGGACCTCAGCGTAGGCCGCCACGGCGTCCTTGAGGGAGCGGGACAGCTCGCTGTCCACCCGGTAGCCGATGATGGCGTTCAGACTGTCCAGCAGGATCTCCACGCCTGCCTTCACGATGACGGCGGAGATGACGACGCCGAGATAGCCCTCGATGCTCACATGCCAGAGGAGGCTGACCGCGGCGGCCGCCAGGGTGGACAGGGAGATGACGGAATCGAAGAGAGCGTCGGAGCCGGAGGCCACCAGGGAGTCGGAGTTGTATTTCTCCCCGGCGCGCTTCACATACCGGCCCAGGAAGAATTTTACCAGCACCGCCGCTGCGATGATGACGAGGGACACCACGGAATAGTCCGCGCTCTCGGGATGCAGGATCTTCGAGAAGGACTCCCGCAGGGAGGTGATGCCGGCGAGGAGCACGATCACCGCGATGGCCACGGAGGTGACGTTCTCGATGCGGCCGTAGCCGTAGGGGTGTTTTTTGTCCGGCGCCCGGGAGGCGAGCTTGGTCCCGACGATGGTCAGGACGGAGGACAGGGCGTCGCTGAGGTTGTTCACCGCATCCAGGATGACGGCGATGGAACCGGTGACAAGGCCTACTACGGCCTTGAATGCCACCAGCACCAGGTTCGCGGCGATGCCGAGGACGCTTACCCGCACGATCTGCTTCTGACGTTCCATGGAAATGACCCCCAAGATTTTTCATACACTATAACATGAAAACCGGCTGCCGCGCAACAGAAAACCGTCCCCGCGGGAAGCGGGGACGGTCGTGATTCGGATGATATCAGCGGGCGTCGGTGGCGGAATCGTTCTCGGGATCGATCTGGCCGCTGTCGCCGCCGGAGGTTCCGCTGGAGGTATCACCGCCGGAAGTGCCGGAGTTATCACCGCCGGAGGTGCCGGAGGTATCGCCGCCGGAGGTATCACCACCGGAAGTGTCGCCGCCGGAGGTTCCGCCGGAGGATGTGCCGCCGGTCGCATCGGAATAGGTGGTGCCGCCGCCGGTTCCGCCCTGTTCGATGGGCGTGTAGGTGCCGGTACCGGAGCCCGAACCGCTGCCGGAGCCGCTGCCGGAACCTGTACCTGTGCCTGTGCCTGTGCCTGTGCCTGTGCCGGTACCGGTACCGCCGCCGGTGATGGGCACGGGCAGCCCGGCGTTGTCCGGGGTGGCGGTGGGAGGCGGCGTGGCGTTCAGGCCGGTGATGGCGTCGGGCTCGTCCGTCAGGACGAAGAAGCCCGTCAGACCGGAGCCGGAGCTGGTGCTGGAGCCGGTGCCCTGACCGATGGACAGGGAGGACTGGAAGATGATGAGGCGTTTGGCGGTGTCGCTCTCCTTGGCGACGGTGAAGCTGAACTCCTGACCGTCGGGGGAGACCTCGCCGGACTGGGCGTCCAGCATACCCATCTCCTGGATGAAGTAGGTATCGTCGTCCAGCTGATAGCTCATGGTGGTGAAGCTGTCGCCCTCCTCGGGGATGACGGCGCCGTACAGCCAGCGGGTGCGGACGTCATTGTCGTCCAGGACCACGTTCTCGATGGTGGTGCCGGACTCGTCCAGGTTCAGATACTTCTTGTTGTTCACGAGGGAGAAGCGCTCCGCGTTCCGGTAGACGTCGGAGGCGACGGCCTCCCAGAGCATGCCCTCCACGACGGGGGAGGCGATGGTGTAGCGTCCGTCGGCGCCCTTGGTGACCTCGGCCTCGATGGTGCGCATGGTCTTACCGTCGTAGTTGATGAGGATGGTGGCGGGATAGGGGCCGGACTCCTCCTCCACGTCGATGAAGGTGACGGCACCGTCGCCGTTTTCGGGGATAGCCGCGTCGGCGTCGGGATCGTCCACGAAGGCGATGACGTAGGAGCCGCCCTGGGTGAAGGCGTTCACCTGGACGAATTCGCCCACCTGGACCCGGTCATAGATGCCGTAGTCGATGGGCTCCGGCGTGGGCTCCGGGGTGGCCGTGGGCTCCGGAGTAGGCGTGGGCTCCGGGGTGGCCGTGGGCTCCGGGGTGGAGCTGATGACCTGGAAGGCGAAGGGGGACAGGCTCTCCGTCTGGAAGGAGACGGACTGGTTCTCGATGAGGTAGGTCCCGATGAGCTCCCACTGGTTGTTGGCATAGTGGTAAACGGCAAGCCCGTCGTTGTTGGTGAAGGTACTGTCAGCCACGGTGATGATGAAGGGGAAGTTGGCGCTGCGGCTGCCGACCCAGGCGATGTCCAGCATCGTGACATTGGCGTCGGCGTCGATGGTGTCAGGACGCATCGTGCCGGATGTGACGGAGATGTTGTCTGTCACATCGCGCCCCTTGGCGTCATATACCGCGACCTGGGCGGCGGTGGAGTTCCCGCCGGCAGGACCGCCGAAGGAACCGCCCAGCAGGAAAAAGCGTACGCAGAGGAAACCGAGAGCGGCGATCACCAGCACCAGGGCGATGATCAGTACGACCAGTTTCCAGTTGGAACCACGTGCTGCATGCATGTTATCACAACCTTACTAAAAGAATCTTCCCTATTATATATGACCTGACCGGAAAACGCAACGAAAAATTACGAAAAATTACAAAAGCGGAGACGGAATTTTTTGTATGAGATGCGCGAAATTTCCCGGACGAAGGGGTCAGGGCGAAAGAAAACGACGGAAACGAAGAAATTTCTCTTGACATCCCGGGGGGAAATCGTTATAATCAAAAAGCTCGTGGCCGAGTAGTTCAGTCGGTTAGAACGCCGGCCTGTCACGCCGGTCCCTTCTCGGTCGCCAGCTGCTGTAGCTCAGTCGGTAGAGCGCGTCATTGGTAATGACGAGGTCGGCGGTCCGAATCCGCCCAGCAGCTCCACCCGCAGCCCTTTGTTTTCAAGGGGTTGCGGGTTTTTACATATTCTGGTATTTCTGACATCGGGTAAAAAGGACACACAAAAGGACACACGGGGTATAAAAAGGCGGGGCAGCTTTGCGGCTGTCCCGTCTCTTTTCATGTCCCGGAGGCGTCGGCCTTCTTGGGGGCGAGGGCATCAAGGAAGGTCTGCGAGGCCCGGCGTTTGCTCTCCTCGTCTGCGTGGGAGTATACGCGGAGGGTAACGGCCTTGTCGCTGTGGCCCAGGATCTCCGACACGGACGCGATATCCGCGCCGTTGGTGATGGCAATGCTGGCGAAGCTGTGCCGGAGCTTGTGAGGGTGAAAGTCCTCAATCCCGTATCGCCGGGAGAAATTGGCAAAATACCGGGATGGGCTTTGTGGGAACATACACTCCGCCGTCCCTTCCTGGGTGAATACCCATTTCGACAGGTGTTTCCCGGCTTGCTCTGCGCGGTATCTCTTCATAAGGTCGGCCAGGGCGGACGATATGCTGACGGTGCGGCTCTTTCCGTTCTTGGTGGTGCTGACATAACACCCGGCGTCCTTCGTGTAATAGGCGGCCCGACAGATGGTGACGGTGAGGGCGTCCAGGTCCACACACTCCCATTGGAGGCCGCAGCCCTCCCCACGGCGGATTCCTGTCTCGATCAGCAGTCGGACGTAGACCTGCCATTTCAGCGGCTCCCGCTCCAGGCATTCCAGGATATGGGTCAGCTCCTCAGCGGTGAAGGCTGCGACGCCGTCCCGGCCCTTCTCGTCTTTCCGTGGCTTGGGGCGCTGTACCTTCCACATCGGATTGACAGGGATTGTCTCGTCAAGATAGGCGGTGGTAAACAGGCGGTTGATGATGGCGTAGAGTTTCACAATGGAGCTATGGGCCATGTTTTCCTGGCATTTCAGCAGCAGGGCGGTGATCTGTGCCGGGGACACGTCCGTGATCTTCACGGCGCCCAGGACGGGGAATAGGTGCAGCTCCAACATGCTTGTGTAGCTGTCCCTCGTGGCCTCGCTGCAGGTGATTTTGACGCCGGGGAGATAGACCTTTTCGGCGTACTCCTTTACGGTCTTGATCTGTGCGGCTGCGGCCTGGGCGGCAGCTTCCTGGGCCTGGCGCTCGGAGAGGGACAGGACTTCCCCGGCCTTACATCGGCACTCGAAGTCGGCGGCCACCTTTGCCAGCTCCCGGTCAATGGCCTTCTGGCTCCAGCCCTCCGGGGCATACCAGCGCATGGACAGAGCTGGCCGGCTGCGGTCGATGTGGCAGCGAATCTTGTAGAACACGCGCCCGTCCTTGGTGGTGTAGCGTTTACTCGACGGCATTTTGATCCTCCTCGATAGTTTCCAATTCCTTCTTTCTGACAGGGTCAACAATCAGCTTCTCTGTTAATTCATTGAAAAACCTTGCGGCTTCCTGCTTTACTCGATCAGCCTGCCATTTCGCGGTGTCGAGCCTGTTTAAAACATGCATACCGTGACGCCGGGCGGATGCGTGGATCTGGTTAATATCCAGGTTGCTCGCCAAAGGATCAGAAGAGGCATCGTCTTGATATGATTTTACGATCGATGAAGACCTCCGCAATGCAAATTCCAATTCAAGTACCACACTCAAGAATTCGGGATACTCGAGAATTGAGTTTAATGCAAAGGAATAACTTGGAGAGCTGCATGATGTTCCGTCGGAAAGTGGTTGGATATTTGCAATGGCGCTTCCTGTTAAACCGGTTGTTTTGATGGCAATTTTCAGGTCTTCTTTAACAGTCGGTTCCTCAGATAGACCCAGCAGGTAATCCGATGATACATGGAAGTACTTCGCTATGAGAACAAGTGTTTCCCAATCTGGCGCCACGCTCCCGTCGCAGTAATACGAAACAGACTGACGGCTTTTGCCGATTGCTTTGCCTAGTTCGTCCTGCGTGGTGCGAGTTTTTTCCATTAGATATCTGAGGTTACAAGGCAGGGTTTTGTAGTAATCATTGGTGCGTTCTCTTTTGGCGCGAGCCATAGTCATATCCTCCAAATTCCAATAATTCGGGAATGAATAATTATGATGCTTGAATTAGTTGACATTGTTGTTATTGTTGGCTAAAATTATTATAGCGCCAACAATTATGGAAGTCAACAACAATTTAGGAGGTGCAGGCTATGAAGAATCTGGAGATTAGGAATGAGGCCAAGGCGCACGGTGTGAAGCTATGGGAGGTTGCGGAGGTCCTGGGAATCACAGATAGTGCTTTTTCCCGGAAACTGCGCCGTGAATTGCCCGGAGACCAGCGGAAGCATGTCCTGCTGGCTATTGAGCAGGCCGCGAAGATGAAGCGGGAGGCAAGCGCATGAGCGAGGCCCCATTCATGAAGATCAAGGACGCAGTGAAGGCTACGGGACTGTCCGCCTATTTCCTGCGGAACGGCTGCAAGGATGGAACCATCCCGCATATCATGAGCGGGCCGACCTATCTGATCAACGTCCCGGCGCTTCTGGAGAAGCTGGACGCGGAGAGCCGCGGGAGGTGCGCCGGATGAAACGAGACAATGAAAAAGCCCCCGCAGCGGCGGCAACCACTACGGAGGCACGGGAAAACGCATCACAGGACAGTAACACGGATCCCGCTCCCAATGATATCATCCAAGGGAGCGGGGGTCAAGGGATTATCGACTACATACCTTACGGAGCTCGTAATGCAGTCACAGGCACTGAGTTGTGCAAGCTGATGAACTGCGGACCGAGGGACGTGACGCGTGCCATACAGGCCGCGCGGCTTCACGGAGCGCCGATATGTTCCAGTAACGGAGACGTGCCCGGGTATTACCTGACAGACGATCCCGGCGAGCTGGAGCGGTATATCAAGAGCCTGGATCATAGAACCCGTGAAATGACAGCCACCCGGGAGGCGCTGGCGGTCACGAGGGACGGCATGAGCGGGCAGAATCGCATGGAGGGCTTCTGATGGCGGAACGACGATTTTACTGGTTGAAGCTCCGAGAGGACTTTTTCCGCCAGAAGGATATCAAGAAACTCCGCCAGATTGCCGGGGGAGACACATACACGATCATTTATCTCAAGATGCTCCTGCGCTCCCTGAAAAACGATGGTCGGCTGTACTACGAGGGAGTGGAGGACGATTTTCCCGGTGAGCTGGCGCTTGATATTGATGAGAGCATCGAAAACGTGACGGTGACAGTCAGTTTCCTTATCTCTCGTGGTATTCTGGTGCAGAACTCCGCCGAGGAATACGAGGTTGTCACCGCCGCGGATATGACGGGCTCTGAAACTGCGTCCGCGAGCCGGAAGCGGAGGAGCCGAGCGGGACAAAGTCACGCATTGCCGGGACAAAGTCACAGCCTTGTCACAGACGGTCACACAGAGATAGAGAAAAGAGAGAAGAGTAAGAGAAAAGAGTTAGAGGGAGAGGCGGACAAGCCGCCCCGCGCTGCGCGCTTCACGCCCCCGAGTGTGGAGGATGTGAGAGTGTATTGCCAGGAGAGCGGCCACAGGATCGACGCGGAGATGTTCATAGACCACTATACATCGAATGGCTGGAAGGTGGGTGGGAAGTCCCCGATGAAGGACTGGAAAGCGGCCGTCCGCAACTGGGAGCGCCGGGAAACACGTGCGATTCCGGCGCGATCCGATGATCCCTTGAAGGGGTTCCACACTGAATGAGACCGAGAGGTGCTGGATGGGAAGATCTTCACAACGTAAAGGCGCGGACGGAGAGCGGGAGCTTGCCGGCCTGCTCCGTGATCATGGATATTCGATCGAGCGTGGCGGCTCGTTGTCTTATGGCGAGGTGCCGGACCTGGTCGGCCTGCCCGGTGTGCATATTGAGGTGAAGCGTGTCGAGCGGCTGAATATTGGCGAGGCCATGAGCCAAGCAATTCGTGATGCTGTACGGTTCCGTGACGGTATGCCGGTTTTATTTCACCGGCGAAACCGTCAGCCATGGCTTGTGACTATGAGGCTGGAGGACTGGATCGACCAATACAAGCGAGCTGCCGAGCGGGAGGGACAACAATGAATCAGAGATTCTATATTGGCGGGCGCCAGTATTCACCGGATAGCGCAACGGTGCTTTGCGCATTTGCGAACCTAGTGGAAACGGTTACGCTGTACCGGAGCCCGAAGGGAGCGTTTTTCACCATAACGGAAAGAGACGGTGATCCACCCGATGTAGTCTTGATCGACAAAGAGGCGGCATTTGAGTTTATGGATGCACATCCGGCAGGTATTGATACAGATAACTACGATGAGATATTCGGAGAGCCGGAACAAGGATAGAGGAGGGAATTAAATGGCAGCCGAAACCATGCGGATCACCGAGGAGCTGATCGTTGAGGACAAGACCGGGCCCGGTTTATCATCAGCCGACGCCAAGGTCAGCGCATTCGACAGGACCCTCCAGAACACGCAGAGCCGGCTCCGGTCCATGAGTGGATCTCGGTGGGATGTTTCTGTGAGCACTATTGATAAGGCTACAAGCGTTATCTCTGCGGCCGAGGCAAAAATCTCGTCGCTCACCGGCAGCGTCTGGGATGTCACAGTCGGAGCAGTCGATAAAGCATCAGGCGTTATAAAGAATATTGGGTCAAAACTGTCCGAATTGCTGGGGATCGGCGCAGCTGTAACATCCGTGATTGGCGGCATCACGGTGGCGGATATGCTATCTGCTTCCAGTACACAAATGACGGTGGAAAAGCAGCTCTCTACGGTTCTTGCAAATGTCAGTGAAGCGGATGATGCTATGGACCGTTTGGAGGCAAAGGCCAGCAGTTTGCAGCAGACCACGATATATGGCGATGAGGCATACTTAGCCGGGGCGGCGGAGCTGGCTACCTATATGTCATACTATTCCTTGTTAAAAAGCTTTAATATTTCGACAAGCTGTGATATAATGCTTCCGGGTGATGAAAATGGCAAGCAAGTATGTTATCACAGCAGAAC
>CAJOIC010000061.1 GCA_905234625.1 uncultured Oscillospiraceae bacterium | reverse complement strand
CCTCCACAACGGGGAGATCAACACCATCCGCGGCAACGTGGACCGGATGCTGGCCCGGGAGGAGACCATGTCCTCCGCCGTCCTGCGGGGGAATATGGATCGGGTGTTCCCGGTGGTCAGCGCCTCCGGTTCCGACTCCGCCATGCTCGACAACACGATCGAATTTCTCGTCATGAACGGCGTGGAGCTGCCGCTCGGCATGATGCTGTGCATCCCGGAGCCCTGGAAGAACGACAAGGCCATGAGCCGCAAAAAGCGGGATTTCTACCGGTACTACGCCACCATGATGGAGCCCTGGGACGGGCCGGCGTCCATCCTGTTTTCCGACGGCGAGCTGGTCGGCGCGGTGCTGGACCGGAACGGCCTGCGGCCCTCCCGGTACTACCTTACGGACGACGACCGGCTGATCCTCTCCTCCGAGGTGGGCGTGCTGCCCGTGGAAGAGGCCCATGTCATCCGAAAGGACCGGCTCCGCCCGGGCAAAATGCTCCTCGTCGACACGAAGCGGGGAAAGCTCCTGCAGGACGCGGAGATCAAGGACTGGTACGCCTCCCGGCAGCCCTACGGCGAGTGGCTGGACCAGAATCTGGTGCAGCTCCATGACCTGCCCATCCCCAACGCCCAGGTGCCGAGCCATACCCAGGAAATGCGGGACCGGCTCTACCGGGCCTTCGGCTACACCCACGAGCAGGTGAAGGACGCGATCCTCCCCATGGCCCGCACGGGACAGGAGGCCACGGCCGCCATGGGCTCCGACGTTCCGCTTGCCGTGCTCTCCCAGCGGTATCCGCCGCTGTTCGACTACTTCAAGCAGCAGTTCGCCCAGGTGACGAACCCGCCCATCGACGCCATCCGGGAGGAGTGCGTAACGGATACCACCGTGTATGTCGGCCGGGACGGAAATCTATTGGAGGAAAACGCCGAAAACTGCCGGGTACTGCAGATCAATAATCCCATCCTCACCCGGATGGATCTCATGAAGATCAAGGCCATGAAGCGCGAGGGCTTCCATGTGGAGACGGTCTCGCTGCTTTATTACAAGAACACGCCGCTGGAGCGGGCGGTGGAGCGGCTTTTCGTCGCCTGCGACAAGGCGTACAAGCAGGGGGCGAACATCGTGATCCTCTCGGACCGGGGCGTGGACGAGAACCACGTGGCGATCCCGTCGATCCTGGCTGTGTCCGCTATGGAGCAGTACCTCATCCGCACGAAAAAGCGCACGGCGGTATCCATCATTCTCGAGAGCGCGGAGCCCCGGGACGTGCACCACTTCGCCCTGCTTCTGGGCTACGGTGCCCGGGCCATCTGCCCGTATCTCGCCCATGAGTGCATCGAAGAGTGCGTGGAGCTCGGGCTTCTCGACAAGGACGCCCACACCGCCATCGACGACTACAACAGCGCTATCCTTCACGGCATCGTGAAGATCGCCTCCAAGATGGGCGTCTCCACGATACAGTCCTACCAGTCCGCGCAGATATTCGAGGCGGTGGGCATACGGCAGGACGTGATCGACAAGTACTTCACCCACACCGTCAGCCGCGTGGGCGGCATCGGTCTCGAGGAGATGGGCGCGGCGGTGGAATACCACCACAGCCAGGCCTTCGACCCACTGGGCCTCGGCGTGGACACCACCCTCGACAGCGTGGGCTTTCACAAGCTGCGGGAGGGCGACCGGACGGAAAAGCACCTCTTCGACGCCCGTACCATCGTCACCCTGCAGGAGGCGGTGCGGGAGGGAGATTTTGAGAAGTTCCTTGCCTACTCCCACCGCATAAACGAAGAACGTGCGCCCCAGACCCTGCGGGGACTTCTGGATTTCGATTACCCCGAAAACGGCGGCATCCCCATCGAAGAGGTGGAGCCCGCCGCCGAGATCGTGAAGCGCTTCAAGACCGGCGCCATGAGTTACGGTTCGATCTCCCGGGAGGCTCACGAGTGCCTCGCCGCCGCCATGAATCGGCTGGGCGGCAAATCGAACTCCGGCGAGGGCGGCGAGACGCCGGAACGCCTCGGCACGGAGAAAAACAGCGCCATCAAGCAGGTAGCCTCCGGGCGCTTCGGCGTGACGAGCGAATACCTCTGTTCCGCCAAGGAGATCCAGATCAAGATGGCCCAGGGCGCGAAGCCCGGCGAGGGCGGGCATCTGCCGGGGAAGAAGGTCTATCCCTGGATCGCAAAGACCCGGTATTCCACGCCCGGCGTCAGCCTTATCAGCCCGCCGCCCCACCACGATATCTATTCCATCGAGGACCTGGCCCAGCTCATCTACGACCTGAAAAACGCGAACCGGGACGCCCGCATTTCCGTAAAGCTGGTCAGCGAGGCCGGCGTCGGCACCATCGCCTCCGGCGTGGCCAAGGCGGGCGCCCAGGTTGTCCTGATCTCCGGCTACGACGGCGGCACGGGCGCCGCCCCGCGGAACTCCATCCACAACGCGGGCCTGCCCTGGGAGCTGGGCCTGGCCGAAGCCCATCGGACGCTCATCGAAAACGGCCTGCGCGAGCGGGTCATCCTGGAGACGGACGGCAAGCTCCTCACCGGACGGGATGTGGCCGTCGCCGCGATCCTGGGCGCGGAGGAATTCGGCTTTGCCACCGCGCCGCTCATCGCCATGGGCTGCCTCATGATGCGGGTATGCAATCTCGATACCTGTCCCGTGGGTGTGGCGACGCAGAACCCGGCGCTGCGCTGCCGGTTTCGGGGAAAGCCCGAATACGTCATGAACTTCATGCTCTTTATCGCAGAGGAACTGCGAGGTATCATGGCCCGCCTGGGCGTGCGCACGGTAGAGGAACTTGTGGGACGGCGCTCGCTTCTCAGGCGGCGGGAAAACGTCTCCGGCCCGCGCCTCGGCACGGTGCTGCTCGATTCTGTCCTCGGGGACGGCGGCGACGCACCCGTCCACTTCCGAAAAGAGGCTGTATACGATTTCGGCCTGGAAAAGACCGCTGATATGCGGGAGCTGCTCCCGGCGTTCCAAAAGACGCTCAAAAGCGGTAAGCCCCGGACGGTGAAGACGAACGTCTCCAGCGTGGACCGGACCTTCGGCACGATCCTGGGCTCCGAGATCACCCGGCAGTGCGGCGGACTTCCGGACGACACCGTCACGGTAGAAGCCGCCGGCGGCGGCGGTCAGTCCTTTGGGGCATTCATCCCCCAAGGCATGACGATCCGTCTGACCGGGGACTCCAACGACTACTTCGGCAAAGGACTCTCCGGCGGGAAGCTGGTGGTGCGTCCGCCCGAGGACAGCCGCATCAACCCCGGCGAGAACATCATCGTCGGCAATGTGGCTCTCTACGGCGCGACCTCCGGCGAGGCGTACATAAACGGCATGGCCGGCGAGCGCTTCTGCGTCCGCAACTCCGGGGCGAGGGCCGTTGTGGAGGGCGTGGGCGATCACGGCTGCGAGTATATGACCGGCGGTGTGGCGGTGGTGCTCGGCGAGACCGGCAAGAACTTCGCCGCGGGCATGTCCGGCGGCACGGCCTATGTGCTGGACGAGCGGCACGAGCTGTATCTTCGCCTCAACAAGGAGCTCGTGACCATGACGCCCGTCACGTCGAAATTCGACGCGGCGGAGCTGCGCGGCCTCATCGAGCGCCACGCAGCGGAGACCGGATCGCCCAGGGCCAAAACGATCCTCGAAAACTGGGAGGAGACGCTGCCGCTGTTCAAGAAGATCGTGCCGAACGATTACAGCCGCATGCTCGCCGCCATCGGGCGGCTGGAGGAGCGGGGCGTGCCCCGGGAGCAGGCGGAGCTGGAGGCGTTCAATGAAATGCAGAAGGAGGGGGCGTGAACCATGGGAAAACCCACCGGATTTTTGGAATACGAAAGGCAGGCGCGCCCTGCCCTGTCACCGGCGGAGCGGCTGGACGGCTTCGGAGATTTTCACGGCGAGCTGACCGGGGCGCAGCGCCGGGAGCAGGGCGGACGATGCATGAACTGCGGCGTGCCCTTCTGCCAGTCGGAATACGGCTGCCCGCTGCATAACCTTATCCCGGAGTGGAACGACGAGGTGTTTGCCGGAAACATGGGCCACGCCCTGTCCCGGCTTCTGAAAACAAACAACTTTCCCGAGTTCACGGGCCGGGTCTGTCCCGCCCTGTGTGAGAACGCCTGTGTCTGCGGGCTGGGCGGGGAGGCCGTCACCGTTCGGGACAACGAGCTTGCCATCATTGAAAGCGCATGGGAAAACGGCCTTATGACGCCGACGCCGCCCGCGGTGCGAACCGGGAAGCGCGTCGCCGTCGTCGGGTCCGGCCCGGCCGGCCTCGCCGCGGCGGATCAGCTCAATCGGCGGGGACACACCGTCACCGTGTTCGAGCGGGACGACCGCCCCGGCGGTCTTCTCATGTACGGCATCCCGAACATGAAGCTGGAAAAGTCCGTCATTGCCCGCCGGGTGGAAAAGATGACCGCCGAGGGCATCGAATTCGTCTGTGATACCGGGATCGGGCGGGATATCTCCGGGGAAGAGCTGAAGGCGGAATTTGACGCGGTGATCCTCGCCTGCGGCGCGAGACAGCCCCGCCCGCTGGGAGTGGAAAATGAGACGCTGCCCGGCGTCCTGCCGGCGCTCACATATCTCACCGCCGCCACAAAGGCGGTGCTGGCCGGGGGTGAGAGCGAGCACAGCGCCGGGGGGAAGCATGTGATCGTGGTGGGAAACGGCGACACCGCCACGGATTGCGTTGCCACAGCGCTGCGGCAGGGCGCGGTCTCTGTCACCCAGCTGGTGCGCCGGCCCCGGCCCGCCGAAACGTCCCGCGTCTGGCCGTACCGTTCCCAAAACGAAAAGACGGATTACGGGCAGGAGGAGGCCGCCGCGGTCTCCGGGCAGGATCCCCGTATGTATGAGACGACAGTCAAGGCCCTGCTTTCCGATGAAAACGGCTTCCTGCGGGCCGTCGTCGTGAAAACGCCCGAGGGCGAACGGGAGCTTCCCGCGCAGCTGCTGCTCACAGCCACGGGTTTTTCCGGCGCGGAGGCGTCCGTTGCGGGGGCCTTCGGCCTCGGTCTGGATGCGCGAGGACGACTGGGGGACGACGGCTATCATACCGGTGAACCGAAGGTATTCGCCTGCGGGGATCTGCGCCGTGGCGCGTCCCTGGTGGTCTGGGCCATTGCGGAGGGGCGCACCTGCGCCCGGGCCGTGGACGCGTATCTGGAAGGATACAGCAATCTGTGACGCGAAAGGAGGCCATTCATCATGGCGGCATTCGAGCCGATCTGTTCCGGCTTTCCGGAAATGGACAGAGCCCTGGACCATATCCGTCTGGGCGACAACGTGGTGTGGCAGGTCTCGGAGCTTGACGAGTTTCGTATATTTGCCCGCGCCTTTGCCGAGCAGGCGATCCGGGACGGACGGAACCTCCTCTACATCCGTTTTGCGGACCATGCGCCGATCCTGCCGCCCATGGAGGGACTGCGGATCATCCATATGGAACTGTCCCACCGTTTTGAGACCTTCACGATCAATATCCACAACCTGATCGAAGCGGAGGGTCGGGACGCCTTTTATGTCTTTGACTGTCTCTCCGAGCTGGAGGAGGCCTGGGCGACGGATCTCATGATGGGGAACTTCTTCCATCTGACCTGCCCGTTTCTCTTTGAGCTGGATACGGTGGCGTACTTCCCGGTGCTCCGGGGACGGCATTCCTTCGCCGCCATTGACAAGATACGGGATACGACGCAGCTGCTGCTGGACGTCTTCCCGGGCGGGGATGAGGGCGGCGCACTGTTCGTCCGCCCGCTGAAGGTCTGGCGGCGGAACTCGGACACCATGTTCCAGCCCCATGTGTTCCGCCCGGGCAGCGGGGAGTTCCGCGCGCTCAGCGAGGGCGTGGAGGTCAGCCGCTTTTACCGGCGGATGAATGAAAACGCTCAGACGACGCAGAACCAGCACATGGACAGCTGGGAGAGGTTCTTCCAGCGGACGGAGCTGAAGCACCAGAGCGGCCTGGACGTAAATGCGGAGTGTGGGCGGATCTGTGACATCATGCTCACCCGGGACGACCGGCTGCGGGAGCTCATCAAGCGGCATTTTCGGCCTTCGGACTATTTCGAGATCCACAGCCGCATGGTGGGCACCGGCATGATCGGCGGCAAGGCCTGCGGCATGCTGCTGGCCCGGAAGCTCACGGAAAATCTGCGGCCGGATATCTTCTCGCGCATCGAGCCGCATGACTCCTTTTACATCGGTTCCGACGTGTTTTACGCCTACATCGTGGATAACGGCTTCTGGGATCTCAAGATCCGGCAGAAAACGGACGAGGGGTACTTCGCTCTGGCCGAGCCCTTCGCCGCGGAGATCATGAAGGGGCAGTTTTCGCCGGACATCGAGGCGGAGTTCCGCAAGCTGCTGGATTACTATGGCGGCGATCCCGTCATTGTTCGGTCCAGCTCCATTCTGGAGGACGGCTTCGGCAACGCTTTTGCCGGGAAATACGAATCCGTGTTTTGCGGGAACGAGGGGACACCGGAGGAGCGGCTCGCGGAATTCGAGCAGGCGGTCCGCACCGTGTACGCCAGCACGGTGAGCATGTCCGCGCTGGACTACCGCAGACGGCGCGGCCTCGAAAAGCTCGACGAGCAGATGGCCCTTCTGGTGCAGCGAGTGTCCGGCTCCCGGTACGAGGGCGTTTTCCTGCCCTCCGCGGCGGGCGTCGGGTATTCCACGAGCCCCTACCGCATGGGCGTGGCCCATCCGGAAGAGGGGATGCTCCGCCTGGTGGCGGGCCTCGGTACGGCGGCGGTGGATCGGCGCACGGGGTCCTATCCCCGTGTCGTGGCGCTGGACGATCCCACGAAGACCCTTCACACCTCCGCGGCGGACCGGCATCAGTTTTCCCAGCGGCTGATCGACGGCGTCAGCAGCGGCGGGGAAGCCCTTCGGAGCTTTGACGCGGATCAGATACGGGAGCTTCTGCCGCCGCACCTGATCCGGGCGCTGTATTCCCACGACTGGGACGCCGAGCGCTACTTCCGCGACAGCGGAATGTCCCGGGACGTGTTCTATGTCTCCTGCGACGGTCTCGTGCGGAACGAGACGCTCATGGAGGATATGCGCGGGCTTCTCCGCTTGCTGCAGACGGCGTATGATTACCCGGTGGACATCGAATACACGATCAATCTTTCGCCCGGCGGCGAGTACGTGATCGGCCTTCTGCAGTGCCGGCCGCTGCAGCTCACCCAGGAGGGGGAGCCGGTGAGTGTCCCATCGCCGGACAGGGAGTCGGTCATTTTGGAGACGAAGGGTGTCTCCATGGGCTTCTCCCGGAAGATCGACGTGGATCTCATTGTGTATATCGACGCCATCGCGTATTATCAAATGCCCTACCGGGAAAAACACAAGGTCAAAAACGCCCTGTCCGCTGTCAACTGGAAGTGCCGTGGACAGAACAGGCGCCTCGTGCTTCTGACGCCGGGCCGGATCTGCACCTCCTCGCCGGAGCTTGGCGTGCCCTCCGCCTTTGCGGACATCAGCGAGTTTTCCGCCATTGTGGAGGTCTCGGAAAAACGCGCCGGATATGTGCCGGAGCTGAGCTACGGCAGCCATATCTTTCAGGATCTCGTGGAAGCGGGTATCCTCTATTCCGCCGTTTTCGAAGGTGCGAGCACGATCCGCTTCGCTCCTGAACAAATCACCCGCCGGGAAAACCGGCTCGCAGATTACACGGAGCTTGCCGGAGAGCTGAAGGATGTAGTCCATGTGGCCGATACCGCCGGCAGCGTGCGGTTGTATTACGATATGGCGACAGAGCATCTGCTCCTGCTGGAAGAAAACTGAAAACCGTCCCCGCTCCTGCGCGAGATATTGCCGGAGCGGGGATCGCTTTTATCATACGATTATCATATGAAGTGTATAATCATCATAGTATTTTACTATCTTAAACTTCCGCGCTATAGTATAGCCAGAAAGAAAAAGACGGACGCGAAGGAGGCGAAAACCATGAAGAAGCTCGAAAAGTTCCTGGAGGAGTACTTCGAGATCTGCGCCCACAA
>CAJOIC010000060.1:9026-10990 GCA_905234625.1 uncultured Oscillospiraceae bacterium | reverse complement strand
CTTGCTCTCGCGGATCAGGGAAAGTGTTTTCCCCATGGCGCAGGTGTATGTATCCACTTCTGCATCGTAGAGCATGTTCTCCATCCGGCCTATCTGACTACGGTACTTCTTTGTTTTGGACTGTTCATGGTTCTGCGGCTTTATGAAGAATGTGTGTCCCGCACGAACCGTTGATTTTCGGCGAAAAGGCCGCACGGCCGAGGGCCATGCGGTGACCGTGCGGTACATAGCAAAACTGGTTTCGGCGTACTGATCCGCCGTGTAGGAAAATCCGGGGAGGCACCCATCCCACAGATGGGGGCTTCCCCGGGTTTATTCCGCTTTATATACGATATTCCCCCGGCCTCCGTCGAGGCGGGCGCCGTCCGGGCCGCAGGCTCTGGCGAGAAGGGCACAGTCGCCCAGAAACTCGAAGGGCTGCGCATCCGAGCGCCCCGCCAGTATATCGTCACACACCGCTATGACCCGCTGCAGCATATCCGGCACGCCCTCCCCGTCCCCGTGGGACAGGAGGACGCGGTCATAGCGCCCGGCGGTCTGCGCATCCAGCGTCATGAGCGCGGCACGGTAATCCGGGACGGACGCGGTAAATTCGTCGAACAGGAACGTCCGGTCGTTGCAGGCGTCGCCCAAAAGGAGCATCCGCTCCTCCCGCAGCAGAAAGACAAGCGTTCCCGGCGTGTGACCGGGACAGGCAAAGCACTCCACGGTCACTCCACCCAGGTCGAATACGTCCCCTGCATGAAGCGGGCGCATATCCGAAAACGCCATGGCGGGGATGATCTGGTCCGGGCGGAGCTTTGCGAAATCCGGCCACATGGCGCCGGAGCGGGCGCGATACGGCATGGCGCTGTGTTTCGCGTACACCTCCTCGTCCAGCGGGTTCATATATACCTCTTCGAATTCCGCCGCGCCCAGGGCGTGATCGGTGTGCCCGTGGGTCAGAAGCACGGTCACGGGCTTATCCGTCAGCGCCTCCACGCAGGCCCGCAGACTGCCGAAGCCGCTGCCGGTATCCAGCAGCGCCGCCCTCTCATCGCCTTCCACCAGATACATGAGCTCCGTGTTGAACGCGAAGATGCGTGTCACCCGGGGCGATATTTTTTCGGTTTTAAAGTACAGATTCACGCTCTCCCAAAGACCTCATCCAGAAAGTCGAGGCACATGTCCGATACCCATGTCTCGTGATACCACGGGTCGCCGTGATGGGGCTTTCCCTCCGCGATGTGGAGCCGCGCATCGGCGCCGGCCTCTTTCAGCGCCTCATAGAACGCGACGGACTGCTCCGTGGGCACCACCGCGTCCCCGCCGCCGTGGATAATGAGGAAAGGCACCGTATCGGCGCTCACATGGGCGATAGGACTTGCCAGCCGCACGAGCTCCGGCACCTTCGTGATCGGCGCGCCCAGAAACAGGGATTCGGGGGACATGGGCCCATTGTGATCGGCGATGCCTTTGCCGCTTTTTTGGAACGCCTCGTCCATGGCGAGGAACCCCGCGCAGGGACCGCACCAGTCCACGCAGGCGTGGACACGGCCGGAGTATTCGGCGTTCCCCATGGAGAGATCCTCGAAGGCCGGGTTATCGTTCGTCACCGCGACATAGGACGACAGCCACCCGCCGGAGGACGGGCCCCAGACAGCGATGCGATCGGTATCGAAGTTATACTTCTCCGCGTTCGCCCGCACCCAGCGGATGACGGCCTTCGCGTCATACACCATGGCGGGATAGCGCGCCTCGCCGGATTTGCGGTACTCGGCGCTGATCACGGCGTAGCCCCGGTCGAGACCCCGGAGCATAGGCTCCACGGAATCGTCCCGCTTGGAGCACATCATGAACGCGCCGCCGTGGAAGTGGACGATGACGGGAAGCGTCTTCCCGTCCCGATCGTTCGGCAGGTACATGTCGAGCTTCTGGGAGGGCGAGGCGTCACAGTACGGGATATTGAGATACTTCTCCCGGAT
>CAJOIC010000060.1:0-9020 GCA_905234625.1 uncultured Oscillospiraceae bacterium | reverse complement strand
ATCTCCTGAGCCAGCGGCGGCGGGCCGTCGAAGGGAGGTCCGCCCGCGCCCATGGGCGGAGGTCCGTCAAGGGGGGGCATTCCGCCCATCGGCGGCAATCCGAACGCCTGCGTACTGCCCCCGACCTCGCCGGTGGGCAGAGGCATTTCCTCGATAGGTGTCGCCGGCTCGATCCCCTTGAGATACTTATCGAGGAACGCCCACAGGATCGCCATGTTCTCCGGGGATTTGAACTGCGGGTCGTCGTGCCCCGCCGTGTCCAGCGGCAGGAAGACCGCTCTCCCCTTTCCCAGCTTCTGCTCAATGGCCGCCGCGAGAATCTCCGACTGCTGGAACGGGACGAGGACGTCCATGCGTCCATGCTGGATGAGCATGGGGGCCATTCTCTCGTTGATATATGTGATGGGGTTTGCCTTGGCAAGCCACGCCGGGTCCAGCTCCTGCAGGGGGCCGCCCGCGTACTGGGATTCTGGGCTGTGCGGCTCGTCATGGTCGGCCATGCTGACGCCGTTTTTCCGGGCCTGCTCATCCATCTTCGCAAAGT
Organism: uncultured Oscillospiraceae bacterium; assembly: GCA_905234625.1. GTDB lineage: Bacteria > Bacillota > Clostridia > Oscillospirales > Oscillospiraceae > CAJOIG01. The sequence goes on along the minus strand of CAJOIC010000060.1, from coordinate 8,476 downwards.
CTGTCGGCCCGAACCAGTCGATGGCACAGGCCACAGAGGCGTCCATGGGCTCGCTCTCCCCCTCAAACTGCGGGATGTTCATGGCAAACAGCGCGCTGAGGTTGCCGCCCGCGCTGCCGCCGTACGCGCAGATCTTATCCGGCAGGATGTTCAGCTCCGCCGCGTGATCCTTCATGTATTTCAGGAACATTCGGCAGTCCAGCACCGCCGCAGGGAACGGCGCGTCGCCGCTGCGCCGGTAGTTGCAGGAAGCGAAGGCATAGCCGTGATGCACGGCATCCAGCAGCTCCTTGATATGGAAATCCCGCTTGTCGCCCAGGGCAAAGCCGCCCCCGTGCATATGGAACAGCACCGGCCAGGGGCCGTCGCCCTCCTCGGGGTAGTAGATATCGAAGACCTGCCGAGGATGACCGTCGCCATAGCGCAGGTCCAGGCGCTTGTTTTTCATGTGAGAAACGTCCTGCTCCGGCATTTCCGGCGGAGGACCGTCAAAGGGAGGCTTTCCATCCATGGTCGGCATTCCGCCTATAGGCGGCATATTTTCCCTATCCATCATTTACGCAGCCTCCGCCTTCTCGATTTCCTTATGCACACGGACCACAGGGCGGGGTCGGTTCTTCAGCGCGTCGAAGGCAATGGCCGCGAGCAGGATGACGCCTTTGACCGCGTACTGCAGGTACGCGCCCCAGCCGGCCAGCTGCATGCCGTTCGTGATGATCTGCATCACAAAGATACCGGCCACCAGGCCGACCACGTTGCCCTTGCCGCCGGTGAAGCTGATACCGCCGATAATGGCTGCGGTGAGGCAGGTGAACTCCGTGCCCGGGCCGGTGGAGGAGCTCGTCATGTTCTGATGAGCCATCATGTCCAGAGCCGCCAGGCCGAACACAGCGCCGGTGATGGAAAAGGTCATGATCTGGACAAAGTCGGCCCGGATGCCGCTCAGACGCGCGCATTCCCGATTGCCGCCCACCGCGAGCACGTCACGGCCAAAATGGGTCTTGTTCAATACAAACCACGTCAGGATGATGCAGAGGATCGCCAGATACACGTCCAGGGGAAGCCCGGCGATCTTCGTAGTGTACAGGGCGCGGAAATTCGCCGGCAGACCGGAATAGGTCTTTGAGTTCGTGATGGTATAGCTGATGCCGCGGAACAGTTCGCTGGTAGCCATGGTAACGATCAGCGGGAACAGCTTCAGCTTGGCACAGATCACGCCGTTGAGCGTGCCCATCAGGAAACCGATGAAGATGCCCCAGGCGAAGATCACCAGGATGAACCACCCCGGCACGATCCCGCCGTGCGTGGATGCGTAGCTGCTCATCAGAATGAAGCTGGTGGTGGAGACCATGGCCATCTCATAGCCCACGGACAGGTCAATGCCTCCGCCGATCATGACGAAGGCGATGCCCATACCCGCGATCACATAGTGGCTGGACTCCGTGATCAGATTGTAGATATTCCGCCCCGAGAAGAACCGGGGATTGATGATGGTGAACATGATGATGAGGAAGGCCAGAACGAAATATACGGTCCCCTCCCGCCAGGCATAGCCTATGGCGGATCTCAGACGCGGGCCAAAACTCTTGCTGTTTTCCATTACGCATTTACCTCCATACCCGACGCCAGCGTCAGGACATTTTCTTGCGAGAACTGATCCCGCGCCAGCTCTCCGGCCACCCGGCCCTCGCTGAGGACCAGGATGCGGTCGGACATGCCCAGCATCTCCTCCATATCCGAGGAGATCATGACGATCGCCTTGCCGCTGGCGGCCATCTCGTTCATAAGATTATAGATCTCAAATTTGGCCCCCACATCGATACCCTTCGTTGGCTCATCGAAAAAGATGATATCCAGATCGGCCGCCATGGTTTTGGCCACAACGACCTTTTGCTGGTTGCCGCCGGAGAGGTTTACCACCTGCTGCTGGAGACTCGGCACCTTGATGCGCAGGTAATCCTTGAATTGTTCGGCGATCTGCCGGCGCTTTTTCTGCCCGATGACGCCGCCGCGCATATACTTCTTGTTGCAGATCAGCGTCGTGTTGAAGAGGACGGAATTGTACAGGATGCAGCCCTGCTCCTTCCGATCCTCGGGGATCAGGCCAATGCCGTTTCCGATGGCGTCCACCGGGGAGCGGAGCCTGATCTTCTTTCCGCCCACAAGGACCTCGCCGCTGTCGATCGGCCTGGCGCCGCAGATCAGCTGAGCGGTCTCCGTCCGTCCGCAGCCCACCAGTCCCGCGAAGCCCAGTATCTCGCCCCGGCGCAGGGTGAAGGAGATATCCTCCACACTGTTTCCCGTCAGAGCCTTTGCCTCCAGCACAACCTCACCCAGCTCGTGATGCCGCGACGGAAAGCTTTCGCTCAGCTCGCGCCCCACCATGAGCTTGACCAGCTCCTGCCGGTTGGTGTCTACCGTGTTGATGGTGGTCACATACCGTCCGTCCCGCAGGACCGTGATCCGATCGGTGACCCGGAACACCTCGTCGAGCCGATGGGATATGTATATGATGGTGACGCCCTTGGCCTTGAGCTTGGCGATCACCTCGAACAGCAGTTCCACCTCGTGTGTCGCCAGGGCGGAGGTAGGCTCGTCCATGATCATGAACCTGGCGTTATTGCTGATGCCCTTGCAGATTTCCACCATCTGCTGCTGGGCCGGGGACAGGCTCATCACACGGGCGGCCGGGTTCAGATCAAAACCGTATTCATCAAATATCGCCTGGGCCATGGCGTTGACCTGTCGCTGTGAGTACAGCCTGGCCTGGGGCCGACCCAGGTATATATTTTCCGCTACGGACAGAGGCCCCACCAGATTCAGCTCCTGGTATATGACCGCCACGCCCTTTTCCAAAGCCAGGTGGGGCGTCAATCTCTCATACGCTTCGCCGTCAAAGTCGATCACGCCGCTGTCCGGTGTGATAGCGCCGGCGATCGCCTTGATCAGCGTCGACTTCCCCGCGCCGTTTTCCCCCAGGAGGGCGTGCACCTCCCCGTCCCGTATCTCCATGGACACATCATCCAGGGCCACGACGCCGGGGTAAGTCTTACGGATGTTTTTCAGTGTCAGCATTCGCTTTCTCCTTTTCAAAATGTGGGAGCGCGCTTATACTGCACGCTCCCACGCGAAAAGCTCATGATTTACTCGATGGGCGTGACGGTGCCGTCGCCGTTGTTCCACCAGGTGATGCCGTTGTCGTGCCAGAAGCCGGCGATCTGCGGGCCGTCGCCCTGGCAGTCGGGCGTCGTGAAGGTGCCGTCGCCGTTATCCACCCACTGGGTCCCGGTCCATGTGGGGTTGCCCATGCCCTCGTTTTCGGGCTGGGCCACCACAAAGCTGCCGTCCTCGTTGAGGGTGATCGTCCACAGCATCTCGCCGAAGGGAGTAGGCTCCATGTAAGTGTATTCACCGGGCGTGGTATCCACCGCAGGGCCGCTGGGAACAAAGGGCTCGCCGCCGGACTCTGCGGAGGGCTCCTCCGAAGCTTCCGCCTCGATATAGCCGTCGGCGCTGGTCCAGTACAGGGTGGTGTTCTCGTCGGTCAGTGCCGCAATAGGATCATAGGGCTGTACGGTAGCGCCGGAGAGGATATTGAAGTGAGCCACATAGGCGGTTCCGTCGCCCCAGGCCTCATCCACGGTCCACCAGGCGGCGATGCCGTCGGGGTTCTTTTTGAAGTAGTCGACGCCCTCCTCGCCGTACATAATGGCATAGGCGGTGTTGGCCACGGAATCGGCCACTTCGCCGCCGGCAGCGGACACACCGAACTGGCAGGCGCCGCGCATGATCGTAGGCGCACCGATCCCCGCGCTCAGGTCGGATACGGCACTGACCATATAGTCTGCCTCATTGCCCATGACGCCGGCGGAGAAGAACGCATAGGAGTCCAGCTCATCCGGATAGTTGTCCACAATATACTGGCCGCCCTGCGTGGAGGCAAGAGAGTTGTACGCGATAAACACACGCGTGTTGGGGTTGGTGGTCAGGATATTGGCCACGTTCAAGCCTCCGTTGGACTGATCCTGTTCCACCTTGACGCCGGCAAAGTGGTCGGCGGCAATCTGGCTGTAAGCGGGATTGTCAACGCGGCCGGCCTCATCCACGATGTTGCCGGAGGCGTCCACATAGTTGCCCTCCCAATCCTTCAGGTAGGGGTCAATGATCGATTCCATGCCATAGGTACGCTTCAGGGTCTCTTCCGACAGACTGGACTCCAGGAACGCGATCTCCCAGTCGCCGGCAGCGTCCAGCAGATCCACATGGCTTTCGATCCAGTTCTTGGCGATCATGGCCACATACGCGCCGCACAGATACTCGTCGGACACGGAAGCGCAGTCGTAGTATTCCTCGCTGAGGCTGTCGCTGGTGGCGCCGTTGATGTACACCTTCACGCCGGCGTTATGGGCCTCGATGATGGCGTCGCCCAGCGCCTCGATGTCCGTGGGGTTGATGATGATCATATCCGCACCCATCGTGACGAAGTTCTTGATCTGCTGGATCTGGGTGGCGGCGTCGTTGTCGCAGCTGACGGTCTGCACCTCGCACTTGCCGGCGAAGATGTTCTGCAGGGCCTCCTGCTCGAGAACATAGATGCTCTCGGACATGCTGACGCTGCAGAAGCCGATGAGGCCGAGCTCACCCGCGCCGCTGTCGTCGGCCGGAGCCGCGGCAGCATCCGGGGCCGCCGGAGCACTGCCGGAGCCGCTGTCATCCGCCGTCTCCATAGGAGCGCTGCCGCAGCCGGCAAACATCGCAAGCACCAGAACGATGCTCAGCATCAAAGCCAGGGTTTTTTTCATAATGCATCCTCCGTTTTAGATTATTGACAGGTTTTGTTTACTTCTTGACGATCTCATCATACATCGGAAAAGTCAAATCGGTATTGCAAAAAACGAAATACCAGGGCTATAATAGCAGCGGTGATGCTCGTATGACCATTCAGCAGATGGAATTCTTTCTCTCCGTGGCCTCTCTGCTCTCCTTCAATAAGGCCGCCAAGGTAAACTATGTCAGTCCCTCCACCATCACGCGGCAGATCGCGGCGCTGGAGGCGGAGCTGGGCGTGAAGCTCCTCACCCGCGACACCCACCGGGTGACCGTCACAGACGAGGGCAAGCTGTTTTTCCTGCGGGTGATGTCCATCATCGGCGAGATGAACCAGTACCGGGACAACCTCATTGCCATCGGGAAGCTGCCGCCGGACAAGACCCCCACCTTCCGCATCGCCACCTACACGAGCGACAGCATGTACCGCATCCTGGCGGACGCGCTGCAGGCGTTCCCCTCGGACTGGCTTTCGAAGCAGTGCCGGTTCATCTTTCCCGTAGAAGGGCAGATGGTCCCCTCGGTGCTGGACGGCGTGGCGGACATCGGCGTGGACTCGGCGGAGCTTCTGGCGAAGCATAAGGACGTGTTCGACACGAAGCTCCTGCACCGCAGCCCCTTCCGGCTTCTGGTGGGAAAACGCCATCCGCTGTACGGACGCCGGAGCGTCTCCGTAAAGGAGCTGCTCGCCCGCTTCGGTACCTACGGGGACTATATCCCCCTGTTCTCCGGGAGCCTGGCCTTCCGCGCCTTCCCCGTGCGAAACGCGGAGGAACTGCGAACCTTGGGAGAGTTCACCATCTCCCAGCTGCCCCATATCATTCCCCTTCTTGGCTACACCCGGGACGGCCGGGAGCAGAATACCGACGACCTCATGCTGCTGGTCCCCCGGGAGCTGGAGCTGTTCGACTTCGCCCGGCTCTGGTCGATCCGCCTGAAGGACGACCCGATCACGACGGACTACATGCTCTTCTGGAAGAAGGGGAACGCCGATCCGGACCTGAAACGCTTCCTCGAGATCGCGGAGTACGACCCCCGCGCGATACCATAATATATTTGCCGGATGAGCCTTCATGTGGTAAAATAGGCGTGTATTATATGAGAAAGGTGCGTATGGGATGGCTTTGGAAAACAAACTGGGGATCACTGACTCCACTGAGCTCGCCCGCGAGGAGGAGCGCATCAGCAAAAAGAAGGCCGCCCAGCTGTATGACAGCGGATATCTGGACACGCTCTCGCCGGGAACATACGCCGCTCTCGCGGAGATACACCGGTATCTGTTCGAGGATATCTACGACTTTGCCGGGAAGCTCCGTCAGGTGAATCTCGCAAAAGGAAGCTTCCGCTTCGCGCCGCTTATGTATCTGGACGCCTCCCTGAAAAACATCGAGAAAATGCCGCAGTCCACATTCGATGAGATCGTGGAAAAATATGTAGAGATGAATATTGCCCACCCCTTCCGGGAGGGCAACGGACGCAGCATGCGTATATGGCTCGATCTCATATTGAAGAGAGAGCTCGGCATGGTCGTGGACTGGAGCCTCGTGGATAAGGAGGACTACCTGCTCGCCATGGAGCGAAGTCCCATCCGGGATATCGAGATCAAGCATCTTCTGAAGCAGGCGCTGACCGATCAGATCCATGACCGTGAGATCTATATGAAAGGCATCGATCACAGCTATTACTACGAGGGCTATACGACCTTTAAAACCGAAGAGCTGTAATGGAACGCCGGGTGGCGGGATATAAGATCCCCGCCGCCCGTTTTTTTCATTCGCTTTATTCGCTTCGCACCACCCGGCTCTGGGCCAGGGCGATGTCCCGGAAGCGGTCGGCCTCGGCGTTTTCGGAATCCGTCTTCCACGCCACCACGGAGCGGAGGCTGGCGTCGTCTCCCGGTATTGGCAGGGCGATCACGTTCTCCGGGCACTTCATGGCCGCCACCTCCGGCGGCAGGATGGCGACGCCCGCGCCGGAGTCCACGGACAGAAGCAGCATATCCGCGCGGTTGTAATAGTTTATGATGTCCGGCTGGATGCCCCGGTTCTGGCACACCCGGTCAATCTGGCTCGACAGCGTGAAGTCCGACGCCTGCATGGAGACAAAACGGTGCTTCCCCACCGTCCGCCAGTCCTCCATATCGATGGAGGGCAGATCGCCCCGGTTCACGAACAGGTGCAGCTGGCTCACACCCGTGACGGCGTAGCTGAGCTTCGAGCTCTGGTGCGGCAGCATGGGCTCGTTGGCAAAGTACAGATCGTAGTCGAGCCGCGCGATGGCCCGGAGCATATCCGATCCCTCCATCATCGCCACGTCCACCTGCACCTTTGGATACCGGGCCGAGAATTCCTTCAGCGCCCGCGAAAAATAGGGCGTGGAGCTCGAGAGCATCGCCACCCGCACATGACCGGGCCGGTCCGCCGCGAGGTTGCGAAGCCGCAGCTCCGCCGCGGCCTGGGTCTCCAGGATCCGCGTCGCATAGCCCACATACTCCGCTCCCGCTTCCGTGAGGCTCACGTGGTGGGAGCTTCTATTTATTAAAGGCGTCCCCAGCTCCTCCTCCAGTGCCCGGATGCGGTTCGACACCGTGGGCTGGGACATGAAGAACTCCTCCGCCGTGCGGGTGAAGTTCAGCGTCCGGGAGATGGAGAGAAAGATCCTGAGCTGCTGCATATCCATACCGCGCCCTCCCCTGCGATTAAAAATCCTTATCAAACGATTTGATAACCGTTTCGCCATTGTTATTTTCTTGTCTTATAATAAAATCAGCAAATCGAAATTGCAAGTCAAAAAGAAAATTTAATTATGACAAGGAGATAGAATCATGGCTTACGAGAAAAGAAAGGTCATCCTGACCGTCGCCCAGACCGGCAACTTCCAGGGCAAGGCCCAGAACCCCAATCTGCCCGAGCAGCCCCACGAGATCATTCAGAGCGCCTACGACTGCTACAACGCCGGCGCCTCCATCGTCCACGTTCATGCCCGCAACAAAGAGGGCAAGAGCTGCAACGACCCTAACATCTTCGCCGAGATCAACACCGGCATCCGCGCCAAATGCCCCATCATCGTGCAGAACTCCTCCGCCCCTGCCACCCGCGACAACGCGCAGACGGACGACGGCCTCGGCGTGCTCGACATCAAGGACCCTGCCGCGTGGCCCGAGATGTGCTCGCTCGACTGCTCCCTCATGACCACCACCTGGGGCGACCTCGAATTCATCTATATGTGGACCCGCAAGTGGCTCATCAACACCGCCCGCCGCATCAAGGAGATGGGCATAGGCCGAGATCGAGGTCTTCGACCCCACCGCCATCGAGGACGTGTTCAAGTACCTCTACCCCGCCGGCGTGCTGGACGACCCCGTGTCCCTGACGCTCGTCATGGGCATGGACAAGGTATCCCAGGGCGCGATTTCCTGCACACAGCAGAACATCGACTATATGTATAACCTCGCCAAGAGCTGCGCCGCCGAGGCGGGCGTCAAGATGCCCATCGACGTGACCACCATGGCCATCGGCCAGACCCAGCTGCACGGCACCGTGTTCGGCATGCTGCGGGGCACCGGCATCCGCACCGGCATGGAGGACAACATCAACTACTCCTACCACGTTCCCGCCGCGTCCAACGCCCAGCTCGTCGAGCGCATCGT
>CAJOIC010000059.1 GCA_905234625.1 uncultured Oscillospiraceae bacterium | reverse complement strand
CCAAGGCTCCAAGGCTGTGTACCGGCTGCCCGCTACGGCTTTGCCGGGTTCGGACTCTCACCGAACTGCATTACAAGCGCCGAACTGGCGCACCCCTCCCTCGGATGATATCTGTCTCCAGTATAGTCGGTCTTGCCGGAAAATTCAAGAAACCACCTGAGCGTATTCCCTGGCGATGCCCACCAGGATCTCCGTCACCTTATCCATCCGCTGGACGGAGATATGCTCGTAGGGTCCGTGGAAGGCAAAGCCTCCCGTGCCCAGGTTGGGGCAGGGCAGGCCCCGGAAGGAGAGCTGGGCGCCGTCGGTGCCGCCCCGCACGGGCTTCGTCACAGGCCGCAAGTCCGCCGCCGCGATGGCCCGCCGGGCCCGGTGCAGCACCTCCGGGCACTCCCGCAGGACCTCCGCCATGTTGTAGTACTGGTCCCGCAGGGTGAGCTTTGCCGTGCCGGGCCCGTATTTCTCGTTGATGTCCCGCTCCATGTCCCGCATCTTCCGCTTCCGTGCCTCGAACTTGGCCCGGTCATGGTCCCGGATGATATAGGACAGCTCCGCGCGGCCCACGTCCCCGGACATGCCCCCCAGGTGGTAGAAGCCCTCGTAGCCCTCCGTAGTCGCGGGAGTCTCGTTCTCCGGCAGGGAGGAGACGATCTCCGCCGCGATGAGGGAGGCGTTCACCATCACGTCCTTGGCGGAGCCGGGATGGACCTCCACGCCCCGGATCTCCCATTTGGCCGCGGCGGCGTTGAAGGTCTCGAACTCCACCTCGTCCGCGTCGGAGCCATCCACCGTATAGGCCGCAGCCGCGCCGAACCGGGTCAGGTCCATGAGGGCCGCGCCGTGGCCGATCTCCTCGTCCGGCGGGAAGCAGACGCTGATGGGACCGTGGGGGATCTCCTCCCGGATGAGCCGCTCCATCGCCGTCATGATCTCCGCCACGCCGGCCTTGTCGTCCGCCCCCAGGATAGTGGTCCCGTCGGTGACGATGATATCCTCCCCCACCAGCTTTTTGAGATGGGGAAACGCCGCCGGGGACAGCACCAGCCCGGAATCCCCCAGGGGGATGTCCCCGCCGTCGTAATCCTTCACCACGGACGGGTTCGTCTGCGCCCCCTCCGGCACGGGGACCGTGTCGATATGGGCGATGAAGCCCACGGGGAGCCGGTCCTCATACCCCGGGGTCGCCGGGAGCTTGCCGTAGGCGTAGGCGTGCCCGTCCGCCAGGACCTCCGTCATGCCCAGGGCGGTCATCTCCTCCGCCAGATACGCCGCCAGGGCGTGCTGCTCCGGGGTGGAAGGTGTCTCGCCGAGGTTCGCCTCGTCGCTGGGCGTGCGGAAGGACACGTATTTCAGAAGTCTCTCGTATGCTTTCATAGTATCTCCTTTTTTCACGCGAACGGGTTCCAGAACCGTCCGCCGTTGTGGATATTCAGAAGGATCGCCGCGGCCAGCAGCAGCGCGCACAGGACCATGGCCGCGATATCCGCTCCCCGGAAGGGCCTGCCCATGTACCAGGTGCGCTTTTTATGCTTACCGAAGCCCCGCAGCTCCATGGCGTTGGAGATGACCTCGATCCGATCCATGCTGGAGAGGATCAGGGGGATGAGGATGGCGCCGGCGCTTTTGAGGCGCTTCACCAGGGTCTGCTTCTTGCTCATCTCCACGCCCCGGGCCTGCTGGGCCTGGGAAATCTCGTGATACTCCCGCTGGATGTCCGGGATATACCGCAGGGCCAGCGCCACGGAATAGGCCACGGTGTACTTCACCCCGATGCGGTTGAGGGACGCGGCGAACTCGCTGGGGTTCGTGGTGCAGACGAACAGAAGCACGATGGGTATGGAGGCAAGATACTTCAGCACCAGGTTCAGGTGGTAGAACAGCTGCTCCTTCGTCACCACGTAATTCCCGCCCAGGGAAAACAGCGCGTGCCGCGTCCCGTATAGGGTCACGCCGTGCTGAGGCGAGAAGGCGAACACCAGCACGTTATTGAGCACCATGAACACCGCTGTGAACCCCAGCATGAAGGACACGTCCCGGAGCTTGATCTTCGACACGGCAAACAGCCCGAAGCTGATCACCGGCAGCACCGCCAGAAGCCGGGTGTCATAGGTGCTCATGGCGGCAAAGCTCCAAAGAAGAAGGCAGACGAGCTTCGTGGCCCCGGTGAGGCGGTGGATGGGGGAGGGGCGGTCGATGTAGTTGAAGATATTCGTCATGCCCGCGCCTCCCGCTCATAGTCGATGAACCGCTGGACGAAGGCCCGGCCGTCCCCGATGCCGCACAGCAGCGCCAGGTCGTACAGGCTCGTCTCCCGGAGGTTCGCCCGCCGGATCACCTCCCGGTCCGTCAGGACGGCGGCGGAGGTATCGTCCGCGATGACCTCCCCGTCCGAGAACACCACAGCCCGCTCCGCGTACTCCAGCATGAGGTGCATGTCATGGGTGATCATCACCACGGTGACGCCCCGCCGGTTCAGCTCCCGCAGGAACTCCATGATGTCCGTATAATGCCGCCAGTCCTGCCCGGCGGTGGGTTCGTCCAGGATGATCATTTCCGGCTCCAGCGCCAGGATCGAGGCGATGGTGACCCGCTTCTTCTGGCCGAAGCTCAGGGCCGATACCGGCCACTTCCGGAAGGGTCGCAGACCGCAGATCCGCAGCGTATCCTCCACCCGGCGGGCGATCTCCTCCTCCGGAACGCCCCGGGTCCTGAGCCCCAGGCCCACCTCGTCGGCGATCATGGTCTTCGAGATCATCTGATTCGGGTTCTGCATGACGTAGCCCACGTGGTCGGCCCGCTCCTTGATGGAGAGCCCGGCCCAGTCTTCGGCCCCCAGGAAGGCGATGGTCCCCTCCTGCTGGGTCTCGAAGCCGCAGACCACCTTGGAGAAGGTGGATTTTCCGGCGCCGTTCCGACCCACGATGGCCATGAGCTCGCCCCGCTCCACCTGCACCGACACCCCGTCCAGGGCCGGACGCCCGTTATCGTAGGAGAAGCGGATGTCCCGCGCGTCCAGAAGAACAGGGCGCTCCGGCTTCGGCGGAGACGGGGGCGCCGCCCGGAACCAGGCCCGCACCCGCTCCTTCTCCTCCTCCGACAGGGTCAGCGTCCGGATGCTGTGGGGATGGAGGTCCGATGTTATGTCAACCCCGGCATACTTCAGCGCCGTCACGTACAGAGGCTCCCGGATGCCGTTCTCCGTCAGGAGGCCCCCGGCCAGGAGCCGGTCCGGGGACATATCCGCGATGATGCGGCCCTCCCGCATGAGGACGACCCGGTCCACGTCCCGGTGGAGCACGTCCTCCAGTCGGTGCTCGATGATGACGACGGCGGCGCCGGTCTCCTTCTGGATATCGTCGATGAGCTCGATGGCGGCCTTGCCCGTGGCAGGGTCCAGGTTCGCCAGGGGCTCGTCGAACAGCAGCAGGTCCACATCGTCCACCATGACCCCGGCCAGGGCCACGCGCTGCTTCTGTCCGCCGGAGAGGTCGCTGGGGGCGTGGAGCAGGTGGCTCTCTATGTCCACGATCTGCGCTGCCCGGCGCACCCGGTCGTGCAGCGCCGGCTCGCCCACACAGTCGTTTTCCAGGGCGAAGGCGATATCCTCCGCCACGGTCAGACCGATGAACTGTCCGTCGGAGTCCTGGAGCACCGTGCCCACGGTCCGGGAGATCTCGAACAGGCTCAGGTCCCGGGTCTCACGGCCGTTCACACGGACGCTGCCGGTGATCTCCCCCCGATAGGCGAAGGGGATGAGGCCGTTGACGCAGTGGGCCAGGGTGGACTTGCCGCAGCCGGAGGGTCCGGCGATCAGCACCTTCTCCCCCCTGCGGACGGTGAGGTTTATATCGTACAGCGTGGGCTGGGACTGGGCGTTATACTTGAAGCCGAAATCCCTGAATTCCAAAAGGGGCTCGTTCATGGAAGCTCTCCTGTCAAAAAAGACGGCGGGAGATTGGCTCTCCCGCCGTGGTATGGGCGTGGGGTCAGTCGTCCTTTTCCTCCTCGAGACTGCCCTGCTTGGGCTTGGCCGCGGCGTAGGCGACGCACAGGAGCGTGCCCACGATGGCGGTGGTGACGATGTTCACAAGGCCGCCCACCAGGCCCTGGATGAAGACCTTGTTGGCAGGCTCGGCATACATCACGATGTCCAGCACCGGCGCGATGACGCCCCAGGCGATCACGTGGCCGATGATCTGGAAGATATTGAAGGTCAGGATATCCTTCTTCTCGAAGATACCGTCCGCCAGGCGGAAGCGCTTGGCGACGATGCCCATGAGCCCGCCGAAGCATGCGGAGGCGATGACCCAGCTCCACCAGATGCCCCAGCCGTAGCTGAAGTCGATGAGGGCGTGGCCGATGAGGCCGATGAGGGCGCCGGCGACGGGTCCGAATATCGCCGCCATAAAGGCCAGCAGACCGTACTGGATGCAGATGTTGGTATTGGGCACGGGGCTGGGGATGGCCACGAAGCGACCCAGCACGAAAAACAGCGCCGCGCCGATGCCGATGGCAACGATCGTCCTGACGGGAGATTTTTTCATTGGTTGCTCCTCTTTTCTGTCTGTTGTTTGCCGGAATGCGCTCCGGCCGCTTACCTTATTATTATACCGCAGGGTCGGGCGTATGGCAACGGGGATTTGCCTGTTTTTACCGCAGCACCAGCTCCACGGGACAGTGATCGGAGCCGAAGACGTCCCCGTGGATGGCGGCGGAGACCAGCCGGTCCTCCAGCTTCTTCGACGCCACGAAATAGTCGATGCGCCAGCCCGCGTTCTTCTCCCGGGCGTGGAACATATACGACCACCAGGAGTAGACCCCCGTCACATCGGGATAGAAGTACCGGAAGGTGTCGATATAGCCCGCCTCCAGCGCCGCGGTGAAGCAGGCCCTCTCCTCGTCGGTGAAGCCCGCGTTCCGCCGGTTGGATGAGGGGTTTTTCAGGTCGATCTCCTTGTGGGCCACGTTCAGGTCCCCGGCGTAGATCACCGGCTTTTTCGCCTCCAGGGAGAGGATGTACGCAAGAAACGCCGCCTCCCATTCCTGCCGGTAGTCGAGCCTGGTCAGCTCCCGCTGGGAGTTTGGCACATACACGCAGACGAAATAGAAGTCCTCATACTCCGCCGTGATCACCCGGCCCTCGTGATCGTGCTCCGGGACCCCGATGCCACAGGTCACCGCCAGGGGCTCTGTCCGGGAGAACACCGCCGTGCCGGAGTAGCCCTTCTTCTCGGCGTAGTTCCAGTACTGATGATACCCCGGCAGCTCCAGCTCCAGCTGTCCGGCCTGGAGCTTCGTCTCCTGCAGGCAGAAGATATCCGCGTCCAGCGCCCTGAAGGACTCCTCGAAGCCCTTGCCCATGCAGGCCCGCAGACCGTTCACGTTCCATGAGATCAGTTTCATAGCAGACAGCTCCTCCGTTTCTCTTTCTTTCCCCCATATTTTACCGTAAGCCGCCCCGCCTGTCAAACCGCGGACGAACGCAGGGACGCGCTCTCCCCCTTCGCCCCATGGGAGGGGATTTTTTCCCGCTCCGTATTGCGGCGGGCCGCTCCGTATGTTATGATAATAACAGTTTAAAACAAAAAACAAGGAGGAAGAACACATGAAACGCATCTCTACTGTCCTGGCGCTGCTCCTGGCCCTGTGCATGGTCCTGTCCCTGGGCGCCTTCGCCTCCGGCGAGCCCTCCGGTGATCCCTCCGGCGAGGCGTCCGGCGAGGCCGTCGTCCCCGGCACCTACACCGACGGCGAGCTCACCCTGGTCATCGCGGACGATATGACCTTCACCATGGAGCAGACCGGCGCGAACATGGAAGGCGACGCCTTCGTTCTCACCGTGACCGGCACCGTCACCGAGGACGGCGTCTTCGCCGTTACCGGCGTATTCGACGGCGACCTGGATCTGACGGAGCTTGCCACGGAAGAGCAGCTGGCGGACAACCTCGCCACCGTGGAGGCCGTCTACGCCGCGGCCACCGCCTCCGCCGAGCCCGCCGCAGGCGGCGATATCGTCATCAACGAGGACGGCACCTTCGTCCTGGAGAGCGTCGGTCAGAACATGGACGGCGCGGAGTTTGTAAAAACCATCACCGGCATCCTGAACGCCGACGGCACTTTCACGCTCACCGGCATCTACGACGGCGATCTGAACGTCCTGGAGATGGCCTCCGAAGACCAGCTCGCCGGAGACTATGCCGCCGTCGAGGCGGCTCTCGCCGGCTGAGCCCGCCGAAAGGCAGCACCATAAAGCGCATCGGGAGGCGGCTGTAAGAGCCGCCTCCCGTCATGCTTTTCATACGGCAGGGGAGCGCCCGCAGGCGTTCCCCTATCCTTCGCGGATCACTCTCCGCGCCGTCTGTCGTCGATATCGAAGACCACGATCTCGCTGCGGAAGGCTTTCACCGCGGAGTCGAAGTACCGCTTGCCCATGCAGCAGATCCGGGTCCGGGTGCCGTCCTTGCGCTGAATGTCGTGCTCCAGGTAGGCGATGTTCCCCTTGGCGAACTGGTTGTTCACCTGGATCATGTAGTCCGCCTTCTCCTCCGGTGGGATCAGATCGTACTGCGTCATGCGCCGGTTCAGCACGTCGTATCCGGTATAGCCTGTGACGGTCTCGAAGTTCTGGTCCACCTCGACGATATAGTCGTCCACATCCAGGAAATAACGGCAGTAAGGGATGGCGAAGGTGCTGCCCGCTCCGGAGGGCTTCTCCTCCCGGACCGCCTCGATGGTCCGCGGCTCCTCTCCGCCGATGTTCTCTCCCTTGGCCAGCTCCGGGTGCTCCCGCAGCATCTCCACAAACACACGGACCATGGTCGGGTCGAACTGGGTCCCGCTGCCCCGCTCCATCTCCTCCATGGCCTCCTGCGGGGTCCTGGCCTTCCGGTAGGGGCGATCGTTCACCATGGCGTCGTAGGTGTCCACGACGGCGATCACCCGGGACAGCCGGGGGATGTTGGTCCCCACCAGCCCCTGGGGATAGCCCTTGCCGTCCCAGCGCTCGTGGTGGCAGAGGATCATGGGGGCGATAGCTCTGAGCTCGTCCGAGGAGCTGGCGATCTGATAGCCCTTCTCCGTATGGGAGCGCAGCACGCTCCACTCCGCCTCCGTCAGCCGGCCGGGCTTGTTCAGGATCTCCAGCGGGATGCCCACCTTGCCGATATCATGCAGCAGGCACAGAAGCTGCAGGTCGCTCAGCTCCGCATCGTTCAGCCCGATCCGGCGGCCCAGCATCTCCCCCATCTTCTGGGTGCGGCGCACATGGGCCTCGGTCTCGGAATCCGACTCCTCCAGCGCCCGCACCAGGGAGCTCAGGGTCTGGGAGTGGGCGCTGTGGTCGTCCAACAGCTTCTTCACCTGCATGGCGCGGGAGGCGGTCTCCACGGCCCCCAGCACATCCCGGCCCTCGCCGCTGCGTTCCACGCCCGTGGCAGACAGACCGTATTTCACCGTCTCCCCGCAATGCGCGATGACCTTTTCTGCGCAGCCCCGCAGCTCTTCCTCCTCCATGCCGTGGCAGACAGCCACGAGATGGGCCTCATAGCCCCGGACGAACAGCGTTCCCTCCGGCAGATGGGCCCGCATGCTCTGGGCCAGGTTCCGGATCCGCATATCCCCCACCTCCCGGCCGAAGGTGCGGTTCACCTGGTCCAGCCCGATGATATCGAACAGGGCCACGGCGGTGGGCACGCTGAATTTGCCGGGGTTCTCCATGGCGTAGCGCCGGAATTTCTCCCAGACCATGAAGCCCGTCATACTGTCCGCCGTGTTGCTGAGGTCCGAGAAGACATAGAGGTTGCCGATGACCTCCTCGTCCTGATCCCGCATCCGCCGGAAATCGCAGCGCAGGGGGCTCTTCTGGACGGTATAGGCGTCCTCCGCCCGGTCCGTGGGCAGGTCGCAGGCCTCCTGGAACGCCCGTATCTCCATGCGGTCCAGGAACTTCACGTCCCGCAGCAGCTGCTCCGACATACGGTTGTACATGATGAGCCGTCCGCCGTAGTCGAACAGGACGATGCCCTGATCCAGGTTCGAAAAGATCATCATGGTCAGGCTCTCCAGCATGTTCTTCTCCCGGTAGTCGAAGGCGCTCCAGCACATCAGATACAGTCCCACGCTGTACCCCAGGATGGAGAAATCCAGCAGGGTATAGAGCTCCCCGCTGTCCCGGAACAGGAACATGGCGTTGGTGGCCACCACCAGGAGGATCGCGTAGACCAGGAAGGCGTATTGGTTGCGGTACTGCCGGGGCGTGGTCAGGATCTTGCGGATCAGGATGAACAGCACCAGCACGACGATGCAGTAGGTGAAGACGAGATGCATGCTGTACAGGGGCTTCATCTCATAGGTGAAGGGGGCGATGGGCGTGCCCCGGTCCACATAGTGCACCGCCAGCTCATAGAAGACGTTCACCGCCAGCACCAGCGTATCGAAAAAGCCGTAGACCCGGATCCCCTGTCGGATCCAGCGGTAATACCGATGGCTGGTGGTCTCGGTAAACAGCAGGACGAAATGCAGGAGCGTTATGAGCATCCAGTCGATGGCGATGAAATACACGCTGGACATCAGCGACGCCTGGAAATAATCCCGGGTCAGGATCGAGCCCAGGTAAGAGATATTGACCACCATCGCCAGGACCGCAGAATAGCCGAGATAGCGCGCCGCCTCACCGGGTCTTTTGAAGGCCCTTCGGGCAAAATACAGGTTGAGGAACGCCAGCCATATGGATACGACGATGTAGCCCGTAATGAATCTGATGCCCATGTCCGATCCTCCTTCGCATAGTCTGAAAGCGCCGTCGGGAGACCGCTCTATTTCCATTCGATATAACGCATATTCACAGTATGATATATTTAGTATAACATATCTATCCACGCACTTCAACGCAGTAACATTACATTATAATAAGGTAGTGTTCGCAATTATTAATCCCGCGTCCTGTCGGACACGGGATCGGTGGGGGAAGGTAGATTCGCCTGCCTGCGGGCGGGCCCCCCTCGCGGCTCTGACATGCCACCGGCATGTCATTCACTCCCGCTCGGCTTCGAATCCACTTTGGCGTTTCCCGCCAAGCAAAAACACCGCCTTTCGGCGGTGCATTTGCTTGGTGGACCTTGCCATTCCATATCCGAACCAACCGCCTTTTTCATTGCTGAGGAGGCGGCTTCCTGTACCTCTTCAAAAGAGATGATCTTACAGCCCTCTTTATTGTTGTATGTGATCTCGATATGATCGTTGTATACGATGATACTGTTGACGAAACTGTCGATCAGGATTCTGCGTTGTTCCTTCTTGCTGACATCAAGCTCTGCTGACATCAAGCTCTCGGAATCTGAGCAGCCACGTCCGGACGTATTCCTCCGGGACCCTGGGTTTCGTAAGCTTCTCATTTGCGATCTTTACCTCCAGCTCCTCCTTTGCTGCTTCCAATTCCAGAAGCCGCTGTTTGGTCGAAGGCGTAAGCATTCCCTGCTGGATAGCGTATAATAGATTGTCGAGACCGGTCTGCGTTTCCCGCAGCTGTTTTTCATACAGCGGCAGATCGACGTTTTCCCGATCCTGCATGTCCATCACCGTTGCGATGATCGTTTCGATGACCTTCTCATCCTGCAGCATGTCCATCGTGCTGTCGATGACCGCATTTTCCAGCAGGAACTTCTTAATCGGCTTTAGGTGGCAGTTGCCGCGCTTCCTCTTGGCGGTCACGCATTTGTAGTAGTGGTGGACGACGTTTGTCCGGCTCGTCTCGCTCTCGCTGCAGAGGTAAGCGCCGCAATAACCGCAGAACAGCTTCGTGGTCAAGAGGTAATCGTCCTCCGCTTTGTGCCGGGCAGGTGCCCGACGGTTCTTCTCGATCTTCTCCTGTACCCTCTCGAACAGCTCTTCCGGAACAATGGCGGGGATACCATTCGGTGTAACTGTATCCCGGAAACGATATTCGCCAATATACTTGCGGTTTTTCAAGAGGCTTTGGACGTTGTTATAACTTATCTCATGACCATAGGCGTTTTTGATGTTGTGCTCATTGAGATATTTGAGGATCTCCTTCATGGTCGCGCCATCGGCATATTGCTTGTATGCTTCC